>JAOXSB010000027.1 GCA_025800345.1 Mangrovicoccus sp. | reverse complement strand
GTGGCTCAGCATGGTGGGCT
The DNA here is from genome assembly GCA_025800345.1 of Mangrovicoccus sp. Taxonomy (GTDB): domain Bacteria; phylum Pseudomonadota; class Alphaproteobacteria; order Rhodobacterales; family Rhodobacteraceae; genus JANSYP01. Next base: position 44,219 of record JAOXSB010000027.1, on the reverse strand, counting down.
ATGCGGGCGGTTTCACGCCCAACCCCAACTATCGCGAGGTTTGCACCGGCCAGACCGGCCATAATGAAGTGGTTCGGGTGATCTATGATCCCGCCCAGGCGCATTACGAAGATCTTTTGCGGGTGTTTTGGGAAGGCCATGACCCGACCCAAGGGATGCGTCAGGGCAATGATCTGGGCACGCAGTACCGCTCTGGGATCTACACCTATTCTCAGGCGCAAAAACAAGCCGCTGAGACCAGCCGCAAAGCCTATGAAGCGCAGCTTGCGGCAGCGGGCTATGGCGCGGTGACCACCGAGATTGTCGAGGCCCCGCAATTCTATTTTGCCGAGGATTACCATCAGCAATATCTGGCGAAAAACCCTGACGGGTATTGCGGGATCGGCGGCACGGGGGTGAGTTGCCCCATCGGCACCGGCCTGGCGGCAGGAGAGGCATAGGCCGAGTGCATCGGTGGTCTTGGCCCTTGGCTGGCCGCTTGACCCGGCTCGCATAGCGTTGCAAGCGGGGGCAACGCTGTTGGAGAGCCCTCATGCCCACTTGGACCGCCCTGACCACTTTGCCTGGCAAAGCCCCTGCCGAAGCCCTTGGCGCGGCGCTGGATCTGCTTGATCCTGCCCCATACGGGATTGGCGTGTTCGAGATCGAAGATGGCTCTGGCCTGTGGGAAGTGGGCGGTTATTTCGAAGCCGCGCCAGATGACACGGCTTTGGCCTTGCTGGCGGCGGCCCATGGGGCGAAAGTTTTTGCCATTTCCGAACTGCCCGATACCGATTGGGTGGCCCATGTGCAGCGGGAACTGGCCCCGGTCGAAGCGGGCCGGTTTTTCCTTTATGGCAGCCATGATGCAGAGAAACTGCCCGAAGATCGGGTGGGGCTGCTGATTGAGGCGGCCATGGCTTTCGGCACCGGCCATCATGGTACCACCGCCGGGTGTCTAGAAGCTTTTGATGCGGAATTGAGCGCGGGGCTCGCCCCGGCTGCGGTGGCCGATATTGGCTGCGGCACCGCGGTGCTGGCCATGGCGGCGGCCAAAGCGTGGCCGGATATGCCGGTGGTGGCAGGGGATATTGACCCGGTGGCGGTGGAAGTGGCCGAGGCGAATTTGCAAGCCAATGATCTGGCCGGGCGGGTGGTATGCGTCACCGCCGCTGGCACCGATGATCCTGCGATTGCCGAGGGCGCGCCTTACGGGCTGGTTTTTGCAAATATTCTCAAAGGCCCGCTGATCGAATTGGCCCCGGATTTGGTGGGGATCACGGCCCAGAACGGGCGGATCATCTTGGCCGGTTTGCTCAATGATCAGGCCGAAGATGTGGCGGCAGCTTATGCAGCGCAGGGCTGCCGCGAAATCGCCCGGCTGGTGCGGGGCGATTGGACGATTTTGACCTTCGAGCGGGGCTAACACCCCGCTCAGTTAGAGGGCTCGGTTATCGCTGGGCTGCGCGTTCGGCGATCATGCCGATGTCGCAGCGGGCCAAGCCGATATCGGTCAATTCCCGATCGCTCAGCTTGGAAAGAGCGGCACGGGTGGCGCGCTCTTCTTGGGCTTGGTGGCGCTTATGGCGCAACTCCAGCAGGGCATTCCATAGAATACCAGCAGACAACGGATGCGTCGCCGCAGCAGCGGCGTGTGCAGGGCTATACATTTTCATGTCCTTTCAGGGGGGAGTGCGGGGCGGTTATTGCCCTCTCGCATCCGGTGCCATTTGGCGATGAATTCACGTGCAAACAAGCGTGATTTTTGCAAAGCTCTTATGCGATTAAAGCATGTCCTTCGGGGCCTTGCGCGGGGGCAGGCTAAAGCCGTGCTGCGCTAGGGCGCTTGGCAGATGTTCGCGTTTCGTGCTAGTCTTGGCAAAACAGAAAAATCGGGCAGGATCATGCGTGTATTGGGATTAGATCCCGGATTGCGAAATCTCGGCTGGGGCGTGATCGAGGCGCGAGGCGCTGGTTTGCGCCATATTGCCAATGGCACCTGCCGCACTGGCAGTGGCGAATTGGCCACACGTTTGTTGGAGCTCCATGAGCAATTGAGCGCTGTGGTGGCCCGCTGGGCCCCAGATGAGGCGGCGGTGGAGAAAACCTTTGTGAATCGCGACGCGGCGGGGACGTTGAAACTCGGTCAGGCGCGGGCGATTGCGCTGTTGGTGCCGGCGCAGGCGGGTTTGCCCGTGGGAGAATATGCGCCCAATGCGGTGAAAAAAGCCGTGGTGGGCGCTGGCCATGCGGAGAAATCGCAAATTGCGCATATGCTGGCGCTGCAATTTCCCGGGGTGAAGCCAGACAGCGCCGATGCAGCAGATGCGCTGGCGGTGGCGTTGGCCCATCATTTCCATCGCCGCACGGGCGCGCGTTATACCGCCGCGCTTGAAGCGGCACAGGCAAAGGCGGCGCGGCCATGATTGGGCGGATTGCCGGGCGGCTGATCTATCGGGCCTCTGATCATGTGATGATCGATGTGCAGGGGGTGGGCTATTTGGTCTATTGCTCTGAGCGGACCTTGGCGGGCTTGCCTGGGATCGGTGAGGCCGCAGCCCTGTTCACGGATTTGCTGGTCAAAGAAGATCTGTTGCAGCTGATGGGCTTTACCACTTTGGCCGAGAAAGAATGCTATCGGCTGCTTCTGAGCGTGCAAGGGGTCGGGGCCAAAGCGGCCTTAGCGATCTTGGGCACTTTAGGGGCTGATGGGGTGGTGCGGGCCTTGGCCCTGGGGGATGCCGCGGCGATCAAGGCTGCGCCGGGCATTGGCCCGAAAATTGCCCAGCGTGTGATCAATGAGCTCAAAGACAAAGCTCCGGCGGCCATGGCCCTGCAAGGCGCGGCCCCTGCGCCTGAGGGTGCGATTGTGGAAAGCCCTGCACCAGAGCTGCCCGCAGCGCCGGTCAGTTCTGCACCCGCGCGGGACCAGGGGGCGGCTTCTGATGCGCTCTCGGCCCTGGCCAATCTGGGCTATGGCCCATCGGAAGCGGCAGCGGCTGTGGCGCAAGCGGGGCAAGACAGCCCTGAAGCCGATGCCGGGGCCTTGATCCGCGCGGCGCTGCGTTTGCTTGCGCCGAAGTCCGAGCCATGAGGCGCGCGCCCGACTCGGCCAGTGATGTGCCCAGCATGGCAAGCTTTGCGCTGTCGGGCCAAGGCCCTTGTTTGGGCGCCGTTTTGGGATGGCAGAGGGCTGCATCATGAGCGATTTTCCCGATCCCATTCGCGATCCAGAGGCCCAGCCAGAGGATCGAGATCGCGCGCTGCGCCCGGAGCGTCTTGATGAATTTGTCGGGCAGCGCGAGGCGCGGGCCAATCTATCGGTGTTCATTCAATCGGCGCGCCAGAGGGGCGAGGCCATGGATCACACCTTGTTTCATGGCCCCCCCGGATTGGGCAAAACCACGTTGGCGCAGATCATTGCTCGGGAATTGGGGGTGAATTACCGCATGACTTCGGGCCCGGTTCTGGCCAAGCCGGGCGATCTTGCGGCGATCTTAACCAATCTGGATGAGCGCGATGTGCTGTTCATCGACGAGATTCACCGCCTGACCCCGGCAGTGGAAGAGGTGCTTTACCCGGCGCTAGAGGATTTCGCGCTGGATCTGGTGATCGGCGAGGGGCCTGCGGCGCGCACGGTGCGCATTGATTTGCAGCCCTTTACCTTGGTGGGGGCGACCACGCGGCTGGGGCTGTTGACCACGCCATTGCGCGACCGTTTTGGCATTCCAGTACGGCTGCAATTTTACACGGTGGATGAGCTAGAGCAGATCGTGGCCCGGGGGGCGCGGCTGATGGGCATTCCGGCGGAGGCCGCAGGCACCCGCGAGATTGCCGCCCGCGCGCGGGGCACGCCGCGGATCGCCGGGCGATTGCTGCGCCGGGTGGTAGATTTTGCCTTGGTGGAAGGCGATGGGCGTTTGACCCGCGCCTTGGCCGATAATGCTTTGACCCGGCTGGGGGTGGATCGGCTGGGGCTGGATGGGGCCGATCGGCGCTATTTGACGCTCATCGCTGAGGCCTATGGCGGCGGTCCGGTGGGGATCGAAACCATCGCTGCGGCGCTGTCGGAAAGCCGCGATGGTTTGGAAGATGTGATCGAGCCCTATTTGCTGCAACAAGGGCTGATCCAGCGCACGCCTCGGGGGCGGATGCTGGCCAAACGGGCCTGGGAGCATTTGGGCCGGGTGCCGCCACGCGATCCGGGGCAAACCGCGGGCCAAGAGGATCTGTTTGAAACCGGGCCAGATGCGCCCGAGGGCTGATCGCGCCTTGTCCGTAAGCGTGGCTTTGCCCATAAGGCGCCCATGAGTGAAAACACCCCGTCCCATATTCTGAGCCCCGAGGCCGTGGCCGCGCTCTTTACCCGCGGTTCTGGCGATTATGCTTTTGCCCGTTGGGGGCGCCCCTTGGCCCCTATCGTCTTTGGTGTCACCGATGAAACGCTGATGGTGATCAAAGGCGCGATCGAGGCGGTCTCGCATATGGCCGGGCTGGAAATGGCCGAGACGGACCCGGAATTGGGCAGCAATTTCATGGTGTTTTTCTTCCGCGATTGGAGCGAATTGCCCCAAGTGCCCAATCTGGATCGGATGATCCCCGATCTCGCGCCGCTATGCGACAAGCTCGAAGCGGCCGGTGCCAATCAATACCGGATTTTCCGTTTTGATGAGGCGGGCGCGATCCGTGCCTGTTTTGTGTTCTTGCGCATGGACAAACATCTGGCGGCGGTGCCTGCGGAGACCTTGGCGCTCTCGCAAGTGGTGCAATCGATTTTGCTCTGGTCCGATACGGCGTTTCGCCAGGTCTCGCCCCTGGCGCAAATGCCGGAAACCGGCGCGGTGATCTTGCGCCCCGAGATCGGCGCGCTGATCCGCGCCGCCTATGATCCGGTGATGCCAGCGGTGGCAAATGATACCTCCCATGGGCTCCGGCTTTACGCGCGCATGGGGGCGCTGCAATGAGCCACCCTGCGCCCCATCGCTTTGGCTTGCGGGTCTATTATGAAGACACGGATCTGGCGGGCATCGTCTATTACGCCAATTACTTGCGTTATATCGAGCGCGCGCGCAGCGAATTTGTCCGCAGCCTTGGGCTCGATCAGGTGCAGTTGAAAGCCCAAACTGGGGTGGTGTTTGCCGTGCGCCGGGTCGAGGCGGATTATCTCATGCCGGCGCGGTTTGACGATGAATTGGTGGTGACCACCGCGCCTGTGAAACTCGGCGGGGCGCGGCTGGTGATGCGCCAAGAGGTGTTGCGGGGCACCGATCTGTGCTTTGCCGCCTTGGTGACCATTGCCGCGCTGCAAGAAGATGGCCGGCCCGCGCGCCTGCCTGCGCAGTTTCGTGCAGATATCGCGGCCTTGATCTAACGGCTTTGTGCCCCCAGCTGTCATGGTGCTGAAGCGCATATTGCGCTAGGCTTGGCGAAGAAGCGGCGCGAAGCCGCCGCCGCTGCGGGCAGGACCGTGACAAAGACAGGCAGAGCATATGGACCCTTTGGATTTTTCTCTCTTGGCGCTGTTCGAGCGCGCCACTTTGATCGTTCAGATTGTGATGGTTGTGCTATGCCTGGCCTCGGTGTGGTCCTGGGGGATCATTGTGCAAAAACACTTAGGCTTTGCCGGGGCGCGCCGCCGTTTTGCCCGGTTTGATAAAAGCTTTTGGTCCGGCACGCCTTTGGACCGGCTATTTGATCGCATTGGGGACCGCCCTGCCAATGCGGGCGAGCGGATTTTCGTGGCCGGAATGGGCGAGTGGCAAAAATCCCAAGACCCCCAAGGGGGGGTGATCCCAGGGGCTATGAACCGGATTGATCGCTCCATGGATGTGGCCATCGCTCGCGAGGCCGATGGGCTTAACCAAGGTCTGTCCTTCTTGGCCACAATTGGGGCGACCGCGCCCTTTATTGGGCTTTTTGGCACGGTTTGGGGGATCAAACACGCGTTCGAGCAAATCGCCATGCAGCAAAGCACCAATTTGGCAGTGGTGGCCCCGGGCATCGCCGAGGCGCTTTTGGCCACGGCTCTTGGGCTGGTGGCGGCGATCCCAGCGGTGATTTTCTACAACAAGCTTGCGGCGGATTCTGCGCGTTTGGCCGGCAAATATGAACGTTTTGCCGATGAATTCGCCACGCTGCTCTCGCGCGATCTTGGGGTCTGAGATGGGGATGGGCGTGCCCCAGGGGCGCAGATCAACAGGCCGCCGCCGCCAAAGGGGGCATGGGCTGGCCCCCATGGCCGAGATCAATGTCACGCCTTTTGTGGATGTGATGCTGGTGCTGCTGATCATTTTCATGGTGGCGGCCCCGCTTTTGACCAGCGGCGTGCCGGTGGATTTGCCCGAGAGCGCGGCCTCGGCTTTGCCTGCGGAGGAAGAGCCGCCTTTGACGATTAGCCTGGCCGAAGATGGGCGGATCTATCTCCAAGAGGCCGAGATCGCAGCAGAGCAGTTGCTGACCCGGCTCAGCGCCATTGCAGGCGAGCGGCGCGATCGCCAGATCTATCTGCGGGCCGATGGGGCTTTGAGCTATGCCCAGGTAATGGGGGTGATGGGCGATCTCTCGGCGGCGGGGTTCAGCGCCATTGGGCTTGTGACGGAAAACAGCCCGCTGCCTGTGCCGGTGGAGGGCGAGGAGGCGGGCCAGTGAATGCAGGTCTGGCCATTTCTGCGCTGGGGCATGGGGCGGTGCTGCTCTGGATCTTATTGGATATCGCCCCCCGCCCGGATGATCGTTTCATCCTGCCCGAAGCGGTGCCTGTGCGGTTGATCACGTCGGATGCGCCGGAATTGGCCGCGCCGTCAGCGATAGCAGCACCCGATGCGCCTGCGCCCCAGGATATACCGCAACCGGCTGCGCCGCCTGGCTCAGCAGAGCGTGTGACGCCGCTGCCGGTGCCGCCGCCACCAGATCGGGCGCTGCCGGCAGAGCTGCCGCAAGCAGCCCTGCGCCCCGAGCCCAGTTTGCGCCCGGATATCCCGCCGGTGCCGCCCCGGCCCGCAGAGGCGCCGCCCGCCTCGGTGGAGCAGATCATTCCCGATGCGCCGCCGCTGGCGCCGCAAAGCTCGCCGCAACCGGCCCCGCGACCCCAGCCGGAGGCGATCTCCGCCGCGCCGAACGATGCCTTAGAGCCTCCAAGCGATGCGCCTGCTCTGCCCGAAACGGTGGTGCCCGCGCCTGTGCCGCAAGCGCCGCTGACGGCCCAAGAACGCGATGGGCTGCGCTTGGCGGTGGGGCGCTGTTGGAATTTCGGCGCGCTCTCGATCGAGGCGGCCCAGGTCACGGTGACCGTGGCCATGGATATGCAGCCCGATGGCCGCCCGGTGAGCTCTAGCCTGCGTTTGGCCAGCTATGAGGGCGGCAGCGCCCAGGCGGCGCGCCAGGCCTTTGATGTGGCACGGCGGGCGATTTTGCGCTGCGCGGGCGAGGGCTATCCTTTGCCGCGCGAAAAATATGCCCAATGGCAGGAGATCGAGATGGTCTTTAATCCCGACAAGATGCGAGGACGCTGATCATGTGGCGGGCTTTGATAACAGCACTGGCAACACTTGGTTTGGCTTTGCCTGCCTTGGCGCAAGAGCCCGGGCAAGGACAGGGAAGGGGGCCGCTGCGCATCGAAATCACCGAAGGTGTGACCGAGCCGGTGCCCATCGCGGTGCCTGATTTCCTGACCGAGGATCCGCAATTGGCCGAGTTTGCGGCGAAAATCGCCGGGGTGGTGCGCGCGGATTTGGCGGGCAGCGGCCTGTTTCGCCCGATCCCGGCCACGGCTTTTATCTCGCCCATCACCAGTCTCGACTCTCCGGTGGAGTATCGCGATTGGCAAGCCATCAATGCCCAGGCGCTGCTCACGGGCAAAGTGCTGGCAAAGGGCGATCAACTCAGCGTGCAGTTTCGCCTGTTTGATATCTTTGCCGAAGCCCCGCTTGGGGAAGGGCTGCAATTCACCGCCAGCGAAAACTCTTGGCGGCGTCTGGCCCATAAACTGGCCGATGCGGTCTATTCTCGGATCACTGGCGAGGGGGGGTATTTCGACAGCCGCGTGGTGTTTGTCGCTGAAAGCGGGCCGAAAGACGCCCGAGACAAGCGTTTGGCGATCATGGATTATGACGGGGCCAATTTAAGCTATTTGACCCAGCCGGGGGATTTGGTGCTGGCCCCGCGCATCTCGGCGGATGGTGCGCGGGTGGTTTATACCTCCTATGCCACCGGGCGGCCGCGGGTGACTTTGATGGAAACCGACACGCTGCAAACCCGTCTGATCGAAGATCCCTCAGGGGCCATGAGTTTTTCGCCGCGGTTCACCCCCGATGGCAAAGGCGTGCTTTATTCCTATGCCAGCCGAGGCAATACTGATCTTTACCAGCTTGATTTGACCAGCGGCAAACGCACGCGGCTGACCCAAGCGCCCTCCATTGAGACGGCCCCAAGCTTTGCCCCTGATGGGTCGCGGATCGTGTTTGAAAGCGATCGCTCGGGCAGTCAGCAGCTTTATGTGATGCAGGCCGATGGCAGCGATATTCAGCGCATCAGCTTTGGCCCCGGGCAATATGGCAGCCCGGTCTGGTCGCCCAAGGGCGATTTGATCGCCTTCACCAAACAGCATCGCGGGCGATTTCATATTGGGGTGATGCGCCCTGATGGCAGTGAAGAGCGCTTGCTGACCGCCTCTTTTCTGGATGAAGGGCCAAGCTGGGCTCCCAATGGGCGGGTTTTGATGTTCACCCGTGAAACCCCCGGCCCGGCTGGCGGGGCGCAGCTGTTCACCGTGGATATCACCGGGCGCAATTTACGCCCTGTGCCGGTCTTTGGGGCTGCCTCAGACCCCGCTTGGTCGCCATTATTGGAGTAAGCGGCAATGGACCATGGGAACCTGGGGCAATTCATGCGAAACAAAGCGGGCCTTTCAAGGCCGTGATTAGGATTTGACTATGACTCGTTTTATTCTTGTACTTGCCTGTCTTGGCCTGGCCGCATGCACCCAGCCTGGCGGCCAGGCCACCGCGCCTGCCCAGCCTAGTGCGGATCCCACCAGCGCGGCTTATTTTCAGTCTTCGGTGGGGGATCGGGTGCTGTTTCCGGTCAATGAAGCCACATTGAGCCCGGCCGCCCGCGGCACGCTAGAGGCGCAGGCACGTTGGTTGATCGACAATCCCAGCTATCGCGCCTTGATCGAAGGCCATGCGGATGAGCAAGGCACGCGGGAATATAATCTGGCTTTGGGCGCGCGCCGGGCCGCGGCGGTCCAAGAATTTCTCGTGGCGCGCGGTGTCGCCGATGGGCGGGTCGAAACGGTGACCTTTGGCAAGGAACGCCCTTTGGCGATTTGCTCTGATGAAAGCTGCTATGCGCGCAATCGCCGGGCGGTAACTGTGGTGGCAACCGGGGGGGCAGGGGTATGAGGCGGGTTTTCCTAACCTTATGCGTTGCGCTGATCGGCTTGCCTGTCCTGGCGCAGGATCGGGCCGCAACCTTAGCGGATATGCGCCGAGAGCTCACCGCGTTGCGGGTGGAGCTACAGCAATTGCGCGGTGAGCTCTCGGCGGGCAGCGCCGGGGGCGAGGTGGCCGTGGCCGATGCCACCGGGCCGCTAGAACGCCTTGACGGGCTGGAGGCGCAAGTGCGTGGCTTGACCGCACAAACCGAAGAGCTCGCCTATCGCATTGATCAGATCGTGCGCGATGGCACCAATCGGCTGGGGGATCTGGAATTTCGTTTGGTCGAGCTAGAGGGCGGCGATTTGGGACAGATCTCAGAAACGCCGGTTTTGGGGGGCGGCGCCTTGCCCGAACCTGGCGGCAGCCTGCCAAAACCCCGCCCTGGCAGCGAAGCAGAAGCGCCCGTGCAATTTGCCATGGCTGAAACCAATGATTTCGAGGCGGGCATGTCCCTGCTGGATCAAGGGGATCACGCTGGCGCGCTCAGCGCGCTGGATCGGTTCTTGGCGACCTATCCTGGCAGCCCGCTTTCCGCCGAGGTACATATGCTACGCGGTGCGGCTTTGCGCGACTTGAACCGTTTGCCCGATGCAGGCCGGGCCTATCTCGAAGCCTATACATTGGCCGAGAAAACCGATCCGGCGCTGTCCGCAGATGGGTTGGTGAGCCTGGGCGAAGTGCTGGGAGATCTGAACCAGACAACCGAGGCCTGTTTGACCTTGGGCCAGGCCATCGCCAGTTTTCCTGGCACCGCAGCGGCAGAGCGTGCCGGTCAGCGGCGCGCGGCTATGAACTGTTTCGAGTGAGCCCGCAGGAATGTCTTGCTGCGGCCTTGGCGCGCGCGCTTCCAAAGCCCCAAGGATTGGGGATTGGCGTGGCGGTATCTGGGGGCGGGGATAGTCTGGCCTTGATGCTGCTGCTGGCCGATTGGGCCAAGACCCATGGGGCAAAGCTGCAAATCGCCTCTGTGGATCACGGATTGCGCCCAGAGGCTGCCGATGAGATCGCCCATGTTGCCCGCCTGGCGGCGCAATTGGACCTGCCCCATGAGGTGCTGCGCTGGTCCGGTTGGTCCGGCCAGGGCAATTTGCAAGCAGCGGCCCGCGCGGCACGGCTGCAATTGCTGGGGGGCTGGGCGCGCGGGCGCGGGCTAAGCCATATTTGCTTGGGTCATACGCTGGAGGATCAAGCGGAAACCTTGCTGCTGCGCTTGGCGCGGGGCTCTGGGGTGGATGGGCTCTCGGCCATGGCGCCAGCGCGGGCGCAAGACGGGGTGATTTGGCTGCGCCCTTTGCTTGAGGCGCGCCGCGCAGATCTGCGCGATGAGTTGCGCCGCCGCGCTGTGGCCTGGTGCGAGGATCCCAGCAATGAAGATCCGCGCTTTGGCCGGGTCCGGGCGCGCAGCCTGCTGCAAAACGGTGCGGATCTGGGGATCGAGGCTCCTGGCCTTGCTGAAACCGCAAGGCGGATGCGAGCGGCGCGCCAGGTGCTGGCAGGGGCTGCGGTGCAAGCGGCTCAAGATTTGGCCCATATTGAGGCAGGGGATGTGTTGCTGGCGCGCGCGGGGCTTTTTGCATTGCCAGAAGATACGTGCTGGCGGCTGTTTTCCGGCGCGCTCTGCCTGGTTTCGGGCCAGCATTATCGCCCGCGCTTTGACACGCTGCGCCGGGCTTTGGCCGATCTTGCGGCGGGGCGGCGGGCGACCTTGCATGGATGCCTGTGCAGCCCGGACAAGGATGGCGTGCGCATCAGCCGCGAGGCCGCGGCTTTGGGCCCGCCCATTGCGCCGCCCGGCCTATGGGATGGGCGCTGGCATATTATGGGGCCGGTCGCGCCAGATCTGCGCATCGCGGCCCTGGGCGCGGGCGGATTAGCGGGCTGTCCTGACTGGCGCGAAACTGGTTTGGTCCGCGAATCTCTATTGGTGAGTCCGGCGCTTTGGCGGGGGGAAACCCTGATTTGCCCATTGCTTTTGGATGAAACCAGCGAATATCGCGCAGAATTGGCTTGGAATAAGAAGGATTTCACCCTTCTGTTGCAATCGGATTGAACTGCGCCTGGGGTTCGCTATCTTTATCTTAACAGCGGCCGCCTTTGCGCCGCATCGAAATGCTTAGGAGTTTCCTTTGGGCAACGCGAGAAATATCGCATTCTGGGTGGTTTTGTTTCTGCTCATCCTAGCCTTGTTCAATCTGTTCAGCGGGGGGCAGTCGACCATGTCGTCGCGCTCCATCAGCTATTCGGAATTTGTCCAAGCGGTGGAAAGCGGCGAGGTGAGCACCGCAACCGTCGATGGCGAGAAAGTCACCTTCCGTGGCAGTGACGGCAATGATTACGTCACCATCGTGCCCCAAGGGGCCGAGGTCACTGAACGTCTGATCAATAATGACGTGGTGGTGAATGCGCGGCCTCAGGAACAATCGGGCTTTACCACGCTTTTGATGACCTTCCTGCCATTCCTGCTGCTGATCGGCGTCTGGATCTATTTCATGAACCGGATGCAAGGCGGTGGCCGTGGCGGGGCTATGGGCTTTGGCAAATCCCGCGCGAAATTGCTGACCGAAAAACATGGCCGCGTCACTTTTGATGATGTGGCGGGCATCGACGAGGCCAAAGACGAGCTTGAAGAGATCGTCGAGTTTCTGCGCAACCCGCAAAAATTCAGCCGCCTGGGTGGGAAAATCCCTAAAGGCGCGCTGCTGGTGGGCCCTCCGGGCACCGGTAAAACCCTGTTGGCCCGGGCTATTGCGGGCGAGGCGGGCGTGCCCTTCTTCACCATTTCTGGCTCGGATTTCGTGGAAATGTTCGTGGGTGTCGGCGCCAGCCGGGTGCGCGATATGTTCGAGCAGGCCAAGAAAAACGCCCCTTGTATCGTCTTTATCGACGAGATCGACGCGGTGGGCCGCTCGCGCGGCGTGGGCTATGGCGGCGGCAATGACGAACGTGAACAGACCTTGAACCAGCTTCTGGTGGAGATGGACGGGTTTGAAGCCAATGAAGGCATCATCATCGTAGCTGCCACCAACCGCCCCGATGTGTTGGACCCTGCATTGCTGCGCCCGGGCCGGTTCGACCGTCAGGTGCAAGTGCCAAACCCCGATATCAAAGGCCGCGAGAAAATCTTGGGCGTGCATGCGCGCAAAGTGCCTTTGGGCCCGGATGTGGATCTGCGCATCATCGCCCGCGGCACCCCCGGCTTTTCCGGCGCGGATCTGGCCAATCTGGTGAATGAATCCGCGCTTATGGCCGCCCGTGTGGGCCGGCGTTTCGTGACCATGGAGGATTTCGAGAACGCCAAGGATAAGGTCATGATGGGGGCCGAGCGGCGCTCTATGGTGATGACCGAGGATGAGAAAAAGCTGACCGCCTATCACGAGGCAGGCCATGCGGTGGTGGGCTTCCACGTGCCCCAGCATGATCCCATCCATAAGGCGACGATCATCCCCCGTGGCCGGGCTTTGGGTTTGGTGATGTCTCTGCCAGAGCGGGATCAGCTCAGCGTGACCTACACCAAATACAAATCCAAAATTGCCATGGCCATGGGCGGCAAAGTCGCTGAAGAGCTGATTTTCGGTAAGGAAAACGTCACTTCCGGTGCGGCCTCGGATATTCAGCAGGTCACGAAGATCGCTCGGGCGATGGTCACGCAATTCGGTTTCTCGGACGAGCTTGGCCATATCGATTACGCCAATGAGCAGCAATCTTACTTGGGCAATTATCAAAGCGCGAGCAACGCCTCGCCCGAGACCCAGGAAAAGATCGATGCCGAAGTGCGCAAGATCGTGGATGAAGGCTATGAAGAGGCCAAGCGCATCCTGACCGAGAACGCCGATGAGCATCACCGCCTGGCCGAAGCTTTGCTGGAATATGAGACCCTGACCGGGCCTGAGATCCTCAAAGCCATGAAAGGCGAGCCTTTGGATCGCGGCGATGATGAGGATGACACCCCATCGGGCAATGTGCCCTCGATCACCGCCATTCCCAAGACCAAGCCGCGCTCGAAACCCGATGATGGCGGCATGGCCCCAGAGCCGACCTAAGGGCGATCACACCACGCTTGCAAAGCCCCGCCTCCGTGCGGGGCTTTTGCTTTTCCCCGGCAACCTGCCGCATGTTCTCCCTAGAGGCGATCCCGTAGCCAGAGCGCGATGACTGACAGATCTGAGATAGACCTTTTGCCCGAGCTTGATCCGCAAAGCTGCGGCTCCATGGCAGAGCTGCGCCAGGTGATCGACCAGCTCGACGGGGCGTTGATTGCCCTGCTGCGCCGCCGCCAAGATTGCATTGATCGGGCTGCGGTTTTGAAACAAGGCGAGGATTTGCCAGCGCGCATTCCCGCCCGGGTGGATCAGGTGCTTGAAAATGTGCGCGCGGCGGCCCAGGCGTCGGGTCTGGATCCAAAGCTGTCGGAAGCGCTTTGGCGCGAGATGATTGAATGGGCCATAGCCCGAGAAGAGCGGGTCTTGGCACCGCGCTCTGACAGCATTGCCCCTAACAGCGAGGGTTCCCAATGACCGCCACTGTGATCGATGGAAAAGCCTATGCCGCGCGGCTGCGGGCTGAGCTGGCCACCCATGTGGCCCGGCTGAAAGAAGAGACCGGGCAAACCCCTGGGCTGGCCGTGGTTTTGGTGGGCGAAGATCCTGCCAGTCAGGTTTATGTGCGCTCCAAAGAACGCCAGACCGTCGAGGCAGGGATGGAGAGCTTTGCCCATCGCTTGCCCGCAGATGTGCGCCAGGAGGATCTGCTGGATCTGGTGCGGCAACTGAATGGTGATCCCAAAGTGCATGGGATCTTGGTGCAGTTCCCCTTGCCCAATGGGCTCGATCAGCAGCAGGTGATTGAAACCATTGATGTGGCCAAAGATGTGGATGGGTTCCATATCGAGAATGTGGGCCGTGTGGTGGCGGGCCTGCCCGCGCTGGTGCCTTGCACGCCCTTGGGCTGTTTGATGCTGCTCAAGGATCATCTGGGCGATCTGACCGGCAAAGAGGCGGTGGTGCTGGGGCGCTCAAGCATTGTGGGCAAGCCGGTCTCGCAGCTTTTGCTGAACCAATCTTGCACAGTGACCACGGCCCATTCCCGCACGGCAAATCTGCCCGAGGTAATCGGCCGTGCCGATATTGTGGTGGCCGCTGTGGGACGCCCGGAAATGGTCAAGGCCGAGTGGCTCAAACCAGGCTGCACAGTGATCGATGTGGGCATCAACCGCATCCCCGCTGAGGATGGCAAAACCCGCTTGGTGGGCGATGTGGCCCCTGAAGCTTGGGAGGTTGCAGGGGCGATGACCCCGGTGCCCGGCGGGGTGGGGCCGATGACCATCGCGTGTTTGTTGGCCAATACGGTCACAGCGTTTTGCCGCCAAAATGGCCGCGAGGCCCCGGCAGAGCTGTCGATCTAAGCCTGGCGGAGCCGTTTGGCGCGGGGCATGGGCAAAGCGCGCGGGCTCTGGCCGGTCAGCACGGCCAAGGCCGCTGGCTCCATCAGATCGGCCAGCGGGGTCTGGCGGCAATCCAGCCCGCCTGTATAGGTGCCAAAAGCGGGCAGGATCACCCTCTGGCGATCAATCAAAAAACAAGGGCGCGAGATATGCGCGCCGCCCAGGGCAAGACGCGCCTTGGGGTGGTAATGGCCCGAGATCTCGCCCACCGCCCCTGGTTTGGCCATATGGCGCAGGGTGATCCCCGACAGCGCCAGCTCTGACAGGCAGCGGCCGCCAAAGGGCGGGGCAGAGGGATCATGATTGCCGGTGATCCAAATCCAATCGCGCGCGCCCATGAGGCGGCTTAGATCTTTGCCGATCTCTGGGCTTAGGTTTTTGGCGGCTTCATCATCGTCAAACCCATCGCCCAGGGAAATCACGGTTTTTGCATCGGTGTCTTGCAGCTCTTGCTCCAAACGGGCCAGCACATCGTGATCCCCATAAGGGGGCAGCACTTGCCCATAGCGCCGGGCTCGGCGCTCGGCCTTGCCCAGATGCAGATCCGATAGGATCAGCGCCCGTTCCTGCGGCCAATATAAAGCGCCAGAGCCGCGGGCCTCAAAAGCCGTGGAGCCAAAGCCAAAGCGATACGCGTTCATGCTTCGTTCATGCCTGGCGCGGCGCGTAAGAGCAAGCGCCAAGGGCCTGCGGCACGTGCAGACCCTTGGGTTTCCGCAGCTTACAGAGTTGCCGCGTAATCAAAGCGTGCGGGCACAGCGCGATAGCCGGTCTCGGCTTTGGCGATATGGGCCAGCCCCGGGAAGATGATATGGCTGCCCGCCACAAGCGTGCGATCTGCGGCCACCCGATCAAGGATCGCGGCGCGGCTTTTGGCGGCTTGATCCGGATCGATATCGAAAGAGATCGTGACTTCGGGCCGGGCCAGCTGCACTGGGGCCACATGCACAATATCGGCCCAGATCAGCAAGCTGTCATCGCCAGAGCTCAGCATATAGCCGCTATGGCCGGGGGTGTGGCCGGGCAGAGGCATGGCGCTGACCCCGGGGGCCACGTCATCCTCGCCGCTAAAGGTCACAATCCGGTCGCCATAGGCTTCCAGCGTGGCGCGGGCGCGGGCGGCAAAGAACTGCAATTGCTCTGGGGCCGCGGTGAAATTGCTCTCATCGCCCCAAAAGCTGCGATCGGTTTCATGCACCACCAATTCCGCATTGGGGAAAACCGCGCCGTTATCATCCAGCATCCCGCCGATATGATCAGGATGCAGATGGGTGACCAGCACCGCGTCGATTTGATCAGGGCCAATGCCCGTGGCGGCCAGATTGGCGGCGAAACTGTTCACATCCGGGCCAAACAGCCCGCCAGTGCCGCAATCCACCAAGATTTTGCGATCCCCCGTTTCGATCAAAAACGCGTTCACGCCGGCGCGGAATGTGGCCGGGTCGATGAATTGCGATTCCATGATCGCGGCAGCTTCATCCGTGGTGATCCCGTTTAGGGCATCGGCGGTGATGCCGAACCCGCCATCGGAAATGGCGGTGAGGGTGATATCGCCCACGGCAAAGCGCTGCGCGGCGGCAAGGGCTGCGGCATGGGCATGGCCATCAGCGCGCGCGGCTTGGGCCAGGGGCAGGGCGGTGGCGGCCGCCCCGGCGGCGGGGGCGAGTTTTAGGAAATCACGGCGTTGCATCAGGATACCTCTCGGGCTTCGCGCCAATAATCTGGCCATAAGATGATAATAGATCTTGGGCATGCTGTGGGGATATCCCAATCACAATTTTCTGATTTTATTTGGGATTGTTCTGGTTTTATTTGGGATTGTTCTGGGTGATCAGGCGGGAAAGCAATTGCTCGGCCTCGGCTGCAAGCAGCCTTTCTTGCCCTTCACCCACCACCGGCACCCGGCCGACTTCCAGCAATAGCGGCGCGGCAAAGGGGCTGATCTGAGGCAAGACCACATGATCCACCGCGCCGCGGGTGCGCGCCAGCATTTCCTCGATCCGGCCAAAATCCACCAAGCCGCGCAGGGCCTCTTGCCGGGTGATGCCAAGCAGCAGGTGATCGGGATCATATTTGCGCAATGTATCATAAAGAATATCCGCGCTGAAACTGGTCTGGCGACCGCTTTTGCGTTTGCCCGGCGATTGCCGTTCGATCAGCCCGGCGATGGTGGCACTGGCTTTAAATGTGCGTTTCATCACCGCATTGCCCGCCAGCCAGGTTTCAAACCCGGCGCGCAGATGCCCGGGTTCGAGCAGCGGGGCAGGATCTTCTACCGGATCCACCGACCAGATCAGCACCGCGTAATCTGTGGCCACAAAGCCCAGCGGGCCCAGGCCCAGATCCTCCATCCTTTGGGTCAGCAGCAGGCCCAGAGTTTGCATCGCATTGCGCCCGGCAAAGGCATAAAGGCAGCTATAGGCCCGCCCGTTATGGGCAAAGCTTTCAAAAAGCAGCCGATCGGCTTGGGGCAGATGCGAGCGCGCGAGCTGAAGCTTTAGCCAATCGGCGGTTGGCCCTGGCAGATCGGGCCAATCCGTTGCGTGAAACAGGCGCAAGATCCGCGCGGATAGCTGGGTGGAGGTGGCAAATTTCGTCCCCATAAAAGTGGCGATGCGTGGCCGTTTGCCGGTTTGACGCGACACTTCTACGGTCATTTCCCGCAGCCCTTCATAGCGCACCACTTGGCCGCCCATCAGGAACGTATCGCCCGGGGTCAGGGTGGCGGCAAAGGCTTCTTCCACCTCGCCCAACGGCTTGCCGCCCCGGCTGTGCTTGAGCCGCACTTTCAGAGTGTCGCTATCTTGGATCGTGCCCAGATTCATACGGATCTGGCGGGCGGCGCGGGGATCGCGCAACTGCCAGCGCCCGCTTGCGTCCTGGCGCAAACGTTGCCAGCGATCATAAGCGCGCAGGGCATAGCCGCCGCTGGCGCAGAACTCTAAACAAGCGTCAAAATCCGCGCGGGAAAGGGTTTCATAGCCGCCAGCGCTGGTGATCTCGGCAAAGAGCGCATCTGCCTCAAACGGGCCAGCACAGGCGGTGATCAGGATATGTTGGCACAGCACATCCAGCGGCCCGGCACCGCGGGCATCGCCGTCAAGATCTTGGGCGCGCACCGCTTCTAGCGCCGCATGGCATTCGATGATCTCGAATTGATTGGCGGGCACCAGCAGCGCTTTGGAGGGGGCGTTATAGCGATGATTGGCCCGGCCGATCCGCTGCACCAAACGTTTGACATTTTTCGGCGCGCCGATCTGGATCACCAGATCCACATCCCCCCAATCAATCCCCAGATCCAGCGAGCCGGTACAGACAATGGCGCGCAATGCCCCTGCGACCATGGCCTGTTCCACCTTCACCCGCTGCTCGCGCGCCAATGATCCATGATGGATGGCAATCGGCAGGCTTTCGGAGTTTTCCAGCCAAAGGGCGTGAAAGAAAATCTCGGCCTGGGCGCGGGTGTTGTGAAAGATCAGCGTGGTTTTATGGGCTTTGATCTGGGCGATCACTTCGGGAATGGCATAGCGCCCGCCGCCGCCCGACCAGGGCGCAGGGGCGGCGCATGGCAGCATGGCGATATCCGGGGCCGGGCCAGGATCGGCCAAAGTGATGGCGCAAGGATCAGGATGGCGGGCCAGAAACCGGGCCATGGCCTCGGGATCTTCCACCGTGGCCGAAAGCCCAACCCGGCGCAGCCCTGGGCATAGCTGGGACAGCCGCGCCAGGGCCAGCATCAACTGATCGCCGCGTTTGCTTTCTGAAAGGGCATGGATTTCATCCACCACCACCCGCTGCAACCCGGCAAAGATCTTTGGCGCGTCTTCATAAGACAGCAGCAAAGCCAGGCTTTCGGGCGTGGTCAGCAGGATATGCGGCGGATCGGCCCGCTGGCGACGCTTTTGCGTGTAAGAGGTATCGCCCGTGCGATCCTCGATCCGAATATCAAGCCCGGCCTCTTCCACCGGGGTGGTCAGGTTGCGTTTGATATCCGCGGCCAGGGCTTTGAGCGGCGAGACATAAAGCGTGTGCAGCCCAGGGCGCGGGCGGCGCTCTAGATCACATAGGCTGGGCAGGAACCCGGCCAGGGTTTTGCCGCCCCCCGTTGGCGCGATCAGCAATTGCGCCGGGGCCTGGGCGCGGGCCAGCATCTCGGCTTGATGGGGATGCAAGGCCCAGCCTTTGCGGGCAAACCAGTCAGCGAGGGCGGGAGAGAGGCTGTGCATTGGCGCAGCTTAGACCTTGGGCCGGGCAAGCACGAGGCGATTTAACCTGGTTTTGACCCTTGCTGCGCCATGCTGCAAGCGGTGGTTGTGAGAGGTGTCGCGCGTGTCCGTGTCAGTGTCGTCTTGTGCTTTGGAAACCCATAGCGCGGCTTTGCCTTTGGTGGTGGATGTGGATCGCGGGCTTTGTGCGGAAAACCCCATCGCGGCTGGTTTGCGCCATAGCGCGGCCCGCCATCCTGGCGCCACGCTTGCGGCGCTGTGGCAAGCCGCGGGGCGGCGCGATTTGGCTTTGGCCCGGCTGCTGGATCGGCCCGGGGCGGTGCTGCCGCGGCTTTGGCTGCGCTGCGCGGCGCTCGATCTTATGGATAATTGGCGGCGCTTTGGCGCCCCCGTGGTGTTGATCTCGGCACTGCCCGAGCAAAGCTTGGCCCATTTGCGCGATGTGATTTGCCCCGAAGCGGTGCTGTTTGGGGCCCGCGCGGGCCGGGCGCTGAGCGCCCGGGGCAAAGCCGATCTGCTCGCCCAGGTCTATGGGGGCGGCGGCTTTGATCTTGTGGCCCATGGGCCTTCCGCACAGGTTTTCGCGCCCCTGGCGCGCCGGGCGATGTTAACCGGTCTGAAAGGGCAGCAGCGCCGCAGTTTGCTGGTGGATGGGGTGCATGCCAGCGCCTTGGTCGATACCGGGCTGCGGCCGGTTTTGCTGCGCGGCGGCCCTGGTTGGGCCGAGCAATGGGATGGGTTGGAAGCGGCCATGGGCGAGGCGCGCCAAGCGGTTAGACCTGAAAGGCATCCGCCCAATCAGGATGTTTCTGACGCTGGGCATTCACAAACGGGCAAAGCGGCACGATTTTGAACCCTTGGGCGCGGGCGTCTTCGACCATATGCGCCAGCAAAGCCTGACCCGCGCCGGTGCCGCGCAGGGCGTCGGGCACGCCGGTGTGATCCGCGATCACCACCTGCGGGGAGAGCACCGAGAAAGTGATCTCGGCCTCTGCCCCATCGCGGCTAAGCACATAGCGGCCTTTGCTGCCGCTCAGCTCTTTGCGGATCGTCTCAGACAAGCGTGGCCTCGGTGGAGGCGCGCATTTCGTCTTCGCTGACCCCATCGGCCAGCTCCACGATTTTCAACCCGCCTTCGACCACATCGAGCACACCAAGATTGGTGATGATGCGATCGACCACGCCTTTGCCGGTCAGCGGCAAGGTGCATTCTTTCAGCACTTTGGTCTCGCCCTTTTTATTGGTGTGATCCATGACCACAACCACCCGGCCCACACCGGCGACCAGATCCATGGCCCCGCCCATGCCTTTGACCAGCTTGCCGGGGATCATCCAATTGGCCAGATCACCGTTTTCCGCCACTTCCATGGCCCCCAAGATCGCCATGGCAATCTTGCCGCCGCGGATCATGCCAAAGCTCTGGGCGCTGTCGAAATAGGCGGTCTGGGGCAATTCGGTGATGGTCTGTTTGCCCGCATTGATCAGATCAGCATCCACGTCTTCCTCGGTGGGGAAGGGGCCCATGCCCAGCATGCCATTTTCCGATTGCAGGGTCACTTCGACCCCTTCGGGAATATAATTGGACACCAAGGTGGGAATGCCGATGCCCAAATTGACATACCACCCATCTTGCAATTCTTGTGCGGCCCGTGCGGCCATTTGATTACGATCCCAAGGCATGATGCCTCTCCTTCGTTGTCATTTTGTCCTCAGCGGATCCGGCGCGCCATGGCGGCCGGTGGCCCGCTGTACACATGGCCAAATTAGGCAGCGCGCGTGGTGCGCTGCTCGATCCGCTTTTCATGCTCGCCTTGGATCAGGCGGTGCACATAAATCCCCGGCAGATGGATGTGATCGGGATCCAGCGAGCCCGTGGGCACGATTTCCTCAACCTCAACCACGCAGACCTTGCCGCACATGGCTGCGGGCGGGTTAAAATTGCGCGCGGTTTTGCGGAAGATCAAATTGCCCGTCTCATCGGCTTTCCAAGCTTTCACGATGGAAAGATCCGCGAAAATCCCGTTCTCCAGGATATAGGTCTCGCCATTGAAATCTTTATGCTCTTTGCCATCTGCGATCACCGTGCCCACACCGGTTTTGGTGTAAAAGCCCGGGATGCCGCAGCCGCCAGCGCGCATACGCTCGGCCAATGTGCCTTGGGGGTTGAATTCCAGCTCCAGCTCGCCCGACAGATATTGGCGCATGAACTCGGCATTCTCGCCCACATAGGAGCTGATCATTTTCTTGACCTGGCGGGTTTGCAGCAAAATCCCGATGCCAAAATCATCCACGCCCGCATTGTTGGAGGCGAAAGTCAGATCCTTCACGCCGCTGTCTTTGATTGCGCCCAGTAGCAATTCGGGGATGCCGCAAAGGCCAAACCCGCCTGCTGCAATGAACATCCCATCGCTGAGCAGACCCTCTAGCGCCTCTTCGGCGCTCCCATAGATCTTTTTCATCTGCCGCCTCCTCCTATGCTCGAAATCACAAGGGTTTTCTGGCTTCGACGTTACGTCCTGTCAATCAAATGCCGCTGCGCAGCGATGCGGCGTTTTCGATGGGGGCAGCGTGCCAAGGAACACCCTTGGCGTTTGCCGGCGAAAAATTCCAAAAATTTAAGGGATGTGAAGAC
Organism: Mangrovicoccus sp.; assembly: GCA_025800345.1. Lineage (GTDB taxonomy): Bacteria > Pseudomonadota > Alphaproteobacteria > Rhodobacterales > Rhodobacteraceae > JANSYP01. Next base: position 22,505 of record JAOXSB010000027.1, on the reverse strand, counting down.
GTAAGCAAAATGGCTTTTGGCTTCCTTGGGATGTTTTCCTATTTGGGCAGGCCGCATCCCGCCCGAGCTGGCTGTGCCGCCCATGACTTCACAACAGCGCGGCCCGATGATTGGAAAGCCGCGCTGGATGCGAAATGCGGCCCCGCTCAATAAGCACCGCATAAAAGCTGTTTCTTAAGCCTCGTCTGAGCCTTTGGCGGCAGGTTTCTTGGCCACGGGCTTTTTCTTCGCCGCAGGTTTTTTAGCAGTGGTCTTTTTCGCGGCGGTTTTGCGCGCAGGCTTTTTCTTGCCCGATTTCGCCGCCCGCTCATTCACCAGATCCACCGCCATATCAAAGCTGATGCTTTCCGGCTCGATGGTTTCGGGAATGGTGGCATTGACCTTGCCCCATTTCACATAAGGCCCATAGCGGCCTTTCATCACCGCCATATCGCCGCCATCGGGATGCTCGCCCAGTTCTTTCAGCGGTTTTTGCGGCGCGGGTTTGCCCCGTTTGGGCTTGCTGGCCAGCACCTCCACCGCGCGGTTCATGCCGATGGTGAAAACCTCTTCCACATCGTCCAGATTGGCGTTGGTGCCGCCCTTATGAGAGATGCTATCGGCATGTTTCAAATAGGGGCCATAGCGCCCGATATTGGACCAGATCATCACCCCGTCTTCGGGATGGGGGCCGATTTCGCGGGGCAGCGAGAGCAGTTTCAACGCCTGTTCCAGATCCACCTCTTCGGGCACCCAGCCTTTGGGAATGGATTGCCGGGGCGGTTTTTTGTTTTCTGCCGTGGCCTCGCCGCGCTGCACATAAGGGCCGAACCGGCCTTTGAACGCATAGATCGTATCGCCCGCATCCTCGCCCAGATTCTTGCCCTCGGGCGGGATGCCGCCTTTGGCGTCCTCGCCTTCAATGGGCGGGCCGAAGGGGCGGGTATAGCGGCAATCGGGGTAGTTGGAGCAGCCGATAAAGGCCCCGCCGGAGCGCGCCGTGCGCATGGACAGCCGCCCGATCTCGCAATTGGGGCACAGCCGCGGGTCTGATCCGTCTTCTTTGGGCGGGAATAAATGCGGCTCCAGCACCTCGTTGATCTTTTCGAGCACCTCGCCAATGCGCAGCTCTGCGGTCTCGTCCAAATGGGCTTTGAAATCGCGCCAAAACCGATCCAGCACGTCGCGCCATTGGCGATCCCCAGCGGTGATGTCATCGAGCTCGCCTTCAAGCCCGGCGGTGAAATCATAGCCCACATATTTGCGGAAATAATTCATCAAAAAGGCGGTCACCAGACGGCCTTTATCCTCGGGGATCAGGCGGTTGCCGTCTTTGACCACATAGCCGCGATCCTGGATCGTGGTGACAATCGAGGCATAGGTGGAGGGCCGGCCAATGCCGAGCTCTTCCATCTTTTTCACCAGGGTTGCCTCAGTATAGCGGGGCGGCGGCTGGGTGAAATGCTGCTGGCCCAGCACCGCGGCGCTCTCATCCATCAGCGCATTGGGGGCGCGCCCGGCCTCAACCACCGCATCGGATTTCTCGGTGAGCTTGGCAAAAGCGGCGCTTTGACCACCGCCATAAAGCTTGGCGGGCTCGCCTTGCACGATCTGGGGCAAGCGCGCTTCATCCCCATCGCTCACCGGCTCGTCGCGGCCCTCTTCATAGACTTTCATAAAGCCGTCAAACAGCACCACTTGGCCCGTGGCCCGCAGCACCACATCCCCGTCGCCGCTGGCAATATCCACCGAGGTGCGTTCCAGCCGGGCCGCCGCCATTTGGCTGGCCAAGGTGCGTTTCCAGATCAGATCATAAAGCTTGCGTTGATCCGGGTCCGTCACCCGCAGGCTGGCCGCATCCCGGGTCATATCCGTGGGGCGGATACATTCATGGGCTTCCTGCGCATTCTTGGCTTTGTTCTTATACATGCGCGGGCTTTTGGGCAGGTATTCCGCGCCATAGCGCCCTTTGATCGCGTCCCGCGCGGCCATCACCGCCTCGGGGGCCATATCGATCCCATCGGTCCGCATATAGGTGATATAGCCTGCCTCATAGAGCCGCTGCGCGCAGGACATGGTTTGCCGCGCGCCAAAGCCGAATTTGCGGCTGGCCTCTTGTTGCAAGGTCGAGGTCATGAAAGGCGCGGATGGGTTGCGGCTGGCTGGTTTTGCCTCCACCGCGCGGATGCCGAGATCGCGCGAGGCCACCGCCGCCACCGCCAATTCAGCGGATTCGCGGGTGGGCAGATCGAATTTTTCCAGCTTGCGCCCGCCCAAAGTGGTCAGACGCGCCTCATAGGTTTGGCCGCGCGGGGTTTCTAGAACCGCGCGCACAGACCAATATTCTTGCGGCTTGAACGCTTCGATCTCCATCTCGCGCTCAACGATCAAGCGCAGACAAACCGATTGCACCCGGCCCGCCGATTTGGACCCGGGCAGCTTGCGCCACAGCACCGGCGAGAGCTTGAAGCCCACAAGGAAATCCAAGGCCCGGCGGGCGCGATAGGCATCCACCAATTCCATATCCACATCGCGCGGGTTCTGCATCGCCTCGGTGACGGCGGATTTGGTGATGGCGTTGAACACCACCCGGCTGACCGCGGTGGATTTTTTGATGGCTTTGCGCTTGGTCAGGGTTTCCTGAAGATGCCAGGAAATCGCCTCGCCCTCGCGATCAGGGTCAGTGGCGAGGATCAGCGCGTCATCATCTTTGAGCGCATCGGCGATGGCTTTGATATGTTTGCGGCTGTCGCTGCTGACTTCCCAGGTCATGTCAAATTCATGCTCTGTGTCCACCGCTTCTTCTTTGGGTAGAAGATCGCGGACATGGCCGTAAGAGGCCAGAACCGTATAGTCGTTCCCGAGATATTTATTAATGGTCTTTGCCTTGGCAGGCGATTCGACAACGACGACAGGCATTCAGGGCCCCTAGCACCAACAGAGTACGGAATTGCCGGGTAGATGTGACCGCGGCTAAGGGTTTGTCAATGATCCGCGTCGTTTGAGATCAGATTCTTGCGGCGATCAGCCCACCGGGCTGGCGCGTAACGCGGCCATTTAGTTCTAAATCCAGCAGGGCTGGGCTCAGCTTGCCGCTGGGTAATCCCAGATCCCGCATCAGCTGATCCTCGGCGATGGGGCTCGGGCCAAGGCGTTGTAATATAAGGCTGTGAAGCTTGGCTTGATCCAGTGCAAGGGGCGGGGGATCTACGCTCCTGTCTGGTTCCGGCGGCAAAGATGCGGCGCTTTGTGCCGGGCCAAGCACTTCTAATATATCCTCCATATGGCGGACCAGATTTGCCCCATCACGGATCAGCATATTGCAGCCGCTGGCGCGTGCATCAAAGGGATGGCCCGGCACCGCCATAACCTCGCGGCCTTGCTCGCCCGCATTGCGCGCGGTGATCAAACTGCCGGAACGGGCGGCGGCCTCAATCACCACCAACCCGCGTGCCAGGCCCGAGATGATGCGGTTGCGAGCCGGGAAATGCCGCGCTTGCGGTGCCAGCCCCATGGGTTGTTCGGAAATCAGCACGCCGACCTTGCCGATGTTGCCATGCAGATCTTTGTTTTCCTTTGGATAAATCACATCCACACCGCCGCCCAGCACGGCGATTGTGCCGTGATCCAAAGCCGCGTGATGGGCTGCGGTGTCAATGCCGCGGGCCAGACCCGAGACCAGCACAAAGCCCGCCTCCGCCAGATCGCTAGCAAGTTTGCGCGCGGTGCGTTCGCCGAGGCCCGAGGCATTGCGCGCGCCCACCATGGCCACCATGGGGCGCTGCAGCAGGTTCAGATCCCCTTTGGCCCAAAACAGCGGCGGGGCATCGTCAATCTCGGCCAGGGCTGCGGGATATTCCGGCGCGCCATAACAGATCATCCGCGCGCCAAACCGGGCGGCTGCGCGCATTTCCCCTTGGGCCCGGGCCAGATCTGCGGGGGCGTAATCGCGCATGCCTGCCGCAGCCGCGATGCCGGGCAGGGCCGCAAGCGCCGCAGGGGCAGAGCCGAATTCGCGCATCAATTTGTAAAAGCTGGAAATCCCCACCCGCTTGGAGCGTAAAAGGCGGAGCCACGATAACCTATCTTCATCCAGCTGTGGTGGGGTGAGGGGTGTGGGGCTGGCAGAAGAAAAGGAATCGGTCATCGCGGCTCCGCCCGAGGGGTGAGACCACTCTTGCGCTAAGGGGGTTAACCAGTTCTGAATCCCCGTCCGATTTTCGCCATTTTTTTGACCAAATTTACCGAGGCACCGTCAAAACAACGCCTCGGCCCAGTTTCGGCCCAGTTTCAGCCGAGCTTCGGCGCGATTGCCCGAACGCGCGTATTCTCCCGGTCTTGGGCATTTTGCCTGACCTTCGACATTTTGCCCCAGATCCCGCATTTTGCCGGAATTTGCAGCGGTTATCCGGCGCCGCCCATTTCTATCCGGCCCCGCCCACGGTGAGCCCGCCGATCAACAGGCTTGGCTGGCCGACGCCCACAGGCACGGATTGCCCGGCCTTGCCGCAAGTGCCCATGCCCGGATCAAGCTGCATATCATTGCCGATGGCGCGCACTTGGCCCAGGGCGGTGGGCCCGTCGCCGATCAGAGTTGCGCCTTTGACCGGCGCGCCGATTTTGCCGTCTTGCACCCGATAGGCTTCGGTGCAGGAGAACACGAATTTGCCATTGGTGATGTCCACTTGGCCGCCGCCAAACCCCACCGCGTAAATCCCGTCTTTGAGATCGGCCACCATATCCCCAGGCTCCGCCGAGCCGCCCAGCATATAGGTATTGGTCATGCGTGGCATGGGCGGATGGGCATAGCTTTGCCGCCGGCCATTGCCGGTGGGCTCCACCCCCATCAGCCGGGCATTTTGCCGATCTTGCATGAAGCCCACCAAAATACCGTCTTCAATCAACACATTGCGCGAGGAGGGGGTGCCTTCATCATCAATGCTGAGCGAGCCGCGCCGGTCGGGGATCGTGCCATCATCCAGCACCGTGACCCCTTTTGCAGCCACTTGTTTGCCCAAAAGCCCGGCAAAGGCCGAGCTGCCTTTGCGATTGAAATCCCCTTCAAGCCCATGGCCCACAGCCTCATGGAGCAAAATCCCCGGCCAGCCCGGGCCAAGCACCACATCCATCACCCCAGCAGGGGCAGGCACAGCTTCAAGATTGACCAGGGCGATGCGCAAAGCCTCGCGCGCTTGATCTTGCCAAATTTCCGGGGCGATCACCCCATCAAGCAAAACCCGGCCGCCGCCGCCGGTGGAGCCGCTTTCCCGCCGCCCTTCATGTTCCACAATCACCGAGATATTCAGCCGCGCCATGGGGCGGGTATCGCCCAGATGCTGCCCATCAGGGCGCAAAATCACCACTTCTTGCAGGGCTGCGGCCAAAGTGGCGCTGACCTGCACCACCCGCGGATCCAAGGCCCGGGTGAAGGCGTCAATCTCGCGCAGCAGATCCACTTTCAGCCCAAAACCCGTGCCCGAGACCGGATCGGCATCGGTGTAAAGCTGCATCTTGCTGGGCTTGGGAGGCGGGGCCATGGTGCCGCCCCCATCACCCACCGCCAAGCGCGCCGTCGCCACAGCCCGAGCAAGGGCGGGCTCGGAGATATCGCTGGCATGGGCATAGCCCGAGGTTTCACCGCGCACCGCGCGCAGGCCAAAGCCTTCGGAGGCGTCATAACTGGCGGTGCGCAAACGGCCATCGTCAAAACTGAGCACCTCTGCCCGCCGCCGTTCTAAAAATAACTCCCCATCATCGGCCCCTTGGGTGGCCGCGCGCAGATGGGACAGCGTGGTTTCGAGGTCCAAATGGGTTTCAAACGGGCGAAATGGCGGCTGACTCATGCGCGGCTTTGTCCTTGATGTAGATCAAACAGCTTGGCTTGACGTGAGAGACCTAATGTCTCTACGCTCCAACTTAAAGCTGTCCCAAGCAGCGATACAATAAAGGAAAGACTGCACAGGACAGAACGCAAGCTTCCTGCGGCCGGCCTCACTATAGGGAGGGGGGAGGACCGCGGACTTAAAACAGGATGCCCGCTGATGCGATTTCAATTGCCGTGTTTCACCGCGTTTTTTGGTGTGAGTGCCTCTGCCGTGATGGCCCAGCAAAGTCTGGAAAATCTTGAGGTTATCGGAAAGCCAGAGCCGCGAGGCCTGGGGTTTCAACCTGCCGCGACAGAATTGGCGAGAGATCTGCAATGGCTTGATGGCTTTATTCTGGTGATCATCGCCGCGATTTGCATGTTCGTGGTGGGGCTGCTGGCTTGGGTCATTATTTGCTATAATGAACGGGCCAATCCCAAACCGGCCACATTCACCCATAACTCGCCGCTAGAGATCGCTTGGACCATCGTGCCGATTCTGATCCTTGTGATGATCGGCGCGTTTTCCCTGCCGGTCTTGTTCAAACAGCAGGAAATGCCCCAGGCCGATATCACCATCAAAGTCACGGGGTATCAGTGGTATTGGGGCTATGAATATGTGGATGATGGCTTTGCTTTTGACAGCCTGATGCTGCCCCGGGAAGAATTGGCCGATTATGGCTATTCCGATGATGAATATCTGCTGGCCACGGATACCGCCGTTGTGGTGCCCAAGGGCAAAACCGTTGTGATGCAAGTGACCGGCGGGGATGTGATTCATTCTTGGACCGTGCCGGCCTTTGGTGTGAAGCAAGACGCGGTGCCGGGCCGTTTGGCTGAGCTGTGGTTTAACGCCGAGAAAGAAGGCGTTTATTTCGGCCAATGCTCTGAGCTTTGCGGCAAAGATCACGCCTATATGCCCATCACCGTCAAAGTGGTGAGCGAGGATGTCTATGCCTCTTGGCTTGATGATGCCAAGGCGGAATATGCGGGCAGCATCCCCGCCATTGATCTCGCATCGCGCTAAGCGTCTGACATAGGAGCGCCAGCCCATGACGGATGCGAGCCTTTACGCAGCCAGCCCGGAGCGCAGTGCCGAACCGGAATTTCGTGACTATATTGCATTGCTCAAACCCAGGGTGATGAGCCTCGTGGTCTTCACCGCTTTGGTGGGGCTGCTTGTGGCCCCGAACCCGGTGCACCCGATGATCGCCTTCACTGCCATATTGTTCATCGCCCTTGGGGGCGGGGCCTCTGGGGCGCTGAATATGTGGTATGATGCGGATATTGACGCGGTGATGAAACGCACCCGCAAACGCCCGATCCCAGCCGGGCGCATTGCCCGCGGCGAGGCTCTGGCCCTTGGGCTTGCCTTATCTGGCATCGCGGTGGTGATGCTGGGCCTGGCCGCCAATCTGGTGGCGGCGGGGCTGCTGGCCTTCACGATTTTCTTCTATGTGGTGATCTACACCATGTGGCTAAAGCGCTGGACGCCGCAGAATATCGTGATCGGCGGCGCGGCAGGGGCCTTTCCACCGATGATCGGTTGGGCCGTGGCCACGGGCGGGGTATCTTTGGAAAGCGTACTGATGTTCGGGCTGATCTTTGTCTGGACGCCGCCGCATTTCTGGTCCCTCGCGCTGTTCATGAAATCCGATTATGGCGATGCGGGCGTGCCGATGCTGCCCGTCACCCATGGGCGCGATGCCACGCGCCGCCATATTCTCGCCTATACGCTGCTTTTGGTGCCGGTCTCTTTGGCGCTGCTGGCCACGCCCATTGCCGGGCCTGCCTATCTGATTGCCGCATTGGTGCTGAATACACGCTTTGTCATCGGGGCCGTGCGGATCTGGCGGCGCGATGACGCGGCCTGCACGGCGGATGATCACCGGGTGGAGAAACGGTTCTTCCGCCTGTCGCTATGGTATTTGTTCCTGCATTTCGGGGCGCTGCTGATGGATGCGGCCCTGGCGCAAACAGGCTGGGGGATGTTCTGATGTCTGGTTTTGACCGCACCACTCATGAACTGCATCACCGCCGCTGGGGGCGTAATCTAGGGCTTGGGGTGGTGCTGATCGCCTTTGTGGCCATCGTCTTTGGCCTGACCATCGCCAAAGTCACCACCGGCGCGGATCTGCAAGCCTATGATCATGTGGCGCGCCCGGCGCTGATCGAGGCAGAATGATGGGCAAGCTTGCTCCAACCACCCGCACTGCGGCCCAAACCGTGGGGGTGGTGCTGGTGATGGGCGCGCTGGCCTGGGCCTCGGTGCCATTTTACGACTGGTTTTGCCGGGTCACCGGCTTTGGCGGGGCCACTGGCGTGGCCAGCCAAGGGGCCGATCAGGTGCTGGATCAAACCATGATTGTGCGCTTTGACGCCTCAAAAGAGCGCGACATGCCCTGGGAGTTCACCCCGTTGCAGCGGGAGATGGAGATCCGCATCGGCGAAACCGGCCTGGCATTTTATGAGGCCTATAACCCGACCGATCGCCCGATCGCGGGCACCGCCAGCTATAATGTCGCCCCCTATGCGGCCGGCGGGTTTTTCACCAAGATCGACTGTTTTTGCTTTGAAATGCAGGTGCTGCAACCGGGGGAGCGGGTGCAGATGCCGGTGACTTTCTTTGTGGATCCCGAGATCACCACGGATCGCGAAGGTAAATTCCTGCACACGATCACCCTTTCTTACACCTTTTACGAGACCGACCTGCCGCAAGAGCAGGCGGCGCTTGCAAACCCCACAGCCAGCGCGGTGAACTGAGCGCGGGACGGAGGACAGTATGGCCCACGAAAAGAACCACGATTACCATATCCTACCCCCTTCAATCTGGCCCTTCTTTGGCTCGATTGGGGCATTTGTCATGCTCTTTGGCGCGGTGCTTTGGATGCATGGCAGCGGCCCTTGGCTGTTCCTGGCGGGCCTTGTCATGGTGCTGTATGTGATGTTCGGCTGGTGGTCGGAAACCATCGCCGAGAACCATGCGGGCGATCACACCCCAGTGGTGCAGATCGGGCTGCGATACGGGTTTATCTTGTTCATCATGTCCGAAGTGATGTTCTTTGCCGCTTGGTTCTGGTCGTTTTTCAAACACGCCATGTACCCGATGGGGCCGGACAGCCCGGCGGTGGATGGGCAATGGCCCCCGGCGGGGATCGAGACCTTTGATCCTTGGCATTTGCCGCTGATCAACACGCTGATTTTGCTATGCTCTGGCGCGGCGGCCACTTGGGCGCACCATGCGCTGGTGCATGAAGATAACCGCAAAGACGTGAAAATGGGCCTGGCCTTGGCGATTGCCCTGGGCGTGCTCTTCACCTTTTTCCAAGCCTATGAATACAGCCACGCGGCCTTTGGCTTTGCGGGCAATATTTATGGGGCGAATTTCTTTATGGCGACGGGGTTCCACGGCGCCCATGTGATCATCGGCACGATCTTTCTGTTCATCTGCTTGCTGCGGGTGATGCGCGGCCATTTCACCCCCGAGCAACATATCGGGTTCGAGGCCGCCGCCTGGTATTGGCATTTCGTGGATGTGGTCTGGCTGTTCCTCTTTGCCGCCATCTATATCTGGGGCGGCTAACAAGGCCTGCTTGCCCCCATGCGCCCAAACACCTGCCCGGCCATAGCGCCGGGCAGTTTGCGTTTAGGTATTCGGGTCAGAGGCCGTTTCGGGGATGTTGAAAGTGCTGAGCCAGTGCTCGTCAATCCAATGGGGAAGCTGTCCGATGTCACTTAAGTCCATTTCAGATGATAGTGACTGATAGACAGAGACAGGATCAATAAAACGGGATAGCTCTGGTTCATCCCGTATACTGCCGCCAGCGCGAACGCTGCCCCAAGTGTCAATAAGGTCTTCGCGCGTTACGCGCCTTCTGGTTTGGGTTGACGGCGTTAGCATTTCCGCAGGGCCAAGAAATTCATGGATGTCTTCTGAACTGAACGAATTCGTAACCAGCTTGTGGAAGAGACTATTTTGCGAAATCTTGGCTATAATTAAAGTCACGGAAAGACGTCGCCGAAGGGTGTCAATGGGTTTTCCATGCGCATGCAAAGGCAGCAAAGAAGCCGTTGCGACAATCTTCTGGGTTTCTCTTATCGAAATTCGATTCGCGGGTACTAACACCGAAAACTGAGACCTTATTTCGGCAAGTAGCCCGGAATCCAGGTTCACTTTCTTACCGAGGTATTCCACATATTTGATGACCGCTGGCGTACGGTTAGCATCCCCGATGTGGTCCGGCAGGCTCATGGTAAAACTAAGAAATTTTTGCAGATAGGCGCTGGCGTCGATCTCGGCCCCGTAGCGGGCTTTGACGCTGTTCTCCAAGGCTTTGAGATTGACCCCCAGCACGAAATGCACCCGGTCCACCGAGAAAAAATGCTTGATGATTTCCAGCAGCTCTAGCGCGTAATCCGGGCGGCAGCGGTCCAGTTCATCCACCACGATGATCAGCGGCTTCTCACCGTTTTCAGTGAGTTCCTTGAGCGCTGCGCGAAACTCTTCCATTGCCGCTTTGCGGCTTTGTTCACGTTGCCACAGATCATCGACGGCGCGAATGGCCTCCCCGGAAACCGCTTCTGCAAGCACATCGCCCATGTCATCGAGCGCTTCTTGTGCGCCAAAAGTCAGCAGATTGACCGCGGCGCGCGCCAATGGCTTGGCCAGCTTCTTGCCTGCGTCAATGATCCGTTCTCCCGTGCTGGGATCGGGCAAGGCATTGACCAGCGCACTGACCAGCGCCACCAGCGGGTCGGCCATATAATCATGCTCGAACGCATCGAAATAGAGCGTTTGGGCCTTGTGCCCGGGCTCGTTCATATGCGCGCCCACCCAGCGTTTGAGAAAATAGCTTTTCCCCGTGCCCCAGCCATTATCCAGGGCCACTACGATGGGGTCTTCGAACCGCTCTAGGCGCTCGGACAATTCCTTGCCGATGGCTTTGCGGCCTAAAATGTCATTCTCCTCAAAGCCTGTCTCGCCGATGGTGATATCGTCTTCTTTCGGGGCAAATCGCATGGGATTCTCAAGTGATTGGGAGGGTTTCACGGATATTGCGCAGGCTTTGCGAGAATTGTGAAGCATCCCTATGCGCCGTTAAACCCTGAAAACCCGGCCTATTGTTGCGTAGTAGGTGACGGGTCTTGGGCACTCTGCTAGCCTCAAAACAGGTGATTTAAGTGAGGCCAATTTTCTGGGGGTGCAGTGATGCGCGGAAATCTTGGATGGGCATTGGGCGGGCTTGGCCTGGTTGTTGTGCTGGGCATCATTTTATCGTGGTCGCTGCTGCATGATCCCGCCCCTGAGCAAACGCCCATTGCAACGCTGCCGGAGATGGAGATTGAGGGCGAGGGCGCGCAATTGCTCGATCTGGCTCTGGCCCCTTGGCAGGGGGATTTGGACGGGGCGATTGAGCGGGGGTTTTTGCGCGTCGCCATCCCGGTGAGCCTGCCGACCCTGTATCTTGATGGGTCAGAGCGGCGCGGGGCCAGCGCGGAATTGGTGGAGGAGTTTGGCCGCTATTTGGCGGCAAACATCCCCGGCGCCGAGGAATTGCAGGTGATGATCTTGCCCACCAGCCGCAGCCTCGTGTTGGAATTGCTGGCCGAAGGGCGCGCAGATATGGCCGCAGGGCTGATCACCGCCACCGAGGCCCGCGCCGCCCGGTTTGATTTCAGCCCGCCCTTTCGCAGCGATGTGGCAGAGCTGATCGTCACCGCCGAGGATCACCCGGCCGCGCAAAGCTTGGAGGATCTTGTGGGGCTGACTTTGCATGTGCGCCCGGCCACCAGCTTTTGGGATCGGGTCACGGCGCTGAACGCGGCGCGGGCCGCGCAAGGCAAGCCGGTTTTTCAGATGGTGGCCGCAGATCCCGGCCTGCGCAGTGAGGATATGCTTGATCTGGTGGCCAGCGGCAGTTTCGAGGCGATCGTGGCCGACAGCCCCTTTGCCCAGGCCTATGCGGCGCAGCGCCCCCATGAGATCCGCTTGCATGAGGCGGTGCCTTTGGCCGAAGGGGGCAGCTATGTTTGGGTGCATCGCAAGAACAGCCCGCAATTGGCCAAGGCGGTGGCGGGCTATATGGAGATCGCGGCCAAAGGCACGCTGTTGGGCAATGTGATCCTGAACCGTTATGTGCAAGATGCCCATTGGCTGGACAAGGCCGAGGCGGGGGCCGGGGAGAGCCGGCTGGATGAGGTGGAGCCGCTGTTTCGCAAATATGGCGAGACATATGGGTTTGATTGGTTGCTGCTGGCGGCGCAGGGCTATCAGGAATCCGGGCTGGATCATGACAGCGTCAGCCATCGCGGGGCGGTGGGGATCATGCAGGTCATGCCGAACACCGCTAAGGATCCAGCGGTGGATGTGGCTGATTTCCAAACGCTTGAGGGAAATATTCAGGCCGCGGCGCGGTATTTGGCGCATATGCGCGAACGCTTGCAGGATGAGCCGGGGATTGGCGATGAGGATCGCATGTTGTTGAGCTTGGCTGCTTATAATGCGGGGCCTGCGAATTTGATCCGAGCGCGCAATCGGGCCGATCAAATGGGGCTCGACCGGGATCGCTGGTTCGATAATGTGGAGATCGCCATGGCGGCCCAGGTCAGCCAAGAGCCCGTGCGCTATGTGCGCAATATCTTGAAATATTATGTGGCCTTTCGCCTGGCCCGGGCCGAGGCAGAGCTATGAGCCCTGTGGGGCCAGATCCGCTTGCGATTTTCGGCTGCACATACCGCCAAGGGGCTAGGCCAGTTTTTTGATGATCACCGCAAATTCATCGTGCTCGGGTGAAAAGGGCTGCCCGGCCACATCGCGGAAACTCTGATCGATCTGAAGGCCCGCTTGCGCAAGCTCTGCGCTCAGGCTCTCGAGGCTGAAATATTGCAGCCAATTATACACTGTCTCGGGTTTGCCCCGGGCTGGAAAGAGGCTGTATTTGTCCAGCATGACGGCCTCGCTTTCGTATTTGAAGCTGTTCACAAAGGCATAATAATCTTCCGCATACCAGAAATGGCCAAGCTGGTTTTTCTCGCAAAAGCTTGTTTCTTCACGGCGGGCGAAGGCGGCCATGGAATACACATCAAGCAAGATCGCGCCGTCATCCCCAAGGCAATCACGCCAAATTCCCAACAGTTTTTGCCGCTGTTCTGGGCTGAGCGCGCAATAATCGCACATGATCATGGTGATAAGATCAAAGCGCTGCTGGGGGATGAATTCCAGATAATTGCCTTCGTGATAGCTGATGGGCAGCCCTGCCTTTGCGGCTTGCGCGCGGGCATAGGTGATAGAGCTGTGCGAGAAATCAATGCCGCTTACCCGAGCGCCGGATGCCGCCAAGCGCGCGGTATAAAGACCCGGTCCACACCCGAAATCGCAGACGGTTTTGCCCGGGCCCAGGTCGAACTGTTTGGTGATCCAGGCGGAAGAGCGATCTAAGAACACGTGATTTCTGGACGAGACATCAATCTGCCCATCCAGATGAAACTGCAGCATCTGCTGCGCGCGATGGGCCTCGGCCCACAGAGATTGGGCGGTATAGACCTCAAACACGCCAGGTTTGGTGTGGATTTTCTCCAGATCTTCAAACATCGCCCATTTCTTTCGCGCGCGCGGCGGCCCTAGGGCGGGCTTTGTGGTCTTCATCGAGGCCTAGTTTTTCTATCCTGCGCCGCAGTTGCCAAGCGCTTTATGGCCATATCGCTTGCGGGATTTGTGTTTTCCGCCGCTGGGGCGTATCGACGGGCCGATCTGTTGGGAGGCCGGGATGCTGGGCCGTATCATCTTTCCATTGCTCTTTGGGCTGGCGGGCGCGGCGCTGCTGGTCTGGCTGGGGCTGTGGCAGCTTCAGCGGCTGGAGTGGAAAGAAGATGTTTTGGCGCAGATTGACGCTCGGATCGGGGCGGCACCCGTGGCTTTGCCCGCTCGGCCCAATCCCGAGAGTGACCGGTTTTTGCCCGTGCGGGTCAGCGGCCAGGTGGGGCCGGAAGAAATCCGGGTGCAGGCCAGCCTGAAACGGGTGGGGCCCGGCTATCGGGTGATTGCCCCGCTCACGCTGGACGATGGGCGGCGCATATTGCTGGATCGTGGCTTTTTGCCCGAGGCGCGCAAAACCACCGTGCTTGAAGGCGGGGCCATGACCATAGAGGGCAATTTGCATTGGCCCGATGAGCAAGACCGCTACACGCCTGAACCGGATCTGCAAGCGGGTCTGTGGTTCGCCCGCGATCTGCCCAGCTTGGCCGCGCATCTGAAAACCGAGCCGGTGCTGATCGTGGCCCGCAGCACCAGCCAGGCCCAGCCGGGCCTTTTGCCGCTGCCTGTCGATAGCGCGGGCATTCCCAATGATCATTTGCAATATGCCGTCACTTGGTTTGGATTGGCCCTGGTTTGGGTTGTGATGACCGGTGTGTTTTTGCGGGCCCGGCTCCGCTCCACTGCGTAATTCAGAGGTTTGTCGATGCAGTATGTCTCTACCCGTGGCTCGGCGCCAAAGCTTAGCTTTGAGGATACGATGCTGACCGGCTTGGCGCGCGATGGCGGGCTGTATGTGCCCGAGACGCTTCCGGTGCTGTCCCATGATGAGATCGCAGCCCTGGCGGGTCTGCCTTATGAAGAGGTGGCATTCCGCGTCATGCGCCCCTTTATCGGCGAGACTTTCACCGATGAAGAATTTCGCGCCATCATTGACCGGGCCTATGCCAATTTCGGCCATGTGGCCCGCGCGCCCCTGAAGCAGATCGGGGATAATCAGTTCCTGCTTGAGCTGTTCCATGGCCCGACGCTGGCGTTCAAAGATTTCGCCATGCAGCTGATTGGCCAGCTGTTCCAAGAGGCGCTGAAACGGCGCGGCGATCGGGTGACCATCGTGGGCGCGACCTCTGGGGATACGGGATCGGCGGCGATTGAAGCATTTCGCGGCCTGGATGCGGTGGATGTGTTTATTTTCTTCCCCGATGGGCGCGTGTCCGAAGTGCAGCGCCGACAGATGACCACGCCCGCAGAGGCCAATGTTCATGCCATGGCGCTAGAGGGCGATTTCGACGATTGCCAAGCGGCCGTGAAAGATATGTTCAACCATTTCGAATTCCGCGACCGGGTGAAGCTGGCCGGGGTGAATTCGATCAATTGGGCGCGGGTGCTGGCTCAGGTCGTGTATTACTTCACCGCCGCCACCGCTTTGGGCGCGCCTCATCGCAAAGTCAGCTTCTGCGTGCCCACGGGCAATTTCGGCGATATTTTCGCAGGCCATGTGGCGCGGAAAATGGGCCTGCCCATTGAGGATTTGGTGATCGCCACCAATCAGAACGATATTTTGCACCGCACTTTGGTCAATGGCGCCCATGTGAAGGAAACTGTGCAGCCTTCGATCAGCCCCTCCATGGATATTCAGGTCTCGTCGAATTTCGAACGGCTCTTGTTCGACATCTATGACCGTGATGGCGCGGCGGTGGCCCAGCAGATGGAGGCGCTGAAGGATCAGGGCGGCTTTACCATAAGCCAAGGGGCGTTGGAGCGTTTGCGCGAAGGCTTTGCCTCGGGCCGGGCCTCGGAAGAGGAAACCAGCGCCACCATCGCCCGGATCTATGAAGAAACTGGCGAGATCCTGTGCCCCCATACCGCCGTTGGCGCGAAAGTGGCCGCCGAGGCCGCAGATCCCGCCACCCCTATGGTGACCCTGGCCACAGCCCATCCGGCAAAGTTCCCCGATGCGGTGGAAGCGGCCATTGGCATTCGCCCGGGCCTTCCCAAGCGCATGGCGGATCTTTATGAGCGTGCCGAACGGCTGCGCCATGTGCCCAATGCGCTGCCCGAGATCGAAGCGGCCATTGAAGGAAGCATTCGCGCGTGACAGTTCAGCTTCATCGTCTTGGCAACGGCCTACGGGTCGTGACCGAATATATGCCTGGGCTGCGCTCGGCCTCGATCGGGGTCTGGGTCGCGGCGGGCGGTCGCCATGAGCGGATCGAGCAAAATGGCATCGCCCATTTTCTTGAGCATATGGCTTTTAAAGGTACGAAAAAACGCTCGGCCTTGGATATTGCTGAGGCGATTGAAGATGTGGGCGGCTATATCAACGCTTATACCTCGCGCGAGATGACCGCCTATTACGCCCGCGTCTTGCAAGAAGACGTGATGCTGGCGCTGGATGTGCTGTCGGATATCGTGCTGAACCCGGTCTTTGATCGCTCGGAGATCGAGGTGGAGCGCGGGGTGATCTTGCAAGAGATCGGCCAAGCCTATGACACGCCCGATGATATCGTCTTTGATTGGCTGCAAGAGGCGGCCTATCCCGATCAGCCCATGGGGCGCACGATCCTTGGGGAAAGCGCGCGGGTGCAGGGCTTTGACCAGGCCGATCTTTTTGGCTTTGTGGGCGAGCGCTATGGGCCAGGGCAGTTGATCATCGCCGCTGCTGGTGCGGTGGATCACGATCAGATCGTCAAAGCTGTGGAGGCCCAGTTTGGCCATCTCGCCCCGGTGGAATTTGCCGCGCCGCAGCCTGCGCGGTTTGTGGGCGGGGAACGGCTGGAAGACAAACAGCTTGAGCAAGTGCATTTCGCTATGGCCCTAGAAGGGCCAGGCTATGCCAGCCCTGATTTCTATGCGGCGCAGATCTTTGCCACGGCTCTGGGTGGGGGGATGTCCTCGCGGCTGTTCCAAGAAGTGCGGGAAAAGCGCGGGCTGTGTTACAGCATTTTTGCGCAAGCGGCCTCGTATGCCGATAGCGGCATGACCACGATCTATGCGGGCACCAGCGCTGAAGAACTGCCCGCTCTGGTGGCGCTGACCGGGGATGAGCTGCGTAAAGCGGCCAGTGAGATCACCACCCAAGAGGTGGAGCGCGCCCGGGTGCAGATGAAAGCTGGGCTGCTGATGGGGCTGGAAAGCGCTTCGTCGCGGGCCGAGCGTTTGGCGCGGCTTCTGGCGATCTGGGACCGGGTGCCGAGCTTGGAAGAAACCGTGGCCGAGCTTGAAGCGGTCAGCCGCGAAGATGTGCTGCGCTTTGGGGCGGGGATGGTGCAACGCGCCCCTGCGGCCCTGGCGCTTTACGGGCCCAATAACGGGGCCCCGATGCTAGATGAGATGAGGGCACGGCTCGCGGCGTGATGTTAGGCAGAAGGCGAAAGCTGCAATTGGTGACCGAGCGCATGGTGCTGCGCCCGCCGCAGCATTCCGATTTTCCCCATTGGAGCACTTTGCGCCGGGAGAGCGCAGGGTTCTTGCAGCCATGGGAGCCCAATTGGGCCGGGGATCATCTGAGCCGCAAAGCCTTTACCAACCGGGTGTATTGGGCGCAGCGCTCCATTGCTTCGGGCTCGGCCATGCCGCTGCTGCTCACCCGTGCCAGTGATGGGGTGTTGCTGGGGGCGATCACCTTGGACAATATCCGCCGCGGTCCGGCCCAGGCGGGCACTTTGGGTTATTGGGTCGGGGCGGATCACGCGCGGCAAGGCTATATGCGCGAAGCCATCGAGGCGCTGACCCATCATGCGTTTTCTGCGCTGGATCTCAGCCGGATCGAGGCGGCGTGCTTGCCGGAAAACGCGGCCTCTCGCGGGGTGCTTGAGAAAAGCGGCTTCAAATATGAAGGCGTGGCGCAAAGCTATTTGCAGATCAATGGGCGTTGGCGGAACCATGTGCTTTACGCCAATTTGCGCCTAGATCGCCGGGGTAAGACCACCGTCGGCTAAGCCGGTTCCAGAAGCTTGCAAGACAGGCCATGCCAGGGGCGTTTTTAACGCTTTTTCCATGTAGCTTCGCCGGGCAATCCGTTAGGCTTTGGCCAAGAACAATTCAGGGCAGGAGCAGCACCTATGGCGCTTTCACGGCGGAGCTTTGCAATCGGGATCGGGGCGACGGCTTTGGCGGGATGCGCCGGGGCGGGCGCTGGGCCAAGCGCTGTGGCGCGCCGCGCCGCGCCTGCGCCGGGCATGTCCCCAGTGCCCAATGCAGGATTTGACGCTTGGGTCGCCTCCTATCGCGGGCGGGCGCTGTCTCAAGGGATCAGCGCCGCCACATTTGACCGTGCCTTTCGCAATGCAGGCTATTTGCCAGGGGTGATCGAGCGCGACCGCAAACAAGTGGAGTTCACCCGCAGCTTAGAGGATTACCTGGCCATTGCCGCGTCAGAGGAACGGGTCTCTCAGGGGCGGGCCAATTATGCGCGCTATCGCAGCACCCTAAGCCAGATCGAAGCGCGCTATGGGGTCGAGGCCAAGATCGTCACGGCGATTTGGGGGCTCGAAAGCCGTTACGGGGCACGGCGCGGGGATATTTCGGTGATCTCTTCCACCGCGACCTTGGCTTATGACGGACGCCGGGGCAGCTTTTTTGAGAAACAACTCACTGCGGCGCTGCGGATTTTGCAACGCGGGGACACCACGCCCGACCGGATGGTGGGAAGCTGGGCCGGAGCCATGGGGCATACGCAATTCATCCCCACCAGTTTCGAAGCCTATGCGGTGGATTTCACCGGCGATGGGCGGCGCGATATTTGGTCCGATGATCCCAGCGACGCTTTGGCCTCTGCCGCGGCCTATCTAGAGCGCTCTGGCTGGCGCAAAGGCCAGCCTTGGGGCGTAGAGGTGCGTTTGCCATCTGGGTTTTCCAGCCCCTTTGGCCGCGACACGCAGCGCAGTCCAAGCGCTTGGGCCAGTGCTGGCGTGCGCGATATGCAAGGCCGCAAGGTGCCAGATTATGGCTCGGCCTCGATCATTCGGCCGCAATCGGGCGGCCCGGCCTTTATGGTGTTTCGCAATTTCACGGTGATCACCCGCTATAACAACTCCACCAGCTATGTGATCGGAGTGGGGCATTTGGCAGATCGCATCGCTGGCGGCTCGCCATTGCAAAGCGGCTTTCCCCCTGATGCCAATGGGCTGACCATCGAGGATCGCAAAGATCTGCAAAAAGGCTTGAACCGGGCGGGCTATGATGTGGGCACGCCTGATGGAGTGATTGGCTCGAAAACCGAGGCCGCGATCAGCGCCTATCAATCGGCCAATGGGCTGGCGGTGACGGGCGAGCCCTCGCAAGCGCTGCTGGCGCGGCTGCGCTAATCCCGGTTCCAGCAGATGCGGGGGGTTAGACCCGCACCAAGCTGCCGAAAATCCGGTCTTGATAATCTTGCAGATAGATCCGCAGCCAGGGCGAGAACCGCGCCGGGCGGCGGGCCACTTCGGCGGCCAGATCATATACTCCGATCCATTCCACCTGCATCACTTCTGCCGGGTTCGGGTCCACCGGCAGGGATTTGGTGGCATGGGCCACGAAAATATCCGCTTGCTCATGTTCGATCAGCCCATTGCCCACATCGGCGCGGTATTCGACGCTATCGCGCAAAGCCGGGTATAGCCCGGTGATCCCCAGCTCTTCGCGCAATCGGCGAATGGCGCAATCGGCGGGCTCTTCCCCCCAATGGGGATGGGTGCAGACCGTGTTCGACCACAGGCCAGGGGTGTGATATTTCGACATGGATCGCCGCTGCACGAGCACATTTTGCCCGTCCAGAACAAAGACCGATACGGCCTTATGTTTCAGGCCGCGCTGATGCACCTCGAGTTTTTCAACCGGGGTCAGCGTGCCATTCACCCAAGCGGGGATCATCTGGGTCATTCTATCGTCACGATGGTTGAAGCGGCGAAGCCGGTTGCAAAGACAATGGTCAGCTCACTAGATCGGTGGCGAAAGGCGTGTTTTCACCCCTTTGCCTGACATTAATTTAATCTGGTTACCTGTTTCTTTTCACCTCGACATCCTGCCACAGCCCGCTGCGTCTTCTGCGCGCAGGTCATGCTGCACGTGCGAGGGGGTGGGGGTGTTTGCGCCGCATGGCAGCATTGCGACAGTTTTGTTACCGCAGGGGAAGCGCGCCGGTGACTGCCGCGCGCGGTGTTCATGCAGAGCCGGTTTTGCCGGTTCTGTGCAGGTAGCCTTTGGGCCACCCAGTATCGATAACATAAGACGAAGGATGGTTTGCCAATGACCCAGACCCGTCGAGAGGTTCTCAAAACTGCTGCGGCTGTGACGCTCACAGCGATGTTACCCGCTTCTATGGCGCGGGCCGAAGGCACGGTACATGAAGTGCAAATGCTCAATGTGCATCCCGATGATAAGAAAAAGCGCCAGGTTTTCGTGCCTGATATCGTGCGGGCTCAGCCAGGCGATACGATCAAATTCATCGCTGCGGATAAGGGGCATAACGCCGAATCCAACGAAGACATGCTGCCCGAAGGGGCCGAGGGCTGGGAAGGCCCGATGAATAAGGATGTCGAGGTCACCCTGACCACCGAAGGGGCCTATGGCTATTACTGCAAACCGCATCAGGCGCTGGGCATGGTCGGGCTGATCTTGGTGGGCGATGTCTCGGGCAATTATGAGGCGCTCAAAGAGGTCAAGCAGCGCGGCAAGGCCAAGAAAGTCTTTCCCGATATTTTCGAGCGCGCCGATGCGATGCTGGCCGCGGAAGCCAGCTAAAGCGTTTCTATGACCAACAGCCTGCGCCCATCAGGGCGCAGGTTTTTGGGCTTTGCGTTGGCGTTGACGGTGCCATAGACCGGTGCTGAGCAATGCCAACGCACCCGCACCCGCGGCCAGCCAGAGGGGCGCGGGGTCTTGCTTGACCCTGTCCAAGGACAGACCCGTGGCAGACATTTGGTGCAGTTCCGCAGGTCCAAGAGCGTCCCAATCCCAGTATTCGCGCACCAAGATCTGTGTTTGATTTGGCCCAAAGCTGCCGAGCTCTAGATCCAAGGCTTGGCGCCCATCCACCGGGTAAAGATACAGCCCCGCATAAAGGGTAAAGGCGCTGGGCGGTTGGGCGGTGCTGGGCGGAGCGGTGCAGACAGAGATCGCCATCAGACCATCATGGGGCGTTTCAAAAGGCAGTTCCAAATCGCTGGGATGGATCATGATCGATAGCGGCTCGAGCGGTGCCTCGGTGCCGCCCAGGCGCGCTTGGGAGCGGGCGATAAACCAATCGGTGCTGTCTAACGTGCCCTCGCGTAGAGTTTCGGTATCCATGCCATCAGGGCCCGGTTGAAGCTGTGGGGGCAGGCCCCCAAAACGTTGGGCCGCAATATCCAGCGGAGCAGCTAGGTAAATCGTCACCGAGTCAGACTTGCGATTGATGATCAGCTCTAATGGGTCCGCCCAGGCAGCGCTGCTCAGCCAAGCGAGACCACAGGCGCATAGGGTTGTCTGAAGGCACTTGAAACTTGGCATGGCCACTTCACTTCTGGGTTCTGCGTTACCTTAACCGCTTGGCGGATCTGCGCCAGCATGACACAACGCAAATGTAGCTACTGTTCGTCTTAGGGAGCGAATGATGAGACCGATTGTTATTGCAACTGCTTTTGCCGCTGTTTTTGCCGCGCCTGCCCTGGCTGAAGGGGATGCAGCCGCGGGGGAGAAAGCGTTTCGTCAATGCCAGTCCTGCCATGTTGTGGTGAATGACGCGGGCGAGACCTTGGCAGGCAAAAAGGCAAAAACTGGCCCCAATCTTTATGGTGTTGCCGGTCGCGCTGCGGGCTCTGTGGAAGGGTTCAAATATTCCAAAGGCATGAAGGCTGCGAATGAAGCTGGTCTGGTGTGGGACGAGGCAAGCTTTAGCGCTTATGTCCAAGACCCAACCGGTTATCTGCGCGAATTTCTGGGCGATGACAAAGCGCGCGGCTCTATGTCTTTCAAGCTGCGCAAAGAAAAAGACGCTGCGGATCTCTACGCCTTTCTTTCTGGCCTCTAAGGCCTGGCGGGGGATTCCGCTGTGATGTGATCAAGCGTCCGCCACTGGCGGGCGTTTTGCGTTTGGGTCAGGCGCGTAAGTCTTTTTCCCATTTGGCGATGAGCTCCCCGGCGCTGTACCCGTTTTGCGCCAAAGGCGCGCCTTGGCCCGCCCATTGCGCCCCATATCCTGCCGCGCCTTGGGCTTTGGCGGCGCTGTTCAGCGCTTTGCCAGCATCATAAGCGATGGGGTAATCTGGGATTTCAGATGCGGGAATATCCGCGCCCAGGGCGGTGAAATCATTGGCCAGAGCGCGGGCCGGGCGGCCCGAGATCGCCCGGGTCATCACTGTGTTTTGCGCCGCATCGCTGGCCAGAGCCGCGCGATAGCCATCATCGGCTAGGCTTTCGCGGCAGGCGATGAATGCAGTGCCCATTTGGGCGCAGGCCGCGCCAAGGTCGCGCGCAGCTTGGATGCCGGGCGCATCCATGATCCCGCCCGCTGCGATCACCGGCAGGTCAATCTTCTGGCGCAGCAATTGCAGTAATGCGGCTGTGCTCAGCTCTGCATCAGAGCTTTGAGGATCAAACGTACCGCGATGCCCGCCAGCTTCCCAGCCTTGGGCCACCACCGCATCTATGCCAGCGCGGGCGCAGGCGCGGGCTTCGTCAAGATTTGTCGCGCTGGCGATCAAATAGCTGCCCGCGCTTTTCAGACGGGCGATCCAGTCTGGGGGCAGCAGGCCAAAATGCAGGCTGATCACCGCCGGCGGCGCGGCCAATAACAACTCTAAAAGGGGGGTATTCGTGCAGGCGCTAGGATAGATCTCTTTCAGTTTGCTGGGCGGGCTCGCGTTGAAACGGGCAAATTCCGGGGTCAGGCGGGACAGCCAGGCGGCCTCTCGGGCGGGATCTGGCCGGGCCGGGGCATGGCAAAAG
>JAOXSB010000025.1 GCA_025800345.1 Mangrovicoccus sp. | reverse complement strand
GCGCGCAAAATCTATGATCTCATGCGCCAGATCCAGCGCGGCACAGCCCAAAGCCTGCCCGATGCATGAAGAGGCTTTGCAAGCTGAGGGATGGGAAGGCATTTTAGCCCCAGGCGAGGCACTGCTCTGGCAAGGCCAGCCCAATGCGCAGTTTGACTTTTGGGGCGAGGGCCCTTTGGCGGTGGCATTTGGAATGACTTTGACCGGAGGCGTCTTGGTCCCCATGGCCACCTTAGCCGCTGCGATTGGGCCCGGGGCGCTAATTTTTCTACCGGTGCTGATCGTAGGGCTTTGGTTGCTGCTGGGCAAAGCGGCTTGGCGGAGCTACCGCTTGGCCCGCACCTGGTATTCGATCACCAGCGCGCGGGTATTTCTGGCCACGGCGATTTTCGGGCGCCGTCAATTGCATTCCATGCCGCTTACATCTGAAACGGAAATATCCTCTCTCCCTGGCACCTCTGGAGGCCTTTTGCTTCGCGCGCCAGAAGGGTATGCCCTGCAATTAGAACGGCTTCCCGAGCGGGCGCGGATTCTCGCGCTGCTGCATCGGGTGCAACACGGGGCCAAAGGGTAGAGCCATGCAAACAGTTATCACCAATGTGCGCCTGATCGACCCTGCCACGGATTTGGATGCCCCAGGCGCGATTTTGCTGCGCGATGGACAGATCGAAGCGCTGGCCGCAGAGCAAACCCCAGATCTGCCCGAAGGGGCGCAGCATATTGATGGCGCGGGCGCGTGTCTGGCGCCGGGTATTGTGGATCTGGGCGTGAAAGCAGGCGAGCCTGGCGAGCGCCACAAGGAAAGCTTTAAAACCGCAGGGCGCGCCGCCGCCGCTGGGGGCGTGACCTCGATGATCACCCGCCCTGATACCAAACCGGCGATCGATACTCCAGAAAGCTTGGAATATGTCACCCGCCGCGCCGCCGAGGCCGCCGAGGTGCGCATCCATCCCATGGCCGCCCTAACCCGTGGGCGCGAAGGGCGCGAAATGGTCGAGATCGGTTTTCTCAAAGATGCCGGGGCCGTGGCCTTTTCCGATGGGGATCAAGTGATCACAAACGCCAAGGTGTTTTCCCGCTGCCTGAGCTATGCGCGCAGTCTAGACGCTTTGGTCATCGCCCATGTGCAAGAACCCGGCCTGAGCAAAGGCGGGGCAATGACCAGCGGCAAATTCGCCTCGCTTCTTGGGGTGCCTGCGGTATCGACCATGGCCGAGCGTATCGGGTTGGAGCGCGATCTATCCCTGGTGGAGATGACCCGCGCGAAATATCACGCCGATCAAATCAGCACCGCCAGCGCCCTGCCCGCTTTGCGCCGGGCGCGCGAGGCCGGGCTTGATGTGACCGCGGGCGTTTCCATCCATCATCTGACGCTGAATGAATTTGATATTGGCGATTATCGCACCTTCTTTAAGGTCAAACCGCCCCTGCGCAGCGAAGACGACCGTATCGCCATGGTTGAGGCGGTGGCCGAAGGCTTGGTGGATGTGGTCAGTTCCATGCACACGCCTCAGGATGAAGAAAGCAAACGCTTGCCTTTTGAAGAGGCCGCCAGCGGTGCAGTGGGGCTAGAGACGCTGTTGCCTGCAATGCTGCGGCTTTACCATGGCGGGCATTTGAGCCTGGTGCAGATCTTTCGCGCCCTTGCGCTGAACCCGGCCCAACGGCTTGGCCTGCCCACAGGGCGGCTTGCCCCGGGCGCGCCTGCGGATTTGGTGCTGTTTGATCCGGATGCACCCTTTGTGCTGGATCGCTTCACCTTGCAATCAAAATCGAAAAACACCCCCTTTGATGGCCAGCGTCTGCAAGGGCGCGTGTTGGGCAGTTGGGTGGGCGGCAAACGAGTGTTTTCTCTATGATCCCTGATATCAGCTCTGGTTTTGGCGCTTTGGCGCTCACCGCCGTTTTGGCCTATTTGCTGGGATCTGTCCCATTTGGTCTGGTCATGGCCCGGCTTTTTGGCCTTGGGGATCTGCGCCAAATCGGCTCGGGCAATATCGGGGCCACCAATGTGCTGCGCACCGGCTCGAAACCCGCCGCTGCGCTGACATTGATCTTGGATGCGGCCAAAGCGGGGATCGCGGTGTTGATCGCCCGCGCGGCCTTTGCAGAAGATGCAGCGCAATTGGCTGGTTTTGCGGCCTTTTTGGGCCATTGCTTCCCAATTTGGCTGGGCTTTAAGGGCGGCAAAGGGGTGGCGACCTTCTTGGGCACATTGATCGCCTTGGCCTTTCCATTGGGGGCAGCCGCCTGCGCCACTTGGCTTGTCACCGCCCTGCTCTTTCGTATCTCATCGCTGTCAGCTTTGGCCGCAGCGGCGCTCTCGCCCCTCTGGGCAGTGCTCTTAGGTCGGCCCGATGCGGTGCTTCTTTGCTTGGCCTTGGCCGGGCTGGTTTTTTGGCGGCACAAACCCAATATCGCGCGCATTCTTGATGGCAGCGAGCCAAAAATCGGCAAATCTTAAAACGGGCGTATTGTGCCCTTAACAGGTCAATTTCTAAGGCGCGCGAAGACCGGGGCCAGAACTGTGATTGCCAGCACCCCAAGGGCAAGCAAAATCATCGCTAATGGAAAATTGCCACGCATCGCGCTGAGCCCTGAGAACACAAAGGGCATGAGCAACGAGACCGCGCCCAAGCCCCACAGCAGCGCAACCCCCATGGGCATAAGCCAAGATTTTCTTTGTAAATCTGGTTTCAACTTTCTTAACCTCGTAATGCGCTTTGCTGGCCTCGATTGGCACAAAATCCTTATGCGGCAGATCTCGCAGTGAATAACGGAGTGAGCCGCCGTTATGGGCGCAGCAGTTAGCATGCGATTCTAAAATGCATTGTCTCTTTTGAGACAATCTTTGATGAATTTCGCAACGAAACTTTAGAGTCTCTCGAGCCAGTCGATCATGCGCCGCAAAAGCGGCTCGGTTTGATCGGGCGACAGAATATCCCCGGCCAGAATATGGCTCATAGGATCGTCATTTTCACCTAAGCTCACCGGCACGACCTCGCGCGCGCCACCCCAGTTTTCCGCGGCCTCGCGAATAGCAGTGGCATCGACCACCGCATCGTCTTCGGAAAAGACAAAAAGCGCGGGCACCTTTGCGGCGATGAGATCCGCGCGCCCAGCTTCGCGCACCAACGCGGCCAGGGGCAGCACCGCCACGCTGGGATAAGAACTAGTCCAATACTGCCCATGGGCCTCGTTCATGGGCGCGAAGCCGCGGGTCTCGCCCATCAGCTTGGGAACAAAGACCCGCGCGCCCGGCCAAGTGAGCACAGAGGCGCCAGGCGCTTTCAGCTCAAAAGCTGGAGAGATCAGGATAAGCCCTGCCAGATCCTGGGACATCTGCGCATCCAAAGCGGCAAAGACCGACAGCGCGCCCCCGGCAGAACTGCCCATGACGATCACCCGCTCGCCAATGCGGCGGCCGATTTCCATTGCCTCAGCCAAATCATTGATCCAATCGCCGACCAAAGGCTCACCCATTGCCGCGCCATCGCGCCCATGGCCCGAGAGCCGCGCGAAATAGAGATTGGCCTCAAAATGAGACGCCAATTGATCGGGCAGCGGACGCAATTCTTCAGAACTGGCGGAAAACCCATGGATAAAAACAATCGAATAAGCGCTGCGCGCCCCTGGCTCGCCGGCCCAAAGCACACGCTTTTCCGCGCCGGGGCGCAGATCAGGCACCCTGGCTTCGCGTGCTTTCAAGCTTTGATCAAGATCTGCCCCCAGGCTGGCAGGGTCAAAATCAGGGATCAGCACCACCGGGTCACGGGGTGCAAAGGCCCAGAGCACCGTCCATAGGATCATCAGGGCAAAAGCGATCCCGAACACCGTATATTTCACGCGGGCACCGCTTGGGCCTGTTGCGACTGGGCGGCCAGAACCTCTTCGGCGGCGGCCTCGATCAAGGCCAAGCAGGCCGGATCGGAAAAGCGATGATCTGCGCCTTTGACCAAAGTCAGGCGAATATCCTCGCCCATGGCATGGGCCAGCAACCGCAGCGCCACCGATTGATCCACATCCGCATCTGCCGTGCCTTGCAAAAAGCGCACGGGGATGGGCAAATTGAGCGGGCTGCGCAGCACCAGATTATCGCGCCCTTCCTCGATCAAACGCCGGGTGATGCGATAGGGCGCGTCATAATCCGAGGCCAGCTCCACCACCCCATGCTGCACCAAATCCGCCCGCTGCGCATCGCTAAACCCCGCCCACATACTGTCTTCGGTGAAATCCGGCGCCGCTGCGATGGTCACAAGCCCGGCCACTTTGGCCCCGAGCGCTTTGGTGCAGAGCAGGGAAATCCACCCGCCCATCGAGGAGCCAATGAGGATCTGCGGGCCTTGAGTCAAAGCGGTGATTGCGGCCAGGGCATCTGCCGCCCAAGCCCCGATGGTGCCATCCTCAAAAGCGCCCTCTGATTGGCCATGGCCGGAATAATCAAACCGCAGAAAAGCCTGACCACGCGCTTTTGCCCAGACCTCCATATGCACCGCTTTGGTGCCTTGCATATCGGACATAAACCCGCCCAAAAACACGATCCCCGGCCCGGTGCCAGGGGAGAGGTGATAGGCGATGCGCCGACCCTGTGGCGTGGTGAAAAATTCAGGCTCGGCCATGGATCTTCTCCTTGGAAATGCTCAGGCCCATTGCATTACATAGGGGGAATGATCGGCCAAGCCTTTCTTGAGCTGTTGCGCTGATTTCCCGAAGCATCGCAACAGGCGGCAAAAGGGTGCTCCCGCCCCCTTACGGTCTTTGACCGACAGGGTTGGGCCCGGCGCGGCTGCGCCGCGCGGGCAGGCTCGATCCCCAGGCTTTAGCTAAAGGAGGGGGTTAAGGCTGCGGGATGACCGCGCGCTCCAATGCGGGATAGCGCACCGCTAAAGTGGTCCCCCGGGCCAAAAAGCAAATCAACATCGCGATCCAAAGCCCATGATTGCCCAAGCTGGGCAGCAAGAGCGCGCAGGCGAGCCCGTAGATCGCCGCACTGATCAGCATCATATTGCGCATATCTTGAGACCGGGTCGCCCCAATAAAGATCCCGTCCAAGATCCAAGCGGCCCAGCCCAAAAGCGGCACCAGCACCATCCAAGGCAAATAGGCCCGCGCCACCTGCTGGATCTCTGGTGACGTGCTCATCAGATCGATCACCGCCCCGCCGAGCAGCGCAAAGCCAAGCCCTAGGGCAATGCCACTGCCCAGGCCCCAAAACGCACATAGCCGCGCCGCCCGGCGCAAAGCGGGCCTCGCCCTGGCCCCCATGGCCTGGCCCACCAATGCCTCTGCCGCAAAGGCAAAGCCATCGAGCGCATAAGAGGTGACATAGATGAATTGCACTAGGATCTGGTTGGCCGCCAATGTCACATCGTCAAAGCCCGCGCCGAAAAACAAAAACGAGACAAACACCGCTTGCAACAACATGGAACGGATCAAGATATCCCCATTGACCCGCGCCATGACCAGCAGACGTGCCCGGTCGAGCACCCGCGCCCAATCGCGCCATGCCCGGTCTTGAAACCCCGTGCGGCAAAACCACAGCCCCAGGGCCAGACCGCTCCATTCCGCGAGAAAACTGGCGAACGCGACCCCTTGTACGCCCCAGCCAAGCCCCAAAACAAACCACAGATCCAGCAGAATATTGAGCCCGTTCATCCATAGCTGCAGCACCAAGACCGCCCGCGTGCGCTCTAGCCCAATCAACCAGCCAGTGATCCCATAAATCGCGATGGCTGCCGGAGCGGACCAAATGCGAATGCGCAAGTAATCCCGCGCCAACGCTTCGACCTCGGGGCTCGCTGGGGACAGCGCAAAGCCCGCGGCGAACACCGCCCCTTGCAAGGCGATCATCCCCAGCCCCGCCAATACGCCGATGATCAACGCGCGGGTCAGAAGCGCTGCGACCTCAGCGTGATCGCGCGCGCCTTGGGCCTGGGCGGTAAAACCCGTGGTGCCCATGCGCAAAAAACCAAAAATCCAATAGACCGCCGTGAGCACAACTGCGCCAATGCCCACAGCCCCGATCGGGGCCGCTTGGCCAAGCTGACCCACCACGCCGGTATCGACCACGCCCAAAATGGGCACTGTGGCATTGGACACCACCACAGGCCAAGCCAGACGAAACACCCGGCGATGGGTCATCTGAACTGGCCCGATGCCTGGCGCCGCATCCTGGGCTGGCGCACCGCTAGCTGTCATTCACCTGGGGCATTAAGAAATGACCAGTGGCCTGGGCAAAAAGGCGTGTGCGATTGTCTTGCCAGGCTTCCACATGCACGCTGGCATATCGCCGCCCCGACCGGTTCACCCTTGCCCGCGCATAAGCATCCCGCGGCAATCCCGAACGCAGATAATCCAAGGTGAAATCGATGGTTTTAGGCATCGGCGGCAAAGTGCCTTTTTCCAGCTGCTCTACGCTGATCACGCCGCTTTCCAGCTCTTCCCACAGCTCGCGCCAGGCCAGTTCAATCAACGCGGTGGTTTCCAAAAACCCTGCAATGGCACCACCATGGAGCGCGGGCAAAACCGGATTGCCAATATGGTGATCACCGTAATGCAAGACCGAGGTTAGCTCATCCCCATGGCGCTGAAAACTGATGCCAAGATGCGCGATATATGGCACCCGCGAGGTCAATCGCGATAGCGCTGCATCCCGGCGATACTTCACCACGGGCATGGGTTCTGGACGGGGCCGGTTCATTTGCTTGCTCCTTGCACCGTGAAGGCCGCCGAAGCCTGGGCCACCAAACGATTGGCGTCACCATCATGGGCTTGGGCACGCAAAAAGGCCACGGTGCGGGTCATTTGATGACATTCTGCGCGCGCATAAAGATCCCGCCCCGGTGTTGCCGGTCGCATATAATCGATGCGCAGATCGAGCGTGGCGCTCGATTCGCCTGCTTTGGGATGGGTCATCACTGCGGCGCCGCAGACCGTATCGATGAGCGATGACACAGCCCCCCCATGGATCACGCCGGTCTCCGTATCGCCCACCAATTCATCAGACCAAGGCAATCGCATCACCGCCCAGCCTGGCCCGATCTCTTCCAGCTTTAGCGAGAGTGCTGCACTATAAGGCAGTTGCGTAATAAAACTGCGCACAAGCTCGATTTTTTGATCCATTTGAAACCTCCCTTGACCCTGAGCATATTTACGCCATACGCGGTCACGTCCAGTCCGGTAACGCATGCGCCGATTGGCAATTGCGTCGCAGCACGGCTCTGGCTACCTTCGTCGAAGGGGAGGACTTCCTATGGCTGAGACACGCCTTACATTTAAAGAAATGTGCGCAGAGTTCGATGTGACCCCGCGCACGCTGCGCTATTATGAATATATCGAGCTGCTTCAGCCCGATAAGCAAGGGCGCGCACGTTACTATGGCCCGCGCGAAGTGGCGCGGATGACCTTGATCCTGCGCGGTCGCCGCTTTGGCTTTTCCCTCGAAGATATCCGCCAATGGCTGATGATCTATGAGGAGCAAGGCACCGCGACCCAGATGCAGACCTGGGTGGATCTTGCCACGCAGCAGCTTGAAAGCCTTCATGAGCAGCGCGAGCAGCTTGAGGACACGATCAAAGAGTTGCAACGGCTGCGCGATGAAACCGCCGCAAGCCTGTTGAAAAGCGCTTAGAAGGTTCTGCATCGGTCGCGTGTCATCCCCAAGCGCGGCCTTGCATGCAAAAGCCACAGCCCGCCCGAGACGCGTCACACTATCTTCAGGCGGCCTGCAGCACGTAAAACACATAGCCGAAATGATCTGAGTATCGCTCAAATAGGGCGATCTCTTGGCGCGTCTCGGCAATGGCGTCTTGCATTGCAGGGGCGGGTTCGCTGTCAAAGCGGGCGAGCTGCCCTGTCAGCGGGGTATAGTAATTCTGCCACCAGGCAATGGCGGGCAGACGCTCTGAAAAAAGCAAATCAAAGCCTTGGGCCTTGGCGCGCGCGATATTTTGCGCCGCGCTGCCCATTTGCGGATAAGCCGCTTGCCAATAGCGCGTGGCCTCTGCTGGCGGCGCATCGCTAAACCAGCTCATTTCCGAGACCACAGCGATCCCGCCTTCAGCCATCAAGGGCCGCCAAGCACGCAAAGCGTTTTCAAAGCCTAAGTTATAAGCCGCACCTTCGGACCATATCAGATCGAATTGATACCGGGCCGGATCAAGCGCCCCCATATCAGCGCAAAGCCCGATGATCTGATCTGCAAGCCCCGCATCTCGGGCGCGTTCATTAAGCGCCTCAACAAAAGCTGGTGCGCTGTCCACACAGAGCACCTTATGGCCCAATTCCTGAGCCAAAAGCAGCCCAGCCACCCCGGTACCGCAGCCCAGATCCGCAATGCGATTACGCCGGGCCAGATCGGGCAGCCGCGCCAATATCGCGCGAGAAAAACCATCATCGCCCGGCCCTTGGCGCGGCATGTCCTTATGCAAACGCGTAAGCGCCTCGATCATATCCATGGCCCGCCTCCTTAGCGTTTGAAAATTCTTAATGCAGCGCGGGCCAATGGAAAAGGCCGGGGGATGGTCAGCCGATTTTAAGCGCCCCCACATGATCGGGCATCTCTACCCCTTCGAGATTGCGCTCGTCGGGAATGGGCGCACCGATATGGGTCGTCACCGGCACCACACCTGCCCAGATCGGCAGATCGTAATCGGCCTCTTCATCATTCGGCCCGCCGGTGCGGATCTTGGCCGCGCCTTCAGCAATCTCCATACCCAGCACCATGGTGGCTTTGATATCTTGATCATGATCCCGGCGCAGGCTCTCGTAGCGGCCTGGGAACAGGCCATTGACGAAATTGGCAAGCTTAGCGCGCTTTTCCTCGGGATCTTCCACTTTGAACGCTTTGCCAAACAGCATCACCGAGCGGGTATTCACCGAATGATGCATCCCCGAACGCGCCAGCACGAACCCATCAAGGATCGAGACTGTCATACAGACCTCAGCCTCTTTGCAGTGGCGCATGGTCCGGCTGGCAGAAGAGCCATGCCAGTAAACATGATTGCCCTCGCGCCATTGCAAGCTTGGGGTCACATAGGGTTTACCATCGATCACATAGCCGACGCTGCATTGCGGCTGGGCATCCAAAATCCCATTGATGGTGTCGCGATCAAAATGCCCGCGCTGATGCAACCGCCGCAGGCGTGATCTTTCGGTGATGGGCAATGAACTGCTCATAGCTGGCTCCTGGTTACAACTTGCCGGGGCCGCTTTAGGGGCATATTGGCATATAGAATATGGCCAATAACACGAAAAATACTCAGTCCAATTTAGATGGCGCCTTGTTTGCCTTAAGCCTTGATCGCGGGGCCGAGGCCAGCCTTCAGGCACAGCTCTGCACCGCCTTGCGCGATCTGCTCCTGTCGCAAGGGGATTTCGCAGGCACGCGGCTGCCAGCGAGCCGCAAACTGGCGCAAGAACTCTCTGTGTCACGCATGACCGTGACAGCGGCCTATGAGCAATTGCAAAGCGAGGGCTATTTGCTCACCCGAATGGGGGGCGGCACTTATGTGGCGCAGGATCTACCCCATCTCGCCCCGCCTGCCCCACGCGCGGACCGAATGCCCTCGCAAGACAGGCGGCAACCATGGCTGCCGCTGAGCCATGGGGTGGCCGATCAAAACCTCTTTCCTCATGGGCAATGGGCGCGGCATCTGGAACGGGCCTGGCGCAGCCCCGATGCGGCGCTTTTAGCGCGCCCAGATCCCTTTGGATGGTATCCGTTGCGCGCCGCCATTGCCGAGCATTTGCGCCTCTGGCGGGGTTTGGACTGCGGCCCGGAACAAATCTTGATCACCTCCGGTGCGCGCGAGGCATTCGAGATCGTGTTTCGCGGGCTGTTGGGGGGAATGGGTCGTTCAGTGATGGAAGATCCCGGTTGGTCCCCCATGGCCGGGGTATTGGCCGCCTCGGGCAGCGAGGTGCTGCCCCATCGCGTTGACGCCGCAGGCCTGGATGCCTGTGCCCTGCCCCTTGATCTCAGCGCTGCCATCGTCACCCCGTCGCGCCATTACCCCACCGGGCGGGCCATGCCTTTGCCCCGGCGCATCGCCCTGTTGGATTGGGCGCGCAGCACTGGCGCGTTGATCATTGAGGATGATTACGACAGCGAGTTTCGCTATCAAGGCCAGCCCCTGCCCGCTTTGGCCGGGCTCGATGGTCTGACCCAAGTTTTGTATCTGGGCAGTTTTTCCAAATTGCTCAGCCACACATTGCGCCTGGGCTATCTGGTCTTGCCGGTGGCGCATATCGCCGCCGCACGTGCCTATGTGAACGCTGTGGGGCCGCGCGCATCGCTGATCCCGCAACCGGCTTTGGCGGGGTTTATGGCCAGCGGTGAATTTGCCATCCATCTGCGGCGCATGCGGCGGGTCTATGGCAAGCGCCAAAAAGTGTTGCTCGATGCGCTCATGGAATTAGACGATCTGCTGGAATTGGCCCCTGACCCTTCGGGCATGCATCTGTGCCTGCCGCTGCGCAGAAAAGCGGCCCACGCGCTCTCTGATCAAGAGATGGTCGCCCGCGCCAAGGCCCATGGCGTGGTGAGCAAAGCGCTGTCTTCCTATGCGGTACTGCCTGATCCGCCCCAGGGGTTAATCCTGGGCTATGCGGGTTTTGACGAGCCGCTGTTACGCCAAGCTGCCAAAGAATTGATTGCCGCTTTGCGCCCAAGACTGTGAAACAGGTCGCTGTTTTGCTAAACTAGTTTTAGGAAAGCGAGGCGCCCCATGACGGAGTTCACGTTTTTTCACACGAGTTTTGGGATGGAATTGCCCGCGATCTGGGATCATCCCGAGGATGCAGACACGCTGTTGGTGCTGGGCCATGGCTCGGCCTCGACCATGACCACACCGCTCATGGTGGCTCTGAGCGCGGCGCTTGCGCGCTGCCGGATCGCGACGCTGCGCTTTGAATATCCCTATTCTGCCGATCCCAGTTTCAAACCCTTTACCGATGCGCCAGTAGATGATGCCGACACCCTGAAAGACACTTTGCGCTCTGCCCTAAACTACGCCGTGCAAGCCCATCCTGATCTTACCGCGCTGATCGGCGGGCATTCCTTAAGCGGCTTGATGACCACCTATGCGGATGCCCAAGAGCCCCTTTGGGCCAAAGGTATCATCTGCCTTGGCTTTCCCCATCGCGGCGATCCCGCGCGCACGGCGCATTTGGACCGCTGCAGCCAGCCGATTTTATTCGTCCAAGGCAGCCAAGACAGCTTGGCCCCGAAAGCGGAAATCACCGAGATTTGCCGCAGCCTCCCCGAGGACCGCGCCTTTGCCGCTTGGATTGAAGATGCCAGCCATGGCTTTGCGGCAGAGGGGCGCAGCTTGGATGAGGTCAGCCGAGAGATCGCCCAGCATATCCGCAATTTCGCCAATCATCTCTAACCTGCGCCAAGCCAGCACCGGCGCAATATCACGTCACTGGTGGACACGACCCGGGGGAAAGACCCGCGAATTTGTCTCCGGTTCTCTTGGCACCGCCAGTGACGCCGCGTTTTGTTTCCCCATATGCACACCCGTCTAGTAACGCTTGCAAACCGGCCTAGGGTACAGCCAAGTTTGGCCCAACGGCCGCGGTAAGGGAGAGACATATTGCACCACAGCCGGACCCGAACGCGTCAGACGCGCTTTGTTCAGGGGGGTGTGCGCCAGACAAAGGATCACTGCGGGCGGCCCGCAGCAACACCTTTGCGCGCGCGGCCTATCCTGGCTTCGCCCTTTGCTGCGCGTTCTGCGGCCCAGTTTGATGGTGCCCTAATCCCATTCCACCGCGTTGGCTATGCCCGTGCCGTTCAGGCCCGACACGCGTTTTACCCGCTAACCCGCAACCGGCGGCCCAGCCGCCCAATTGCATAGAGTAAATAGGACGAAGATATGCCTACCTACACCGCTCCTACCAAAGACCTTCAGTTCGTTCTTCAGGACGTTCTGGGTGTCTCCAGCCTCGATACTCCGGGCTATGACGAACTTGATGCCGACACCACTGGCGCGATCTTGGAAGAAGCTGGCAAACTGGCCGAAGGCGTGCTGGCACCGCTGAACACTGTTGGCGATGAACAAGGCTGCACCCTGGAAAACGGCGTTGTGCGCGTGCCCGATGGGTTCCAAGAAGCCTATGACCAGATGCGCGAAGGCGGCTGGATGGGTCTGGATGCCGATCCCGAATATGGCGGCCAGGGCATGCCCGTGGTGATGAGCATGGCTGTGGGCGAAATGTTCGTCTCCGCCAATATGGCGTTCAACATGTATCAGGGCCTGACCCATGGTGCCGCATCGGCCATCCATGCCCATGGCACCGCCGAGCAAAAAGCCACCTATCTGCCCAAGATGATCGATGGCACCTGGTCGGGCACCATGAACCTGACCGAGCCCCATTGCGGCACCGATCTGGGTCTGATCCGCACCAAGGCGGAGCCCCAAGAAGACGGCACTTATAAAGTCTCGGGCAGCAAGATCTGGATCTCGGCTGGTGAGCACGAGATGAGCGACAACATCATTCACCTGGTGCTGGCCAAGATCCCCGGCGGTCCTGAAGGCATCAAAGGCATCTCGCTCTTCATCGTGCCCAAATACATCGTCAATGAAGATGGCAGCCTGGGCGATCGCAACGCCGTGACCTGTGGCGGTCTTGAGAAAAAGATGGGCATCCACGGCAACGCCACTTGCGTGATGAACTATGACGGGGCCACTGGCTACCTGATTGGTGATCTGCACAAAGGCATGCGCGCCATGTTCACCATGATGAACGACGCCCGTCTGGGTGTGGGCCTGCAAGGCTATGCCCAAGCGGTTGTCGCCTATGAAAACGCTCTGGGCTTTGCCCGCGATCGTTTGCAGGGCCGCGACATCACCGGCGTGAAGAACCCTGACGGTCCCGCAGATCCGATCATCGTGCATCCCGATGTGCGCCGGAACCTGCTGATGCAGAAAAGCTTTGTGGAAGGCGCCCGCGCATTCACCCTGTGGGGCTCCACCATCCTCGACAAAGTGCACCGGGAAAAAGACGCCGATGCCGATGGCTTGATCTCGCTGCTGACCCCGGTTCTCAAAGGCTTCTTGACCGATAAGGGCTTTGACACCGCCGTTCTGGCACAACAAACCCTGGGTGGCTCGGGCTTCACCAAAGAATGGGGTCTGGAGCAATTCGTGCGCGATGCCCGGATCACCATGATCTATGAAGGCACCAATGGCGTCCAGTCTCTGGACCTTGTGGGCCGTAAACTGCCTGCCAATGGCGGCAAGCCGATCATGGCCTTCTTTGACCTGGTGAAAACCTATTGCAAAGAAAACGCCGAAGATCCGGTGCTGGGCAAAGACTTCATCGAGCCGCTGAAAGCTGCTTCTAAAGATCTGCAAGAAGCGGGCATGTATTTCATGGCCGAAGGCATGAAGAACCCCAACAACGCTCTGTCGGGGTCTTATGACTTCATGCATCTCTTTGGCCATGTCTGCCTCGGCCTGATGTGGTGCAAAATGGCCAAAGCTGCCCAGGCGCGTCTGGATGCTGGTGACACCGACACCGATTTCCTCAACGCCAAGATTGCCACCGGTAAATTCTACATGGCCCGTCAATTGCCTGAGACCGCGCTGCATCTGGCGCGCATCAAAACCGGCGCTGACACGGTCATGGAGCTGGATGCAGCAAACTTCTAATCCAAGCCAAACGGATTTGGGCCGGGGAATTCCCCGGCCCTTTCTTTGACGCGCCCACCCACACTGCCAGGTAGTTTTCGCAATCCCACTATTGCCGCATCGCAGCACGTTAAAGCGAAGAAAGCCGAGCCTTCACAACGGCTTTAAGAACGTGACGTTCCAGGCGACCAAGGCTGCAATCCGCGCTAAAGCGCACCTAAATGCGAAGCATATCGGTCAGGGAGGACCGCAGTGACTGTTCAACTGCATTGCTTTGGCGAAAGCGGCCACTCATACAAAGCCGCCCTCGCATTGGAATTGTCGGGCATGGCCTGGGAGCCTGTTTTCGTCAATTTCTTTGACGGAGCCACGCGCGCTTCGGATTATCAAGAACAACTCAACGAAATGGGCGAAGCCCCGGTTTTGATCGATGGCGATCTGCGCCTGAGCCAATCCGGCGCGATCCAACAATATGTCGTCGAGAAAACCTGCAAGCTCGGCGGTGCCCCCGAGGACCGTTGGGAAGTGCTGCGCTGGCAATTTTGGGACAATCACAAGCTCTCAAGCCAAGCGGGCATGGTGCGCTTTTTGTTGAATTACCTGCCTGAGGCGAAGCGCGATGCAATGGCTCCGACCATTGCCTTTCTTCAGGGCCGGTTGGAAACCGCCTATTCGGTGCTCGATAAGCGCCTGGCGGATCGCGATTGGCTGGTGGGCGAGAGCCTAACCGTCGCTGATCTCACCTGTTGCGGCTATCTGTTCTACGATGAACCCTTTGGGTTTTCTCGTGGGGACTGGGCCCATATCGACGCTTGGCTAGACCGCATCGCGGCCACGCCCGGCTGGAAACACCCCTATGATTTAATGCCGCCTGCGCGGCCCGACACCCAAAAGAGGTAAATCCGATGGAAGAAGCTTTTATCTACGATGCGGTGCGCACCCCGCGCGGCAAAGGCCGCAAAGACGGCAGCCTGCATGAAGTCACCTCCATGTCGCTGTCGGCGCAGACCCTGAACGCGGTCAAAGAGCGCAACAATCTCGACACCCGCGGCATCGAAGATGTGATCTGGGGCAACGTGACCCAAGTGGGCGAGCAAGGCGGCTGCCTGGCTCGGACCGCGGTTCTGGCTTCCGATTTTGACGAGCAGGTGCCTGGCCTGTCGATCAACCGGTTCTGCGCCTCGGGCATGGAAGCGGTGAACCTAGCGGCGAACCAGGTCAAAGGCGGCGCAGGCAAAGCCTATGTGGCTGGCGGCGTGGAAATGATGGGCCGCGTGCCCATGGGGTCGGATGGCGCGGCCATCGCCGTGGATCCCTCCATCGCCATGGAGAAATATTTTGTGCCTCAGGGTATCTCGGCCGATATCATCGCCACCGAATACGGCTTTAGCCGCGATGACACCGACCAGCTTGCCGTGGAATCCCAGCGTCGCGCCAAAGCCGCTTGGGATGAAGGCCGCTTCAACAAATCCGTGTTCACTGTGACCGACCGCAATGGCATCGCGATCCTGGATCACGACGAATACATGCGCCCGCAAACCGATATGCAGTCCTTGGGCTCGCTCAAGCCTGCGTTTAAAGAGCAAGGCGAAGTAATGCCCGGCTTTGACGCTGTGGCCATGCTGAAATACCCGCATCTGGAAAAGATCGAGCATGTGCACCACGCCGGTAACAGCTCGGGCATCGTGGATGGCGCCGCCGCTGTTCTGATCGGCAACAAAGAGTTCGGCATCGAAAACGGCCTGACCCCGCGTGCACGCATCAAGCACACCGCGAAAATCGGCCTGGACCCGACCATCATGCTGACCGGCCCGGTGCCTGTGACCGAGAAGGTTCTGGCGGAAACCGGCATGACCATCAGCGATTTCGATCTGTTCGAAGTCAATGAAGCCTTCGCCGCTGTGGTGCTGCGCTTCATGCAAGCCTTCAACGCTGATCCGGCCAAGGTGAATGTCAATGGCGGCGCCATCGCCATGGGTCACCCGCTGGGCGCCACCGGTGCGATCATCATCGGCACACTGCTCGACGAGCTGGAGCGCCAGGACAAAGAAGTGGGCATGGCCACGCTTTGCATCGCCTCGGGCATGGGTGCCGCAACTGTAATCGAACGGGTGTAATCGGGCACGCCAATCGCGACCGATTAAACAAGGACAAACCGATGACCGATTTTACCTATGAAGTAGACGCCGATGGCGTCGCCGTAATCACCTGGGACGTCCAGGGCAAAAGCATGAATGTCATGAGCCGCGAAGGGCTGAGCCAGCTCGACGGGTTCGTGGATGATGCCTTGGCCGATGATGCCGTGAAAGGTGTTGTGATCACCTCGGGCAAAGACACTTTTGCTGGCGGTATGGATCTCAACATCATCGCTAAAATGCGCGAAGAAGCTGGTGACGAGCCTGCCAAAGGCCTATTCGACGGCTTGATGAGCATCCACGCCATCCTGCGCAAAATCGAACGCGCGGGCATGGACCCCAAGACCCTTAAAGGCGGCAAGCCGATCGCAGCCGCCCTGCCCGGCACCGCGCTTGGCATTGGCTTGGAAATCCCCCTGGCCTGTCACCGCATCTTTGTGGCCGACAACCCAAAAGCCAAAATCGGTCTGCCTGAAATCCTCGTGGGGATCTTCCCCGGCGCAGGCGGCACCACCCGTCTGGCCCGCAAGCTGGGCACCATGGCCGCCGCGCCCTTCTTGCTCGAAGGCAAGATGAGCGATCCTAAGAAAGCCAAAGGCGCTGGCCTGATCGACGAAGTTGTGCCCGCGGACGAGCTGTTTGCATCGGCCAAAGCTTGGGTGCTCTCGGCCACGGATAAAGACATCGTGAAGCCTTGGGATGCCAAAGGCTACAAGATGCCCGGCGGCAATGCTTATCACCCCGCAGGTTTCATGACCTTCGTGGGCGCATCGGCCATGATCAACGGCAAAACCAAAGGCGTCTATCCAGCTCCGAAAGCGTTGCTCTCGGCGGTTTATGAAGGCTCCATGGTGGATTTCGACACCGCGATCCGCATCGAGGCGCGCCAGTTTGTGTCGGTTCTCATGAACCCGTCCTCGGGCAACATGATCCGGTCGCTTTTCATCAATAAAGAAGCGCTGGAAAAAGGCGCGAACCGCCCCGATGTGCCCGATGAAAAGGTTAAGAAAGTCGGCGTGATCGGCGCAGGCATGATGGGCGCAGGTATCGCCTATGTCTCCGCACAGGCCGGTATCGAAGTGGTGCTGATCGACCGCGACCAAGAAGCGGCTGACCGCGGCAAAAACTATTCGGAAAAGCTGCTCGACAAAGCGCTGAGCCGCAAGAAAATCACCGAAGAGAAGAAAGCCGCAGTTCTGGGCCTGATCAACGCGACCCCGGATTATGCCGCTCTTGCGGGCTGTGATCTGGTGGTTGAAGCTGTGTTCGAAGAGCCGGGCATCAAAGCCGAAGCCACCGCAAAGGCCGAAGCGCATCTGCCCGAAGACGCGATTTTCGCCACCAACACGTCGACCCTGCCGATCACCGAACTGGCCAAAGCCAGCCGGAATGCGGAAACCTTCATCGGCATCCACTTCTTCTCGCCGGTCGATAAGATGCTGCTGGTGGAGATCATCAAAGGCGAGAAAACCGGTGACCGCGCGGTGGCCAAATCCCTCGACTTCGTGCGCCAGATCAAGAAAACGCCTATCGTTGTGAACGACGCGCGTTACTTCTATGCCAACCGCTGCATCTTGCCTTACACCAATGAAGGCATCCGCATGTTGCGCGAAGGCGTCTCGCCGGTTCTGATCGAGAACGCAGCCAAACTGCTGGGCATGCCCGTTGGTCCGCTGCAGCTGACCGATGAGGTTTCCATCGATCTGGGGGCCAAGATCGCACGCGCCACCAAAGCCGCCCTGGGCGATGCTTATGCCGATAGCGATGTGGATGAAGTGGCCTTCTGGCTCGAAGAAATCGGTCGTCTGGGCCGTAAAGCCAATGCTGGCTTCTTCAACTATGACGAAAAAGGCAAGCGCAGCGGGTTCTGGGAAGGCCTGGCTGAGCGTTACCCTGTCGCCGAAGAGCAGCCTGATCTGGTCGAAATTCAGCATCGCCTGCTGATGGTGCAGTCGCTCGAAGCGGTCCGCGCCCTGGAAGAAGGCGTGCTGATGGATATCCGCGAAGGCGATGTGGCCTCGATCCTGGGCTGGGGCTTTGCGCCTTGGACCGGCGGCACCCTGAGCTGGCTGGATATGATCGGGTCGGGCAAAGCGGTTGAGATCTGTGATGATCTCGAAGCCAAATTCGGCGCCCGCTTTAAAGCACCTGCCCTGCTGCGTGATCTCGCCGAGAAAGGCGAAGGCTTCTACGACCGCTTCGATCCGGCGCAGAAGGCCGCGGCCTAAAAGCGTTGCCAGGGCAGCCTCCTCCGCTGCCTTGGCAAAAAGTGGTCGGGTTTCTGGCCGCTATTGCTGGATGTGCGTTCCTGACCGCCATCCTCACCCCGACAGAAGCAGCCCTACCTGCTTCTGTCGGCGGTAGCATTTTAGGGCTGTTTGCCTCCACCTTGGCCTCGCGCCAACGCGCGGCATGGGCCGGGATCTTGGTTCTTTGCGCGGTTTGCGCCAACCACCTCTATGATCGCTTTTTCGACCCGCGCATCTTGGCGCTTTTCTTTGCTATGGCTGCGGGGATCGAGGCCGCACGCTTTGGCGGACGCGCCTTTACCATCGCGATATTCGCCGCTGTGTTGCTTGGGCTTTCCTTGCAGCTTGATTTCGCGCCGCTGCCCATTGCTTTGGCCTTTTTTGGCTCTCTGGCAGGCGGGATCGCAATGGCCGCTTATCTTGGGCTCAATGGCCAACGGGCGCCAGGCCCAGGCGGGCTTCGCCTCGGTCTGCGCCATGCCGCGTTTTTAGGCGCGGGATTGGCCATTGCCATCACCCTGGCCCGAGCGCTTAGCGCGCCGCAATCTTTCTGGGTCATCCAAATGTTCGTGTTTCGCGCCTTGGCCCCGCCCCATACCCCAAGCAGAGCCCATTTGATCTTTGCCGCAGGTGCCATCGGTGGCGCGGCGCTGGCCGGGATATTGGTTTTCGGCGCAGGCTATGTGGACAGCAATGCCCTGACGAGCGCGCTCAAATATGGCGTTGCCATGATCTGTTACGCCTTTGGCCTGCGCGCTTTAGGACAGGGTAATTTCGTGCTGCCATTGCTGGTGTCGACAGGCACGGTTTTGATGATCGCGCCCACCCCTGCGGGGGCTTTGGTGCGCGCCGAAACCGCCGCGCTTGCTGCGATTTTGGCATTGGTGCTGGGCTGGCTCTGTGACCGGGCTTTCCGCGTTCCGCGCGCCAAGGACGTGCCGTGACATCCTCATGCGCGATTGTGCATAGCGCCGCGCTCGTCTAACCTTTGATCAACGAGAACGAGCAGTGAGGTGAGCGCCCTTTGACGGTCCTCTCCCAATATGATCGCCTGGAAAGCCCGGGGCTCTGGCGCGCCAATGATGATGCGCAGCGCCAGAATGTGTTCGTGATGCTGGGCGAAGCCACATTGGTGATCACCAATGAACAAGAAGTGGCCCTATCCCATTGGTCATTGCCCGCGCTCATTCGACTCAATCCCGGCGAGATGCCCGCGCAATACCGCCCTGGCGATGACAGTGATGAATGGCTCGAAATTGACGATGCCACGATGATGGACGCCATTGAAACCGTGCGGGGGGCGCTCAAGCGTCGCCGCCCGCGGCAAGGTCGGGTGCGCGGCCTGGTTCGGCTCAGCGCTGTGGCACTGATGATCTTGTTCGGCGTTCTGTGGTTGCCCGGAGCGCTGCGCAAGCATAGTGCCGCGATCTTGCCCGACGCGATCCAGCGGGAGCTGGGCGAAGATCTGTTGCGCGCCTTAATGCCCATGACCGGGCCGCCTTGCACCTATAGCCCCAGCCTGGCCGCCGCCGATAAACTCTCTGATCGGCTTTTTGGCGAGGATGCGCCGCGGATCGCGGTGCTTTCGGGCGGGCCAGTGCGCACCATGGCCCTGCCTGGCGGCACGCTGCTCATACATCGCGATTTGATCGAACTGCCCCGCAGCCCAGAGGTCCCCGCGGGTTACCTAATCGCCCAAAGCGCCCGCGCTGAAACCTTAAGCCCGCTGGTGACATTGCTTGACCATGCCAGCCCTTGGGCCGTGCTCAAGCTGTTGACCACCGGGCAACTCCCTCATGCGCTTTTGGCAGACTATGCCGAAGCTTTGCCCTTGCGCCCAGCCCAAGATCCCGGCGATCTCGGAGCGCATTTTGCCGCCCGCGCAGTAGATCCCGCCCCGTATCTGTTTGACCTGGCCGCCAAAGGGCAACCCGCGCCAGAGCTGCGCAATAGCGGCCATCCCACCGAGCCTGTGCTGAGCGATGCCGATTGGGTGCGCCTGCAAGATATCTGCGCCCGCTAATCCACCAGGCGGCACGGGCTATTGCGCGGGCAGCGCCTCTTGCACCACCAAATAGGCATCGGGCATGCCCGAC
Organism: Mangrovicoccus sp.; assembly: GCA_025800345.1. Taxonomy (GTDB): domain Bacteria; phylum Pseudomonadota; class Alphaproteobacteria; order Rhodobacterales; family Rhodobacteraceae; genus JANSYP01. The sequence continues at coordinate 4,906 of JAOXSB010000025.1, read as the reverse complement.
CGGCGGATGCTGCGCAGAGCCGCTTGGGCGCGCAATGCCTCGTCAAACGGGCCAGCAAAGAGCAGCGTCAACCGCCCCGCAGAGCGGTTTGCCGCGCCCCAGCCCCGGGCATTGAAACCTGCGCTGATGCGCTCAATATTGGATTTTTTACCAAAAGCGCCAGCCTGGATATAATAGCCCGGCTTGGCCAGCCCAGTGACCGGGCGCGCCCGCGCGCTGGCCTTTTCTTCGGCTCCAGCCTCGCTCACGCTGGGCAGATGCCCGCAATCTTGGCCACCATCGCTGCGATAGCGCGGCGCCCAAATCTCTTGCTCGCCCAGCCCCACCCGGATGAAAACACAGCCGCCAGTATCGATATAGCGATCCAGGGTAAAACCTTCACCAGGGGTTTCCACAGGGCTTGGCAGCAACGCTTGCGCCGTAGCCCCATGACACAGGCATAGCGCAGCCATAGCCGCCATGGCGCGCAGAGCGTTCATTTCGTGCCAAACATGCGATCACCCGCATCTCCGAGCCCCGGCCAAATATAGCCATTCTCCGTGAGCTTTTCATCCAGCGCCGCGGTGACCACAGGCACATCGGGATGGGCTTCTTTCATCCGCGCCACCCCTTCGGGCGCGGCCAGCAAACACAAAAACCGGATATCCGTGGCCCCGGCCTCTTTGAGCAGATCAATCGCCGCGGCCGAGGAATTGCCCGTGGCCAGCATCGGATCCACCGCGATCACAATGCGCGAGCTTAGATCCTCGGGCACTTTGAAATAATATTGCACCGGCTGCAGGGTTTCTTCATCGCGATAGAGCCCGACAAAACCCACCCGGGCCGCCGGGATCAATTCCAACACCCCATCCAGCAATCCATTGCCCGCGCGCAGGATCGAGATCAGCGCCAGCTTTTTGCCATCAAGCACGGGCGCATCCATTTCGCAAAGCGGCGTTTCAATGGCCCGTGTGGTGAGGGGCAGATCACGGGTGATTTCATAGGCCAAAAGCTGGCTGATCTCGCGCAGCAGGCGGCGAAACCCAGCGGTGGAAGTGTCCTTGTCGCGCATGATCGTCAGCTTGTGCTGAATCAAAGGGTGATTGACGATGGTCAGATGTTGCGCGTCCTCAGACATCCTTTGGCTCCAATGCTTTGATCAGACGTGATTTGGTTTCTTCGTCGCAAAACGCAGCCTCTGCTGCAACCCGGTTGAGACGAGCAAACTCTGCGTCATCCCAATCGAACGCCTCGGCCAGTCGGGCATATTCTTGGGACATGCTGGTGCGGAAGAACGGAGGATCATCAGTGGAAACGGTCACTTTCACCCCCCGCGCCCGCAGCCGTTCAATCGGATGGGCGCGCCAATTGGGATAAAGCCCCAGAGCGATATTGGAGCCTGGGCACAGCTCTAACACGGTGCCGCGCTCGGCCAGATCATCCACCAAAGCCTCGTCTTCCACCGCCCGCACCCCGTGGCCCAAACGCGCGACGTCCAAGTGCTTTAGGGTATCGCGAATGGCCTCAGGCCCGGCCCATTCACCCGCATGGCAGGTCAGATGCAGCTCTGCCTCACGCGCCATATCAAAGGCATATGCAAACTCTTCCACCCGGCCCGCTTGTTCCGCCCCCCCCATGCCAAAGCCCACGAGGAACTCGCCTGCGCTTTCCCGAGCGCAAGCTGCGGCCTCGCGCGCGGCATCGGGCCCAAAATGGCGCACCGGCGTGGCAATGGCCCGTAAGATCACCCCATCTTGGGCCTCGGCCTTTGCGGCGGCCTCGCCCATCGCCGCAAGATATTCCGCCCAAGCCCCTAAATCATATTCGCCGCAAAAAGCGGGCGAGACAAAGACCTCGGTGTAAAGAATGCCTTGGGCGGCTTGTTCTTCCAAAACCGCTTGGGTCAGGCGGGCGTAATCTTGCGGGCTTTTCAGCACGGATGTGGCGGCTTCATAGACCTCAAGGAAATGGGCGAAACCATCAAAGGCATAGCCGCCATCCTCAGCGAACACGCCGTCAAGATTGATAGATTTCTCCGCCGCCAGCCCGGCGATGAATTTTGGCGGGGCGGCCCCTTCGAGATGCAAATGCAGCTCGATCCGATCTCGTGTCATAGAAAGCTTACTCCTGGCCCTGGCGCGGCAATCCCCAGATGGGCTGCCACGCTGGCCCCTATATCGGCAAAGCCGCGCAAACCAGCCTCGCAGCCGGGCGCATTTCCGCCGCGCAGCCCGATCACTGGCACCCGCTCGCGGGTATGATCGCTGCCGGGCCATGTGGGGTCATTGCCGTGATCTGCGGTCAACAGCAGCAAATCGGCTGGGCGCAGCGCGCCAGTCAGATGCGGTACATGCCCATCGAACCATTCCAGCGCGCGAGCATATCCCGCCACATCCCGGCGATGGCCATAAAGGCTGTCAAACTCCACGAAATTGGCAAAGGTCAAACTGCCCTCGGGCGCAGATTGCAGCGCTTCATGCAGATGCCCCATGAGCGCCGCATCACGGCCTTTGACCACCCGGTCGATGCCATGGCCTGAGAATATATCCTTGATCTTGCCGATGGCCTGCACCTGCCCGCCCGCGTTTTGCACCCAATCGCATAAGGTGGGCGCTGGCGGGGAGATGGCGTAATCACGCCGGTTTTCTGTGCGGGTAAAGCCCGATTGCCCATCGCCAATAAACGGGCGCGCGATCACCCGGCCGACTTTCATTCGGTGCAGCTGCGGGGCCAGGGCCTGGCAAAGATCCAGCAGCCGCTGCAATCCGAAATGGGTTTCATGGGCAGCGATCTGAAACACGCTATCGGCAGACGTATAGCAAATCGGCCAGCCGCTTTGCAGATGCGCCGCCCCGTGCCGAGCGATGATCTCGGTGCCAGAGGCATGACAATCACCCAAGATCCCGTCTGTGCCCGCAAGCCGCGCGGCCTGGGCGCTGAGATCTGCGGGAAAGGCGGGCTGTGTGTCGGGAAAATAATGCCAATCCCATGGCACTGGCACCCCCGCCAATTCCCAATGGCCCGATGGGGTGTCTTTGCCTTTTGAAATCTCTTCAGCGGCAGCCCATATCGCCGAGGGCTCAGGCGAAGGCCAATGGGCAATCCCGGGCGGCGCCATGCCAATGGCGGTCTGCATCGCAGCGCCCAGGCCAAGCCGCGCCAGATGCGGCAGATCCAAAGGCCCGCTGCGCCCAGTATCTGCGCGGCCTGCGGCGCATTCTCGGGCAATATGGCCCAGGGTATTGGCCCCGTCATCGCCAAAGCTCGCCGCATCAGGTGCACCGCCGCAGCCGACACTGTCGAGCACCACCAAAAACGCCCGCGCCATCAGCCTGCCCGCCCATGGATCAAAGGCGGCGCAACACCGATTTGCGCGATCTGGAACCCGGCCCGCACGGCAGCTTCGGCCTCATCGGCTTCGGCCTCGCTACGCGCATGGATCACCGCCACCGGGGTTTGCGCATCGACCGGCGTGCCAAGCCCTGCCACAGCGCTGAGCCCCACTGAGGGGTCAATCGCCTCGCCTGCCCGCGCGCGCCCGCCGCCCAGCATCATCACCACCTGCCCTAAGGCCCGCCCATCAATCACCGCGATTTTTCCCGCATCTCCGGCCAAAACCGGGCGGGCAACCGGGGCCTGGGGCAAATATGCCTGAGATCGCTCGAGAAAATCGCCTGGCCCGCCCTGCGCCATGACCATATCCGCAAAACGCTCTGCCGCGCTGCCATCTGTAAGCTTTGTCAATGCCTGCCGGGCCCCTTGCTCTGCGCTCTCGACTTGGCCTGCCAAAACCATCACTTCACCGGCCAGCGCAAGGCTCAATTGACAAAGGCGCTGCTCTGGCCGCGGCGCGCGCAGCACATCGAGCACTTCGATCACCTCCAGCGCATTGCCGATGGCCGGAGCCACAGGCTGGTTCATATCGGTGATCAGCGCGCGGGTCGGCAATCCGCAGCCTTGGGCGGTCTCCACCAACGCGCGGGCAAGCTCTTTCGCCGCCTCGCGGGTTTGCATGAATGCGCCGCTGCCGCCTTTCACATCCAGCACCAAGGCGCTGGCCCCGCCTGCGAGCTTTTTTGACAGGATCGAGGCCACGATCAAAGGCAGGCTTTCCACCGTCGCGGTTTCATCGCGCAGCGCATAAAGCCGCGCATCGGCGGGCGCGATTTGCGGGCTTGCCGCCGCGATGGCGCAGCCGGTCTGCCCTGTGATCCGCGCCAATGCATCTTGGGGCAATTCGGTGACCAACCCAGGGATCGCTTCTAACTTATCCAGCGTGCCGCCCGTATGGCCCAAACCGCGGCCTGAGAGCATGGGCACATATAGGCCGCAAGCTGCCAATAGCGGGGCCAGCACCAGCGAGACCGCATCGCCCAGCCCCCCGGTGGAATGCTTGTCCACCACAGGCCCCGGCAAATCCCATTGCAGCACCTCGCCGCTGTCGCGCATGGCTTTGGTCAGGGCAACCGTGGCCGCCATATCAAGCCCGTTGCGGCATATCCCCATGGCAAAGGCCCCAGCCTGGGCATCACTGATGCGGCCATCCCCGAGCCCTTGGGCGAACCAGGTCAGATCCTCTGCATGAGGGCTCTGCCCGGCACGGATCTGTCCAAGGATGCGCTGCGCCTGCAAAGGCTTACTCCTGCCCGCTCATATGGGCCTCGGAAAACGCGCCGGGCAGCAATTCCCCCACGCTCATATGGGTTTGCAGCCCGCTGGTCGTGGCCATGGTCACCGGGGTTTGCGCCGCGCCAAATTCCGCCAGTTTCTGCCGGCACCCCCCACAGGGGCTGACCGGCGCGGGGCTATCAGCGATCACAAAGGCGGCGGTGAATTGCGTCTCGCCTGCGGCCACCATGGCCGCGATGGCTCCTGCCTCGGCACAGGTACCTTCGGGATAGGCGATGTTTTCCACATTGCAGCCGGT
>JAOXSB010000014.1 GCA_025800345.1 Mangrovicoccus sp. | reverse complement strand
AAGCACCAGCATAGCGGCTGCAAGAAGATGGGCGCGATGGGGCAGTCTCATGGGCGTACTCTTTCGGGCGCAGGGCGATTCCCTGCTCAGATATATAAGAATTAGGGCAAATTCTGGGCAATATCCGTTAAGACCGTCTTGCCAATCCGGCATCGGGGCCTGCGCGCCTTTGGGGCGGAATTTCCTGCTATGCCATGGGGGCTGTTGCTAGACCCTGCCGTTCCCCTTGGGTAGAGGTGAGCAAGGCAACAGGGATAGACGGTTATGGCATTCGGCACGGGACATCATCTGCATCTGATCGACGGCTCGGCCTTTATCTTTCGCGCCTATCACGCGCTGCCGCCGCTGACGCGGAAATCCGACGGGCTGCCCGTGGGGGCGGTCTCGGGGTTCTGCAACATGCTGTTTCGCTATATCGAAGACAGCGCCGGGCCCGATGCGCCCACCCATGCGGCGGTGATTTTCGACAAGGGCAGCCACACATTTCGCAACGAGATCTATGATCTTTACAAAGCCAATCGCGAGGCCATGCCCGAGGATTTGCGCCCGCAAATGCCTTTGACCCGCGAGGCCACCCGCGCCTTTAATATCGCGTGCAAGGAAATCGAAGGCTGGGAGGCCGATGACATCATCGCCACTTTGGCGGTGCAAGCCCGGGCCGCAGGCGGGCGGGTCACCATTATCAGCTCGGACAAGGATCTGATGCAGCTGGTGGGCGGGGGCGTGGAAATGCTCGACGCGATGAAAAACGCCCGCATCGATACCGAAGGGGTCATGGCCAAATTCGGCGTCGGGCCAGAGCGGGTCGTGGATGTGCAAGCGCTCATGGGCGATAGTATCGACAACGTTCCAGGTGCATCTGGCATTGGCGAAAAATCTGCGCCCAGCATCATCCGAGAGCTTGGGTCGCTTGATACGATTTTTAACCCGGTGGAGCGCGAAAAAGCAGTAGCGCGCGTGTCTAATGAGGTGGCGCGATACGTCTCAGATTTTTCAGATAAAATCGGGCGTCAATTCAAACTCAGTGCGAAGAAGGATGCAATCGATCTGTTCAATGCCTTCTACCCAGAGCTTGAACTAAAAGAACTTTCCGCCAAAGACCTTACGGAGCTTAGTACGAAAGGCTTTGAAGTGGCTTCATGGTTGATTGAAGCCCGCGATAAGAACAAAGTTGTCGAAAAGTTGTTGCCAAAGGTCTTAGAGCAACAGGATGTTATCGAACTCTCGCGACAATTGGTGACGCTAGACCAAGATATGGCTTTGGATTTCACCCTTGAGGATCTGGAGGTGCAAGACCCCGATCCCGAAGTGCTGCTGCCCTTCCTCAGCGAGATGGAGTTTCGCACCATCACTCAGCGGGTGGCCAAGCGGCTGAATGCGCAGATGCCGGTGCAGGAGGTGTCAGAGCGCGCGCCCGAGGCCCCGGCCGACATCCCCTTCGACGCTGAGAAATACGAGATCGTCCGCGATGCGAAGGCTTTGGAAAGCTGGTTGGCCCAGGTGGCCGAGCGCGGCTGGGTGGCCTTTGATACGGAAACCACTGGCCTGAACGAGATGCGGGCTGATCTGGTTGGGATTTCCCTCGCGGTTGAAGCGGGTCGGGCCTGTTACATCCCGCTGACCCATCGCGCGGAAAGCGATGAGGGGCTTTTCGGCTCTGATGCTTTGGCCGAGGGGCAAATGCCTTTGGATGAGGCATTGGCCTTGCTCAAACCCATGCTAGAGGATCCGGCGGTCCTCAAGATCGCCCAGAACGCCAAATATGATGTGAAAATCATGGCCCGCTATGGGGTGGATGTGTCGCCGATCGATGACACGATGCTGATCTCCTATGCCCAGCATGGGGGGCTGCATGGCCATGGGATGGATCTTCTGTCTGAGAAATATCTCGACCATACTCCGATCCCGATCAAACCGCTTTTGGGCTCGGGCAAATCCGCGATCACCTTTGACCGGGTGCCTTTGGACAAAGCCGCGCCCTATGCGGCGGAAGATGCCGATATCACTTTGCGGCTCTGGCACGGGCTCAAACCAGGGCTGCACCGGGCAAAAACAACCACGGTTTATGAGACGCTGGAGCGGCCCTTGGTGTCGGTTCTGGCCCGGATGGAGCGCCGCGGGATCAAAGTGGACCGTGACACGCTCAGCCGCATGTCCAATGCCTTTGCCCAGAAAATGGCCGGGCTTGAGGCCGAGATCCACGAACTTGCCGGTGAAAGCTTCAATGTGGGCTCGCCGAAACAGCTGGGCGAGATCTTGTTTGACAAAATGGGGTTCGAGGGCGGCAAAAAGGGCAAATCCGGGGCTTGGTCCACCCCTGCCGATGTGCTCGAAGATCTGGCCACGGAACATGATCTGCCCGCGCGGGTTCTAGATTGGCGCCAGCTGAGCAAGTTGAAATCCACCTATACCGACGCGCTTCAGGACCATATCCATCCTGAAACCGGGCGGGTGCACACATCTTATTCCATTGCCGGGGCCAATACCGGGCGCTTGGCATCCACTGATCCCAATCTGCAAAATATCCCGATCCGTTCCGAAGAAGGTCGCCGCATTCGCGAGGCCTTCGTGGCCGAGCCGGGCAAAGTGCTGCTCAGCCTGGATTATTCCCAGATCGAGCTGCGCATTCTGGCCCATATCGCGGGGATTGATGCGCTGAAACAGGCCTTTCAGGATGGCCAAGACATCCATGCTATGACCGCTTCGGAAATGTTCGGCGTGCCCATCGAGGGCATGGATCCGATGATCCGCCGTCAGGCCAAGGCGATCAATTTCGGCGTGATCTACGGCATTTCGGGCTTTGGCCTGGCGCGCAATCTGCGCATCCCCCGGGCCGAGGCCCAAGGTTTCATTGACCGCTATTTCGAGCGTTTCCCCGGCATTCGCGCCTATATGGAGGAGACCACGGGCTTTGCCAAAGAGCATGGCTTTGTGAAAACGCTCTTCGGCCGCAAAATCCACACGCCCGAGATTGCCGCCAAAGGCCCGCGAGCGGGCTTTGCCAAACGGGCCGCGATCAATGCGCCGATCCAAGGCACGGCGGCAGATGTGATCCGCCGGGCCATGATCCGCATGGAGGCGGCTATCGCCGATCTGCCGGCGCAAATGCTGCTGCAAGTCCATGATGAGTTGCTGTTCGAGGTGGATCAAGACGCGGTTGAGCCCACCATCGCCCGCGTGCGCGAGGTGATGGAGAACGCCTCGATGCCCGCCATAGAGCTTTCGGTGCCGCTGATCGTCGAGGCGGGGCAGGGCAAGAATTGGGCAGAGGCCCATTAAGATTTGCAACAGCGCAAGAATGACGCGCCGGTAACGGCGCGTGAATTCTTGCGATATATGCCGGGCTGTGCAATCTGAGCCTGTGTTGCAAAAAACCCGACAAAAACACTCGGCCACACCGCGCCGAGCCGCTGTTCTCAGCCGAGACATTCGCTGGTTGCGTTTGGGGGCTTGGGCGATTGCTCTGGCCTGTTTGATGCCCATGTTGGCGGTGGGGCTTGCGGCGCTCACTGGCGGCACTGAAACGGTGGGCCATCTGATCGACTCGGTGCTGGGCCGCTATGTTTGGACCACCGCGCAGATTGTGCTGATCGTGGGCATTGGCACGCTGGTCATCGGCACCGGCACCGCATGGTTGGTAACGGTCTTTGCCTTTCCCGGGCGGCGCTTGCTCGAAGTGTTATTGGTGCTGCCTTTGGCCTTTCCTGCTTATGTGCTGGCCTATGCTTATACCCATTTGCTGGACCATCCGGGCATTGTGCAAAGCACATTGCGTGATGTGACTGGCTGGGGGCCGCGGGATTATTGGTTTCCAGAAATTCGATCCTTGGGCGGGGCGGCGGCGATGCTGGCCCTGGTGCTTTACCCTTATGTCTATCTGCTGGCGCGGGCGGCCTTTATCCAACAGGGCGGCACCGGGTTTCTGGTGGCCCGCACTTTGGGCCATAGCCCGATCCAGATCCTGCTCAAGGTGGCAGCCCCGCAGGCGCGCCCGGCCATTGCCAGCGGTGTGTTGCTGGCGGTGATGGAAACCATCGCGGATTACGGCACTGTGGCGTTTTTCGGGGTGCAGACCTTTGCCACGGGGATTTATTCAAGCTGGTTTGCCATGGCCGATCGCGGCGCAGCGGCGCAGCTGGCCCTGTGTTTGCTGGTGCTGGCGCTTGGCTTTGCGATTTTGGAACGGGCCAGCCGGGGCGGGCGGCGTTTTGACAGCGGCTCCCGGCGTCAAGCGGATCTGTCGCGGATCGCGCTTAAGGGCGGCAAGGCTTGGGCCGCGACATTGGCCTGCGCTTTGCCGGTGGTTCTGGGCTTTGTCATTCCCGTGATCGCTTTGGCCTCCATGGCCCCTACATCCGAGCAAAACCTGTTCAGCCCGCGCTATCTGCGCTTCGTGCAAAACTCGATCACATTGGCGTCGGTGGCGGCGCTGGTCACGGTCACAGGAGCGCTGATCCTGAGCTATTATGGCCGCTTGGGCGCAGGCAACCGGGCGCAATTGCCCATGAATATCGGGCGGCTGGGCTATGCGGTGCCAGGCGGGGTGATCGCAGTGGGGCTGATGGTGCCCTTTGCGGCGCTGGACAATTCCGTGGATGCTTGGATGCGGGCGCAATTCGGGATCAGCACGGGGCTGTTTTTCACCGGCTCTATCGGCCTGTTGGTCATGGCCTATATGGTGCGGTTTCTGGCGGCGGCCATTGGCGCTTATGAAAGCGGGCAGGCCAGTATCCACCACAATATTGATGCCGCCGCCCGCAGCCTTGGGGCCACCGCTTATGGCACGTTGCGCCGAGTGCATTTGCCGATCTTGGCCCCCTCGGCCTTAACCGCGCTGCTGATCGTCTTTGTGGATGTGATGAAGGAATTGCCCGCCACGCTGATCATGCGCCCGTTTAATTTCGACACACTGGCGGTGCAGGCGCATCGTCTGGCCGCGGATGAACGGCTCGAAGGGGCCGCCGTGCCCAGTCTGGTGATCGTGGCGGTGGGGCTGTTGCCTGTGTTGCTGCTGTGCCGGACAATGGCCAAGCGCAAGGGCGACTGATCGGGGACTGACCGGGGCGCGCGGCGGCGCGGCGGGCCGATCAGCCCGCCTGGCGTTCCAACCGTGCGGTTAAGGCGGCCAAAGTGGCGCGCTCGCCATCGCTCCAAGGGGCGCGGCGGGATTTGAACAGCGTGGCTTGGCTGCGATGCACGACACCATCCGACAAGATCTTCAGGTGATTGGCGCGCAGGGTCTCGCCGGTAGAGGTGATATCCGCGATGGCCTCGGCGGTGAGGTTCTTGACCGTGCCTTCGGTGGCGCCTTGGCTGTCCACCAGCTGATAATCGGCGACACCTTCGCGTTTGAGATATTCCCGGATCAGCCGGTGATATTTCGTGGCGATGCGCAAGCGGAACCCGTGCTCCGCGCGAAACCCGGCGGCCGCGGCATCCAGATCCGAGACCGTGTCCACATCCACCCAGCAGCGGGGCACCGCCAGGATCAGATCCGCATGGCCAAAGCCCATAGGCTCTAGCTCGGTGACGGCGTCATCCCAATTGGGCAGTTTTTCGCGCACCAGATCCGAGCCGGTAACGCCCAGATGAATGCGCCCAGCATCAAGCTCGCGCGGGATCTCCCCAGCCGAGAGCAGCACCAGTTCCACGCCGTCAATGCCGCTGACCGCGCCCGCATATTCCCGGTCAGAGCCGGTGCGGGCCAAGGTCACGCCGCGGGCGGCGAACCAATCAAAGGTTTTGTCCATGAGCCGTCCTTTGGACGGCACTCCAAGCTTTACGGCCATTGGACCCCCCGTTCTGCGGCCAGATCGCGCCCGACCTGTACCCGGATCGCGGCGCCAACTGCGGGGCAAGGCGCGCCGCCGCCCAGCACACGGGTTAAGGCATCATAGCGTCCGCCGGTGACCACTGCGGGCAGATCGGGCCGCCCTGGCACGGTCAGGCCAAAAACGAACCCGTCATAATATTCCAGCGTGGTGCGCCCATAGCTGGCTTCAAATTCTAGGCTGGCCAGATCGATGCCATGTTGCGCCAAAGCGTCAAGCCGGGCGGTGAACCGGGCCACAGCGGGCGCAATCGCGGGCAGATCCACGGCAATATCGCGCAATTGCTCGGCCGCGGCCGGGGCGGTGTCGCGCAGGGCAAGCAGTTGTTCGAGCAGCACCACATCGCGTTCCGAGATCGGCGGTTCGGCCGCATCGGCCTGTAAGCGATCAATCCGGGCAGAGATCTCGGCCCGGCTGCGCAGCCCGATTTGAGGCCCGGCACTGGCAAAGACATCCGCGCCGTTTTCCAGGTTCTCCAGCAAACGCGCCCGCGCAGCCGGAGGGGTTTTGCGCCCGGCAAAGCGATCCAGCAAGGCGCGGAACCGCCGGGGCCGCCAGATATGGCGCAGCAGCGCCGCTTTGCGCGGGGCCGAAGTGCTCAGCCCGTCAATCGCGGCGGTGAGCAGACCGATATCGCCAAACACCGCGCGCAGCCCTAGGGGGCTGGTGATCTCCACCATGGCGGCAAAGACCTCGGCCTCGGCCAAATGCGGGTCTGCGCCGCCGAAAATCTCGAGCCCGGCCTGTTGGTATTCGCTGGGACGGCCCGGATCGGCATCTTGCTGGCGAAAGACGGGCCCTGCATAGGCATAGCGCCCGCTTTCCGCGCCGCTGGCGATATGGGCCTGGGCCACGCCCACGGTGAAATCCGGGCGCAGCATCTGTGCATCGCGCAGGCTGTCAGCGCAGGTATAGGCCCGCGCTCGCAGATCCTCGCCATAAAGATCAATCAGCGTGTCCGCGGGCATCAAAATGCCGGGCTCGACAGCGCTGGCGCCGCGCGCGGTGAAATGGGCTAGCAAAGCGCGGGCGGCGCCTGCCTCGGCCAGAAGATCGCTTTGGCTCATGGTGCAGCGCTGCCTGCTAGCATGTCTTTGACCGTAGCCACCAGATCGGCGCGCGCCACTTCGCGCTGTGCCGCATGGGTTTTCCATTCCTCAAGGCTGGCGTCTTGGGCCAATCGCGCGCCCAGAGCCAAATCCTTAAGCTGCACCACGCCGCGCGCGGCTTCGTCGCTGCCCTGGATCACCGCCACAGGGGCGTTGCGGGCATCTGCATATTTCAGCTGATTGCCGAAATTCTTGGGATTGCCCAGATAGGCTTCGGCGCGGATGCCCGCCGCGCGCAATTCCGAGACCATGCCCAGATAATCGCCCATGCGGTCGCGATCCATCACGGTGACCACCACCGGGCCTTGCACGCCGGTTTGC
>JAOXSB010000013.1 GCA_025800345.1 Mangrovicoccus sp. | reverse complement strand
GGGCACATGAAAGCCCGGATCATCCCCAAGAAATTTTCCAAAACGCGCCAAGTTTTGGGCCTCGCGCTGATAGTCGGTTTCTTCATGAAGCTGGCGCTTGGCCTCCCTCAGAAGCGGGCCTAGGTCGAGCCCGGTGGGGAGCAGCCCGCTGAGCCGCAGCAGGCGCGCGACATTGTCCACATCGCTATCGATGCTGCGCGCGATGCCTGGATATTGCAGCTTGATCGCCAGTTGCCGACCATCTTTGGCGGTGGCGCGATGCACTTGGCCAATTGAGGCGGCGGCGATGGGGCGTATATCGAAACGCTGAAACTGGGCGGTGAAATCCGGCCCCCAATGGTCGATCAGCACGGATTTGAGCTGTTTGGGCGGCATGAAATCCGCCTGGGCGCGCAGCCGGGCCAGGATCTCGGCCAGCTCTGGGGGCAGCACGTCGCCTGCTTCCATAGAGAGCAATTGGCCAAGCTTCATCGCCGCGCCGCGCATCTGCGCCAATTGGGCGGCCACGCGCCGGGCATTGGCGGGGCTGAGCACCATATTGCGCAAATCGGGGCGCTCGCCTCGGGCGAGGCTGCGCAGGCCTTGGGCGGCGGCACCGCCTGCCACCCCCGTGGCCAATGCGCCAAGCCGGGTAAGCCGGGTGATCCGGCTGCTGGGCACGGCTCGGGCGCGGCTTTTATCTTGCTCACTCATTCCCATGATCTGCAGATAGGCGGCGGGCAGCATTTGACGAGAGCCCCATGCCAGGGCGCGCCAACGTGACGTAACCCTTGCCCGTGCAACGGGGTTTTCTAGGCTCGCCGCAGATTTGGGAGGGTGTTCCGATGGAAGAAATTCTAGCGAAGTTGCAAAAGGGTCTCGAAAGCCAAAGCTTTGACGGCTCGTTGAAATTTGATTGCGGCGATGATGGCGTGATCGTGCTGGCCGATGGCACTGCCACGGATCAGGATCAAGAGGCCGAGTGCACCTTGAAAATGTCCAAAGACAATTTGGAAAAGCTGCTCAAGGGCAAGCTGAACCCGATGATGGCTGTGACCATGGGCAAGATCAAAGTTTCGGGCAATCCTGGGGTGGCCATGAAACTGGCCGATCTGCTCAAAAACGCGCGCTAGGCACCATGTTTTAAAAAACGCTTTCCGCCCCAATAACAGAAAATTTGGGGCGGCGAGAGGCCTGCGTAATCTGGGCCGATATGGCGGCAAGACACGTGAAAATTGTGTGCCGCGCAGATTTCCCACCAGAAGCGATAGCTTGGTCAATTGCTCTGTCGATGACAATCGACGTGGGGTCCAGAGAATCCGACCCAACGTCTTTTATGATCAAACGTTAAAACCGCGTGAAATTGCCGGCGTATAAATTTCGCTTTTAATATATGACGTTAGGTCAGTTTGGGCTTGGTTTAGAAAGCTTACCTATGACGTGGCGTCATATCGGCATTGTTTCCAGCAAATGGCAAATCTAGCGGTTGATTGAATGCCGCAACGTGACGGACAGTCCTCCTGGGAGAAGGAAATTTACATACCCCTAGGGAGGAACCATGGGAATGTTTGATTATCGCGGCGAAGATGGCCGCGAACTGGTCCGCGATTCGCTGGACCTGGTGAATTACGCGTATCACGGGCTTTTTGCAGGTGAGCGTGAGCGCTATGAAGCCGATGGTTATATCTCCACCAGCTTCCTCGAAGGGGCCTATTCGGTGCTTTGGGTTGGCGATGGTGAGGTGCGCAACGAAGATGCGATTGCCGATGTCACCGCCGCAGGCTGGACCGTTCTGACGGCCTCGGATCTTGGCTTGTCCGAAGACCGCACCAATGAATACGACACTTTCAGCGGCATCACTGATCAGTTCAAAAATGCCCAAGCGGATGTCTTGGCCAAATATGACGAGAACGGCAATCTGGTTCAGATCGGCTTTGCCATTCGCGGCACCACCGGCCCGATTGAGGAGCTGGCCGAGGACACTATTGGCGATGTTCTGGATTTCCTCGAGTTCTTGACCAAGAATCCCAACTACACCCAGGAAGCCTTTTCGGATGTTCTGGAAGCCATTCGGGATCTGGCCGTGGCCAATGGTCTGGACGGCTCGGACATTTTGGTAACGGGCCATTCCCTGGGCGGCGGGGCCACCACCAACTTGGCGGAAACCGCCGACCAGTTCCTGGACGGATTCTATGTGGATGCCAATTACATCGCTCTGGCGGCTCACTATGTGGCCGAAGACGGTGTGTCGGTGCTCGATAATGGCGCCGAGGTCTTCAGCTATAACCTTGAAAACGACCCTGTGCCTTCGGTGATCGATGGCCAAATTCCTTATATCCTCGGCACCAGCCGCGAATATGAGTTCAGCACCGATAATATTGTGCTGTTCAATGATCTCTATAATGGTCCCATCTTTGCCGCGGGCGCGCCTTTGGTGAATGTCCTGGCATGGTCGGCCCATTTGGACCATGCTTATTACCACAGCTTCGAGCGCATCATCGAATCTGAATTCTATGATGAAATGACCCGCGACAGTCTGATCATTGTGGCGGACCTTTCCGATGCGACCCGCGATTACACCTGGGTCGGTGATATTGACCTGGCGTTTTTCGACACGGGCCATCACGGGGACTCTGCTTATATCCTGGGCGGCAAATATGATGATTTGCTGCGCGGCAATGACGAAGGCGATTCCATCGAAGGCTTTGGCGGCGACGATTACCTGAAAGGCGAAGGCGGCGATGACCGTCTGCTTGGCGGGGATGGCGATGACCGCATCAAAGGTGGCTCTGGCGATGACCGGATCTGGGATGGTGCGGGCGCTGACGAGCTCGAAGGCAATTGGGGCGAAGATGTGTTCATCATGGCCCGCGATGGCGATACCGACCGGATCGAAGACTTCAACGAAGGCAAGGATCTGATCGATCTGAGCGAGTGGGGCGTCACTTCTACCAGTGACATCGTCATTCAAAACACCAGCTTTTGGAGCGTGCGCGTTCGTTATGAAGACGAGATCCTGGATGTCGTCTCTGACAGCGTCTTCTCTTGGCTGACTTTGGAAAGTAATGATTTCATCTTTGCCTAACCCTCGGGCAAGGATCTGAGTATGAGTAAAAAAGGCCCCGGTTCCTGCGCCGGGGCCGTTTTTGTAAAAGCGCGAGAGATTTTAAGGCTGTTTAGGGATCAATTGGCCGAGAAGTTTCTGATGCACCTGCATCAAGCGTTTTGCGTCATAGCGTTGCAATGCCGTTGAACGGGCCTGGGCACCGAGAGCTTTGGCCTCTGCGCGATCATCGAGCAATGTGTTTATGGCGGTGGCAAGCTGGCCGATATCATTGTGATCCACCAATCGCGCTGAATGCTGATCAATCAGCGCTTCGCGCACCGGGGCCACATCCGAGGCCACCAAGCTACAGCCCACGCTCATGGCTTCGATCAAGGACCAAGACAGCACAAAGGGCACTGTGAGATAGACATGCACATGGGCGCTTTGCAGCAGTCTTAGATAGTCCTGACGGGGCAGATTGCCGGTAAAATGGAGCCGGCTTTCATCCAAGTCCAGCTCTTGCAGCATGCGGGTTTTCCAGCTCTCCTTTTCGGGGAGTTGAGTGCCGTAGCAAACCCGGTCTTGTCCCGCGATAATCGCGTGCAGCTTGGGGCGGGTTTTCTGCAATTGGGCGACGGCCCGCATGAATTCGGGAAATCCCCGATGGGGTTCCATCCCGCGTGTGGCATAGGTCAGGATCTCTGCATCCGCGGGAAGGCTGTGCCCCTTTGGCAGGGGCGGGGTGGCGATCGGGTTGGGCGCGTGCAGATCCGTGTCGACACCATCATGAAGCACGGTGAGATCTTTGCGATAGCGTTCGGGGAACTGGGCCGCTTGGAATTCCGTCGGGCAGATCATCATATCCGCCTCGGCCATATCGATCAGCATCGGGGCATTGCGGGTCAGCGCCTGGGCGCGAGCATCCTCGATCATTTTGCGTTTCGAGCCGGGAAGCTGATCTGTGGGGGGCCAGCGGTAATACCATTCGAGATAAGCGACAAAGGCGCAATTGGGCCAAACCGCTTTGGCAAAGGTGCCCGAGCCCCAACCGGAATGGGCCACGACAACATCCGGGCGTAGACCAGCGTCGCGCGCGCGGATCGCGGCATTGGCAAAGGCTTGCGCATTGATCATGGCGCGTTCCACGGGCAGAGCGAAACGGTGCACGCCCTCGGCAGGGTCGCGATGGGGCTTGAGCGGGATGATTTCGACACCATCGCTAGAGCGCGCGCGTTGCTGCGCAGTGGCAAAGCTAACTTTCCAACCCGCTCGGGCCAAATGCTTGGCGAGGGCACCGAATTGGGCTGGATAATTCTGATGCACAAAAAGGATATCCATGGGCCACCTTGCCGCTATATCGATGCAGTGTATCCGCAAACTGCATAAGAATACTGCGGTAGATTAGTCTTCGCACCGGGGGTGGCTAGAGATAAGTTACCATTTCTATCATATTTTATGTGATGATTTCCTAGCGCAACGCGATAAACGCCGAACCAGCATCTTTTAGGATATCTTCCCAATGGCGCGCCCTTTGATTGCGCAGCCATTCTTCGAAAGCCTCGTCACGAATGTCTAAGCCTTCTAGGAATTCTAGAACATGATCGCCCGCTGCGGGAACGATCTGGATCTGCTTGCGATCAAGTGAGACATAGTTTTGATCGGTGATCAAAAACGGCTCTATGCTATGGCTATCATTGCGCAAGCGCCAAATCTCTTGCCGAAGGCAATTGGAGGCAAGGTGATCTTCGCTATCGCTCCATAGATGTGCCTTAAGCCAATCGCGTGAGCGGCTGAAATTGGGCGAACAAGCTAGGAGCGCCAGTAGAGCGCAGGCTTTTTTACGTTTGGGGCGCATTGAGTGACCATCGGGGTGAATCAGATCAAATGGGCCAAACAGCATAATACGATAGGGTGCCCCCATTACTTAACTACCTTTGAGAAAAAAATCGCAAATGAATGCAGACAGTTTTAACAACTTGTGATTGTGCTGCAATGCTTTTGCGCCCGGCTGTGATTTTCTGGCCATAGATGGTGCCCTCTCCTTGCAAGCTATGTGATGCGTGGAATGTGCCGCTGTATAGCGACGATTCAGGCTACCCATCTGTGAAGATGGTTGAATTCTTCTTAAACGCTGTCGGGCGCTAAGATTGGGAGCGCGGCATTAATAATGTAAAAGTATGATCAAATAGCCATATGGCGAAATTCGATCCTGGATGCGTGAATGCAGGCGCTTGGGTTGGAAACGGGCGGGCAATAAATTGCTACTGTGTTTCCGCATCGCTGCGTGGGCAGCTATCGGTTACCGCTTCTTGAGGGGGCAGGAGGCCGATCCAGGCATCCACTTGGTCTTGATCAAAACCGGCGCGGCGTGTCTCGCCCACCTGCATCAAAGGCCGGCGGATCAGAATGGGATCTTCGACCATAAGCGCCAGCGCTTCGTCTTCTGAGAGCGCCTCTGGTTTGACCTCGCCGGATTTCACCCGCGGGGCCGTTTTGTTGAACCATGTGGCCACCGGTGTGCCCCGGAGAAACGGGCCCAGACTGTCGGTGTCCCAGGTCTCGGTCAATATGCTGCGCAGATCAAGATCATGCCCTGATTGGCGCAACAGTGCTTTTTGCCGGGTATTCGCGATACAGCCCGGTTTTTCATAGAAAATCACAAGTGCCATCACTGTGCTCCTCTTTGGGTCCGATGCCTGCGGTAAGATCATCATGCTGCGCTTCCCATTGCCGCATGTCTAGCGGGGGTGGACGCGGCATTTTCTGAACCTGGCGCGGGTTTTGCTGTGCCAGATCCGGTGAAGGCATCGTGTAAATCCAAGTCAATAATTTGAAAATCATAGTAAAGCATGTAAATCTCTCATGAGGGAGAGAGGGATGCCAGAGACAGGACAGGCCACAAGAAGCCGGGCACAGCGAGATGCCATGACCGGCACGCGGATCCGTGAACGGCGGATGATGCTGGGCTTGCGTCAATCGGATTTGGCGCGCCGGGTCGAAATCTCGCCCTCTTATCTCAACCTGATTGAGCATAATCGCCGCCGTATTGGCGGAAAGCTGTTGGTGGATCTGGCTGGCGCGCTTTCAGTAGATATTAGCGCCCTGACCCATGGGGCTGAGGCCGAGCAATTGGATCAGCTATCCGAGGCGGCCGTAGCCGGGGCTGCGGCGGCCCCCGAGCTTGAGCGGGTCGAGGAATTTCTCGGTCGTTTTCCCGGCTGGGCCCGATTGGTGGGGCTGCAACAGCGCCAGATCAGCCATTTGCAACGTCAGATCGACAGTATGGCCGACCGGCTCAGCCATGACCCGGCATTGTCCGGGGCGCTGCATGATGTGCTCTCTAAGGTGACGGCCATCCAATCTACGGCGACGATTCTGGCCGAGACCGGGGATTTGGACCCGGAATGGCAAGAGAAGTTTATCGCAAACCTATCGGTGGATAGCACGGAACTGGCGGCGCGCTCGGCGGCATTGATGGGCTATTTGGATGGCAGCGCGGAAACCGAGCTAAGCCTTGCCACCCCCCATGAAGAGCTTGAAGCTTATCTCGCAGATACCGGGTTCCATCTGCCTTTGCTTGAGGCGGGCGGTGCCCCTCAAGCGCAGTTAAGCGCTGTCAAAGAGGCGCTTTCCAGCCCGGCGGCCCGAGACCTCGCCTTGGAGTATTTCACGCGTTATCAAAGTGATGCGCGGCAAATGCCTTTGGCAGAGCTGCAAGAGGTATTGGCGCAAACCGGGCCGGATCCGGCGAAAATCGCAGCGCAGTTTGGCACGGATCTTGCCGCGGCGATGCGGCGCTTGGCCTCGCTGCCCCCAGAGCCCGGCCAGCCGGGGCTAGGTCTGGTGATTTGCGATGGGTCCGGCGCGCTGATTTTGCGCAAAAGCACCGATGGTTTCGTCATACCCCGCTTTGGCACAGGCTGTGCCTTTTGGCCGCTTTACCGGGCCTTGAGCCAGCCGGGGCGGGCGTTGCGGGACCGGGTCAGTCAAAGCGGTGATGGGGATCGGGCAAGTTTGGCCTATGCGATCTCTATGCCAGTGCCGCCTATGGTGTTTGATGGCCGCCAACCCATGGAAGCGACGATGCTTCTGGTGCCCGAAGCGGCCCTGCCCAGCCCTGCCCTAGAGCAAGATCGGTTTCTCGCCATCGGCGCCACCTGCCGCAGTTGCCAGATCGAGCCGTGCTCTGCGCGGCGTGATGCCTCGGTACTGCGGGAGAGCTTTTGACAGCCCCGGCGAAGAGCGCGATAGTGCGGTCTAACCGGTTGGGAGGCCGGAGGGAGGGCAGCGACATATGGGGCATCACGTGCTCTTGATCGAAGACGAACCCAATATCATCGAGGCGATGCGCTTTATTCTAAGCCGCGATGGTTGGCAGGTGAGTTGTCATAGTGATGGGGCCACTGCCGTGCAGGTGGTGTCCGATTTGCGACCGGATGTGGTGGTGCTTGATGTGATGCTGCCCAATCGCAATGGTTTTGATATTCTGCGCGATCTGCGGGCGGAACATGCCACAGCGGCTTTGCCAGTGCTTATGCTGACGGCCAAGGGGCAGGCCAAGGATCGTGACCGGGCCGAAGGGCTTGGGGCCAGCGCCTTTATGACCAAACCCTTTGCCAATGCCGAAGTGATTGATCAGTTGCGCAGCCTTGTGGGCTCATGAGGGATCGGGGCCAGCCTTTGTTTCTGGCCCGGCGCTCTTACCGCCGCCGCCGCTTGATCGATGCAATGCGCTTGCTGCCGCTATTCGGCGGCGTGGTGATCTTGATCCCTTTGCTCTGGAGCCAGTCTAGCGGCGGGTCACTGGCCTTGCGCGGATTGTTCTTGTTCGGGGTTTGGGGCGTTTTAGTGGTGGTTTCCGCCTATCTGTCCCATCTTTTGGCCACCCATAGCGACGAGCCAAGCACGGCCCCGCCGCAAGAGACCGAGGTCCCAAGCGATGGGGGTTAACATCCTTGTCGGGGTCTCCCTGGCCTATGTGGTGATTTTGTTCGCGGTGGCTTTTATCGCAGAGCGCCGGGCTCGGCGCGGGCAGCTTGGTTGGCTGCGCTCGCCTTTGGTCTACACGCTCTCGCTATCAATCTATTGCACCGCTTGGACGTTTTTTGGGGCAGTAGGCTATGCGGTGCGCTCGGGGCTAGAGTTCCTGACGATCTATCTTGGCCCCACCCTGGTGTTGATCGGGTGGTGGTGGATTTTGCGCAAATTGGTGCGCATCGGGCGTAATCAGCGCATCACCTCCATCGCGGATTTGCTGTCTTCGCGCTATGGCAAATCCAACTCTTTGGGCGGGCTTGTGACCGGGCTCGCGGTGTTTGGCACCACGCCTTATATCGCCCTGCAATTGCAATCGGTGACCCTTGCCTTTGGCGCTTTTGCAGACACGCCTGCGGGCTGGGAGGAGCCCGATCAATGGCTGGTGGCGGCTTGGGTGGCAATTGGGCTGACCATTTTCACCGTGCTTTTCGGCACCCGTAACCTTGATGCCAATGAGCGTCATCACGGGGTGGTCACTGCCATCGCTTTGGAAGCTTTGGTGAAACTGGTGGCGTTGCTGGCGGTTGGGATCTTTGTGGTCTGGGGCGTGGCGGGCGGCATTGGTCCGACCATGGCGCGCATCGATGCCTCGCCCATCGCCCAAGTGCCTGTGGATGGCAGCCGCTGGTTCATGCTGATCTTCCTTTCCGCGGCAGCGTTTTTATGCTTGCCGCGCATGTTTCAGGTGCTGGTGGTGGAAAACGAGGATGAACGCCATCTGGCCACGGCTTCTTGGGCGTTTCCTCTCTATCTCGCAGCCATGAGCCTGTTTGTTCTGCCCATCGCTGTGGTGGGGCTGGATTTGCTGCCACCGGGATCAAACCCTGATCTATTTGTGCTGACCGTGCCCTTGGCCCTGGATCGCGATTGGCTGGCCATGTTGGTGTTTCTGGGCGGGTTTTCCTCGGCCAGCTCCATGGTGATTGTGGCGGCGATTGCGCTGTCTACCATGGTCTCCAACCATGTGGTGATGCCCATTTGGCTGGCCATTCGCCAAGGTCTTGGCGGCCCTTCTGGCGATGTGCGGGGGCTGGTGCTGATGTCG
>JAOXSB010000319.1 GCA_025800345.1 Mangrovicoccus sp. | reverse complement strand
TGTGGGGGTGTTTTGGTATCGGTCATGGGGCTCTCGAGGTCTAAGGATACCGCTCACTCTGCGCTTTAGGCGGCAAAAAGCAATGCTTGGCGCGTATGTTGCGGTAACATTCCAACCAAGCCGGTCGATTGCAATCGGGGCCAGAGCTGCGTGTTCAACCCCAACCCCAACTCGGCGAAAGCCCGGGCAATGGCAGGTAATGGCCAGAGCGCGGGCGGCGCTGGCCCCGGCCAAGCCCAGCACCGCTGCGCAGCGGCGGGCGCGGCAGGCGCGCCGTTTCGGGGGGGCATGGCAAAGCCGCCCGCGACGACAATGCTTAAATCTCAGCTGGGGCATGGGAGCGGCCGCAGGTGATAACACGCCTTTGTCGTAAGGTTAACCGATGCCTAAACGGATACGCCTCGCAGGCCATCAAGCAATGCTCGCGCGGAATTGGATCGCGGCTGCCAGAGGCCTCGGGCAATGGCTTCCTCCAACCGTTGAGCAATCTCGCGCAGGGCATCGGGATTGGCTTCGGCCAGAAAGTCCCGCGTGCTGTCCTCTTCCAGATAAGCGGCGTAAACCGCATCGAAATGATGGCCCCGCACTGCCCCGGTGGTGGCGGCAAAGGCAAATAGGTAATCCACCGTCGCGGCGATCTCGAAGGCACCTTTATAGCCGTGGCGCTTGACCCCTTCGATCCATTTGGGATTGACCGCGCGGGAACGCACCACCCGAGCGATCTCTTCATCAAGGCTGCGGATCACGGGTCGTTCGGGCCGGGAATGATCATTGTGATAGATCGGGCGGGCTTCGCCTTGCAGAGCTTCAATCGCTGCCGCTGCGCCGCCTTCAAATTGATAGTAATCATCGCTGTCGAGCAGATCATGTTCGCGATTGTCTTGGTTTTGTACAATCGCATCGGTTTGCGATAGCCGGGTTTCCAGGGCGCTGCGGGCGGCCACGCCATCGGTTTTCGCGCCATAGGCATAGCTGCCCCAGGTCAGGTAAGCTTCGCCCAAATCGCTGCGCTCGGACCAAAGCCGTTCATCGATCATGGCTTGCAGCCCAGCCCCATAAGCGCCGGGTTTGGCGCCAAAGACCCGGTATTGCCCTTCCGCCCCTTCGCTGCGGGCACGGGCGGCGGCCGGGTTCACATCATCGGGCTCGTCCAGTGCCATCACTGCGCGGGCGGCGCTATCCACCAGGGCGATTTGCTGGGGAAAGGCGTCCCGGAAAAAGCCCGAAACGCGCAAAGTCACATCCACCCGTGGCCGCCCCAATGCGGTATGGGGGATGATTTCAAACCCGGTCACCCGGCGATTGGCGCTGTCCCATTGGGGACGCACGCCCATCAGGGCTAAGGCCTGAGCGATATCATCGCCGCCAGTGCGCATATTGGCGGTGCCCCAAGCGGTCAGCAGCAAGCTGCGGGGCCAATCGCCATGATCCTGCAAATGCCGCTCGATCAGCAGATTGGCCGATTTCCAGCCCAAGCTCCAAGCGCTGCGGGTGGGCACAGCGCGGCTATCAACGCTGAAGAAATTGCGCCCGGTTGGTAGGGTGTCGGGCCGGCCGCGCGTGGGCGCGCCGGATGGCCCCGGGGCGACGAAACGTCCATCTAGGGCGGTGAGGAGCCCCGCCGCCTCTGCTGGGCCGCAAGCCGCAATCGCCGGGCGCAACGCCTGCTCGGCTTGCTCCAGCACCGCCGCGCTGGCCGGGCCCGGGGCTTTGGCTTGCCCGTCCAAACAGGCCAGGGCCAGCAATTCCAAACGCTCGACCGTATCGCCTTGGCTGCGCCAAGGATCACTGCTTTGCGCGGCCAAAATCTCTGGGCGCGGGCCGTCCCAAGGCTTGGCCATATCGCAATCTAGCGGATCAAAAGGCACGCCTTCCGCATCACGCAGTGCCTCCAGCCCGAGATCCGCTGCCAAAGCTCGGGTCAAAGACGCCTCCCCTGGCGCGTTGCCCCGAGGCAGGCGCAACAACGCGAGGGCCAAATCCCGTTCCAGCCGGCCTTTTGGAGATTGGCCAAAAATATGCAGCCCGTCGCGGATCTGCGCTTCCTTGAGCTCGCAAAGCCACGCATCAAGCCGCGCAAGATCGCGATCTTCATCCTCGCCGGTCATGCCCGCGTCTTGGCCCAGCCCAGTGGCTTCGCACAGGCTGACGATCTCTCGGCGCAAATAAGCGATGCGGCGCGGGTCTACCCCTGCGGCCTCGTAATATTCATCCACCAAAGCTTCGAGATCGCGCAGCGGCCCATAGCTTTCCGCTCGGGTCAAAGGCGGGGTCAGGTGATCAATGATCACCGCAGCGGTGCGGCGCTTGGCTTGGGTGCCCTCGCCGGGATCATTGACGATGAACGGATAAATATGGGGCATTGGCCCCAGCACCGCTTCGGGCAGGCAGTTTTCTGACAAGGCCACCGCTTTGCCCGGCAACCATTCCAGATTGCCATGCTTGCCCATATGCACCACCGCATGGGCGCGCTGCTCGAACCGCAGCCAGAAATAGAAGGCCAGGTAATTATGGGGCGGCACCAGATCG
The DNA here is from genome assembly GCA_025800345.1 of Mangrovicoccus sp. Taxonomy (GTDB): domain Bacteria; phylum Pseudomonadota; class Alphaproteobacteria; order Rhodobacterales; family Rhodobacteraceae; genus JANSYP01. The sequence continues at coordinate 4,421 of JAOXSB010000319.1, read as the reverse complement.
GGGCTGTGATAGGTCTCTTCTGGATCAATGTTATAGCCGCGGGCCGGTTGGACGCCGACAGTGACATTGCCAAAGCGCAAGATCGATAGGGCAAACCCATCAGGCCCGACAAACGGGTCTTGCTCCGGCGCGCCCCAACGCTCTTCGATTTGCGCACGTAGATCCAAGGGCAGGCTGTGATAATGGCGCAAATAGGCGTCCAAGCTCAGCCGCGCCCCGCCGTGACGCTCTGCCCGGTCGGGCAGCCAATTGGTCGGCCCTTCGCGCACCGCTTGCATCAGGGCTGCGGCATCGTGGGGCAAATCGGCCAGGCCATAGCCTGCATTGCTCATCTGGTGCAGCATTTCGACAGTGGCTGCGGGCGTGTCCAACCCCACCCCATTGGCCAAACGCCCATCACGATTGGGGTAATTGGCTAGAACCAAAGCCACTTGGCGATCGCTTGCAGGGCAGTGGCGCAACCGCGCCCAAGCGGCGGCAAGCTCAGCCACAAAGGCGATCCGGTCGCCGCGAGCGCGATAGGTGGTGATCGGGCATTGGGTGGCTTCATCGAAATAAGCCTCGCCCTTAAAGCTCACCGCCCGGGTCATCACCCGCCCATCCACTTCCGGAAGGGCCACATTCATAGCGATATCCCGCGCCCCGAGCCCGGCCGCGCCAGCTTCCCATGCGTTTTCCGAAAGGCCCGACAGCACCACTTGGAACACGGGCGCGCTTTGCGCGGCCGGCCCGGCAAGGGGGTTCGATCCCCCCGCGCCGGGCGTCTCCCCTGGGCTGCCCACTGCAAATGCGGTGCAATTGAGGATCACATCTGGCGGCGTCGCGGTGAATACCTGCTCCAAAACCCCTTGCGAAACCGGATCTTTGAGCGAGGCTACAAAAATCGGCAAAGGGTTCAGCCCGGCGCGGCTCAGACCTGCCACCAGGCGGTTGATCGGATGCAGCCCGGCCCCTTGCAGCAGCGCCCGGTAAAACACCAATGGCACCACGGGCGCGCCGTCTTGCCATTCGGCCTTCAGGCTTTCCAGATCCGCCTGAGCTTGCCCTGGCCAATATAGCCCGGCGCGCAGCAAAGGTCGGGCCGGGGGCGGGGCAGGGCGCTCTGGGGCAATCACATGGGCGGCGTGCTCCAAAAAGGCTTGGGCGTTTTCCGGTCCGCCTTCGACCATGTAAGCCCAAAGCGCTTCCCAATCCGCGCGGGGGATATTGGACAGCTCCCATAGCTCTTCATCGGGTTTGTCATCCCCGGGCAGGGCGGCAAAGCTGATCCCAGCTTCCCCCAGCCGGGCGGAATATTGCTCTAGCCCGTAACGCCAATACCCGGTGCCGCCCAATACCCGCGCCACCACCAGCTTGGCCCCTAAGGCGCAATTGCTGATATGTTCATCCACGGACATGGGGTGGCGCAGATGCAAAAGGCTGGCCAGACGCAGCCCTGGCGGTTTTGCCATCTCGGCGCGGGCCTCTGAGAGCCCCGCCAATTCGCTATCGGCAGCCGATAGGACCACAAGTTCAGCCGGGGTTTGCCCCAGATCCACAGCCGCGCCATCTTCGATTGCGCCGGGAGTTGCCGCCAACAGATGCATTAGAGCAGATGCTTTTCCAAAAAGACCGCGGCCCTGCTACGAGGATGCCCGCCAAAGGCGGGGCAATCTGCGTAATGCTGCGCCCGATAGAGCGAGAGCGTTTCCACCAAATTGGCGCAGGTTTTCACCCGCAGCACCCGCAGGCCAAGCTCGCTTGCCAGATTTTCCACTTCGATCAACAAGCCGCGTGAAATGCCGCGCCCGCGGGCCTCTGGGCGCAGATAAAGATGGGCGATCTCGCCATAATGCAGCTCATCCATCAATACGATACAACCAACCGCTTGGGGCCCGTCACAGGCCATAAGGATATGGCAATTGGGCACATCCAGATCTTGAGCGGTCAGCGCGAAATCCGCCTCGCCCGTGGCTTTGGTTAGGGCCGCGCCGCTTTTGTTGATCAAAGCCTGCGCCGATTTGTTCTGTGCCGAGGCGACGCAATAGACGATCGGGTGAAGGCGCGTTTCGGAATAGCTCATCCCTGAAGGGCCTGTTCAATCCCCGCCCGATCTAGCCCGGATTGCCCGATCACAACCAAGCGGCTCTGCCGGGCTTCACCCGGGCCAAAGGGACGATCGAAATAGGCATCCACCCGTGGCCCCACCGCTTGCAAGGTCAGGCGCATGGGTTTGCCAGCAACGGCGGCAAAGCCTTTCAGGCGCAAAATATCATATTGGCCAATCAGCTCCGAGAGCCGCGCCTGAAACGCGGCCACATCGCTTACTTCAGGGCAGGTGACCACGAAGCTCTCAAAAGCGTCATGGTCGTGATCATGGTGGTGGTGATGGTGATCGTCCTCGTGATCATGGTCATCATCATGATCGTGGTGATGATGGTGGATCTCATGGCGCGCGGCAATGTCATCCTCGGCTCCAGCATTTTGCCCAAGCAGCACGGCGATGGGCAATTCCCCATGGCTGGTTTTCACCACTTGCACCCCGTCGCGGCTTTTCTCGCTGAGATCTTGAGCCAAGCGGGCGGCCCCTTCGGCGCCCAGAAGATCGGATTTATTGACCACGATCATATCAGCGCAGGTGACCTGATCGGCAAAAAGCTCGGAAAGCGGGGTTTCGTGATCAAGGCTGTCATCGGCAGCGCGCTGACGGTCTACCGCTGCGGTATCATGGGCGAACCGGCCCTCTTCCACGGCTTTGCCGTCGACCACAGTGACCACCCCATCCACGGTGACGCGGGTGCGAATATCGGGCCAGTTGAACGCGCGTACCAAAGGCTGCGGCAGGGCAAGGCCCGAAGTTTCGATCACGATGTGATCTGGGGGGCTTCCCCGCTCTAGCAGCTTTTCCAAAGTGGGGATGAAATCATCGGCCACGGTGCAGCAAATGCAGCCATTGGACAGCTCGACCACGTCTTCTTCTTTGCAGGCCTCATCGCCGCAGCCTTTTAAGATTTCGCCATCCACGCCCAGATCGCCAAATTCATTGATGATCAGCGCGATCCGGCGGCCATTGGCCTGGGCCAGCATATTGCGGATCAATGTGGTCTTACCCGAACCCAGAAAACCGGTCACGACGGTGGCGGGGATCTTTTGTGCCATGGGCGGAAACCTTTCGATGGGCAGCGGCGGGGTCGCAAGCGGTCAGTGCAACGCGCGGAGCGTCAGGAGCGGTATGCCGTGCCGAAAGATCCGGGTCAAATCAGATTGCGCATGCCCAGGGCTCCCCTAGATGATGCTGGTTCTTGCGCGCTGCCCACGACATATGGCAGGCTCATCCGGAATTCGCCCAGTATCGCCTGTTTTCGTCAGCCCATGCCTATCTGAGAGGAGAGCTCTTCTTGCATTTCACCCGCCTGCGACTCAACGGATTCAAAAGCTTCGTCGATCCCACCGAACTGGTGATCGCTGATGGATTGACGGGGGTGGTCGGCCCCAATGGGTGCGGCAAGTCGAATCTGCTAGAAGCGTTGCGTTGGGTGATGGGCGAAAACCGCGCTTCGGCCATGCGGGGCGGCGGTATGGAAGATGTGATTTTCGCCGGGGCCGCCAGCCGCCCGGCGCGCAATTTCGCCGAAGTTTCGCTCAATATCGACAATGGCGAGCGCCGGGCCCCTGCGGCGTTCAACGAAAGTGATCTGCTGGACATCACCCGCCGGATCACCCGGGATGCGGGCTCGGCCTATAAGGTGAACAGCAAAGATGTGCGGGCGCGGGATGTGCAATTGCTATTTGCCGATGCTTCCACGGGGGCGCATTCCCCCTCGCTGGTGCGTCAGGGGCAGATTTCGGAACTGATCAATGCCAAGCCCAAAGCTCGGCGGCGTATTCTCGAAGAGGCGGCGGGGATTTCCGGGCTCTATCAGCGGCGCCATGAGGCTGAGCTCAAGCTGAAATCTAGCGAAGCCAATCTGGCACGGCTTGATGATGTGCTTGAGCAATTGCAGAACCAATTGGGCCAGCTGAGCCGCCAGGCCAAACAAGCGGCACGCTATCGGGCGATTGGCGCGGATCTGCGGGCGTCTGAGGCGCTGCTATTGGTGCTGCGCTGGCAAGAGGCCGCGGAATTGCAAGATCGCGCCCGGGCCGCGCTGAACGATTTGCAATCCGGGCTTGGAGCGGCGGATCGCGTGGCGCAGGCGGCCCGTCAAGCGGTGGAGGCAGCCGAAGCGGCACTGCCCCCGGCCCGCGAAGAAGCCAGCATCGCTGCGGCGGTGTTGCAAAAAACTCTGGTAGAGCGGGATGGGCTGCGGGCCCGCAGCGACAGCGCCCAGGCGCAGATCGCCGATCTTCAGGCGCGTTTGGGGCAAATCGATGCGGATGCAGAGCGCGAAAGCGCTTTGGATGGGGATGCGCGGGAAACCCTGGATCGGCTGCGCAGCGAG
>JAOXSB010000312.1 GCA_025800345.1 Mangrovicoccus sp. | reverse complement strand
ATCCAGCGGCAGACGGGAAAACACCGCAAAACCGTATTGGCCGGGAAAGGCGCCATAGCCCCAAGCATCCCCAGGCCCGCCCAAACGCCCATCGCCATCCAGATCAAAGCCCGAATCAATCCCGGTATTCACTGGCGGCATATAAATATGGGGATAGTGGATTGGATCGCCCCCGGCTTGGCCCTGGTTTAGATAACGCTCGTGAAAGATCTGCGCGGCGCGGCTTTCTTGGTCTTGGTCAATTTCATTGAGCAGCAAGATATCTGGCCGGATCCATTGAATAATCTGCGCGATCTTCTGGGCTTGGGCGTCTTGCCCGCCCTCTAGATCAGCGATGAGCGCGCCCGCGCTGTCGCGATTAAGCGCGGCATTATAGGTGGCGATACGCAATTGGCTTGGCTCCTGGGCGGGTGCGGCGGCGCTGAGCAGCGGGGATAACATTAGGGCGGCAATCCAAGCTAGGCGCTTTTCCATGTGATTATTCCTTACGCGTTTGGCTCAAGCTGCCCCAAGGCTGTTGCAGCCATGTGACAACCGCCCCATGGCGCTAGGGCAAGCCCATAAATTGCGGGGATTTGATGGGGGCGGACCTTTCGTGCCGTGTTATTTTCCCCCATAGTAACGGCGAGGCAATGGAATGCGGTGCGCCCAGCAGAGGCAAGACCGTGATTTCCTGACACAGGTTTTCTGGAGGGAACCAGAATGATGCATAAAACCGTACGCCACGGTGTCCGGTATGCCGCTGCGATTTTCTTCGCGGGGTTTTGTGCGGCTACCAGCGTGGGCGCGCAAGAAACGTCCAATCGCGTGGGCGCGCAGTCCGATTGGAGCATTTTCGAAGGTGATAACCGCGAACAATGCTGGGTGGTTTCTGTCCCCACCGAAAGCATCGCCCGCCGCGGCGGTAATGTCGTGGCCGTGCGCCGCGGGGATATTTTGCTCTTCGTCTCTTTCTGGCCGGGCACGGAACAGATGGGCGAGGTCTCTTTCTTGGGCGGTTATCCGTTCAAAGAAGGCTCCACGGTGAAACTGAAAATCGGTGATAGCGAATTCCAGCTTTTCACGGATGGGGAAACCGCTTGGGCCAATTCTCCTGAAGAGGATCGCCGGATTGCCGCTGCCATGAAACGCGGTGCGCAAGCCACGGTTGTGGGGGTCTCTCAACGGGGCACCGAGACCACGGATCGCTTCTCGCTCATGGGCTTTACCGCGGCTGTGGAAGACGCGGCCAAACGCTGCGGCTCGTAACCGCGGGCAATAATGATTATCGGTGTCCGGCGTGATACAGCGCCGGAGCCGCCTTTAACGGCGCTGTTTTCAACAGGGCCGGGATCGTGTATGGGTGGGCGCTTCCCAACAGATCGATCCAAGCCATGACCATCGAGCCCACAGCCCCGATCACCCAAGATGTGATGACCCTACCGCGCCAAACCCCGGCGGCGGAGAAGGTTAATCTTGTGGGTTTGACCCGTCCGCAATTGCGCGAGGCATTGATTGCGGCGGGCACGCCGGAAAAACAGGCGAAAATGCGGGTCGATCAGCTGTGGCAGTGGATCTACCAAAAAGGCGTGCGCGATTTCGCGCAGATGACCAATCTGGCCAAAGCCTATCGCGTTCAACTGGCGGAGAGCTTTGAGATTCGCTTGCCAGAAGTGACCAGCCGCCAGGTCAGTGCCGATGGTACCCGCAAATATCTGGTGCGGATCGAAGGCGGGCATGAGGTGGAAACCGTTTACATCCCCGAAGCCGATCGCGGCACGCTGTGCATCAGCTCGCAGGTGGGCTGCACCTTGACCTGTTCCTTTTGCCATACGGGCACCCAGAAACTGGTGCGCAATCTCACCGCGGCGGAAATCATCGGCCAGGTGATGGTGGCTCGGGATGATCTGGGGGAATGGCCCGAACCGGGGCGCGCGCCGAAAAATGAAACCCGTTTGCTCAGCAATATCGTGCTGATGGGCATGGGCGAGCCGCTTTATAATTTCGACGCAGTGCGCGATGCCATGCTGATCGCCATGGATGGCGAAGGGATTTCCCTATCCCGGCGGCGGATCACCCTGTCCACATCGGGGGTGGTGCCCGAGATTGCCCGCACCGCCGAGGAAATCGGCTGTATGCTGGCCATTAGCTTTCACGCCACCACCGATCCGGTGCGTGATAAGCTGGTGCCGATCAACAAAAAATGGCCCATTGCCGAGCTGCTCGATGCGCTGCGCGCTTATCCCAAGCTCAGCAATTCAGAGCGGATCACCTTTGAATATGTGATGCTCAAAGACGTTAACGACAGCGATGAGGATGCCCGCCGTTTGCTGCGTTTGATCAAAGGCATTCCGGCCAAGATCAATTTGATCCCCTTCAATGAATGGCCGGGCTCGCCCTATCAGCGCTCCGATTGGGCGCGGATCGAACGCTTTGCCGATATTATCTATAAGGCAGGCTATGCGGCCCCGATCCGGACCCCGCGCGGCGAGGATATTATGGCAGCTTGCGGCCAGCTCAAATCCGCCAGCGAACGGGCGCGCAATGCCCGCCGGGCAAACGCGGCTAGCTAAACAGCGCCAAAACCCCCGAAGCCAGGGCCGGGGCCAGCAGGGTGAGGATCTGCACCACCCAACCCTTGGCGTTTTGCTGCATCATTTCATGCATTCCGCCGCCGCGGCTGCCCGCCAGATACAGAATGTCCAGCTTGCGCGCGGTGCAGCCGGTCAGCGCTTGCAATTTCTGCTCGCTGTGCTCATGCGCTTTGAGCGTCTTAAGGCTTTGTCTCTGGGGCGGTGCTCGCCGTGGCGCCGGGGGCAGAACGAAGGGATAAATCCTGCTGCGGCGCAAAAGATGCAGGGATATTTTCCCGGGCGGTGCCGGCGCTGTCGGAGCAGGTTTTTGCGCATCTAGGATCTGCG
>JAOXSB010000029.1 GCA_025800345.1 Mangrovicoccus sp. | reverse complement strand
CCCGAGGCTTGGATGGATGGCTGCGCCGGTTGCCATTCCCGGCGCGAAGCCTTTGGCGATGGCTCTCCAATGCCGGGCAGCGCCTATCATGACAATTACCGCATGGCCGCCCTACGTCAGGGGCTTTATCATGCTGATGGGCAGATCCTGGACGAAGTCTATGTCACCGGATCGTTCCTACAATCGAAAATGCATATGGCAGGGGTCAGTTGCAACAATTGCCACGAGCCCCATAGCGCCAGCCTGCGCGCGCCAGGCAATGGGGTTTGCACCCAATGCCATAGCCCCGAAGGGCACGCAGATTTCGGCGGGGCCGCTGGGCTTTATGATGATCCCAGCCATCATTTTCACCCTCAGGGCAGCGATGGTGCCCAATGCAAAAGCTGCCATATGATGGAACAGGTCTATATGGGCAATGATTGGCGCGCCGATCACAGTTTCCGCGTTCCTCGCCCGGATCTGAACGCACAAACCGGCGCGCCCGATGCCTGCACCAGCTGCCACAGCGATCAAAGCCCCGATTGGGCCGCCGCTGAGATTGCCGAACGCTTTGGCCCGCCCGACACAGAGCCTGCGAGCTTTGGCCGGGTTTTGGCAGCGGCACGGGCGCGGCCTGGGGTGGAAAGCGCCAGCCTTGCGGCCCTGGCCGAGGATCTAGCCTATCCCGGTATCGTCCGCGCC
>JAOXSB010000290.1 GCA_025800345.1 Mangrovicoccus sp. | reverse complement strand
GACAGCACCCATGAAGCGGGGTTCTCGGTGCAGGGCTGGTGCGTTAGCGAGGCCAGCCTCTCGGAAGAGGACTGGGAAGATTACATTATCGAGGATCTGTAATGCGTTATGCTTCTGACAATGCGGGGCCCATCCATCCTGCCGTGATGGAGGCGATGCTTGCGGCCAATCATGGCTATGCCATGCCTTATGGGGCTGATGATCTGACAGTTCAAACAGTGGCTGCGATCCGCGAGGTGTTCGAAGCCCCTGAGGCGGCGGTTTTTCTGCTTGGCACGGGCACGGCGGCCAATGCGTTGGCCCTGGCTTCCCTGTGTCAGCCTTGGCAGACGATCTATTGTACAGAGCTGGCTCATATCCATGAGGATGAATGCGGCGCGCCAGAGTTTTTCGCTGGGGGCGCGAAACTAAGCCTGGTGCCTTCGCCGCAAGCTTTGATGTCGGCGCAGGATCTGCGGGTGGTGATTGCGGCCCAAGCGCAAGGCAGCGTGCATGGGGTGCAGCGCGGTCCGGTCTCCATCACCCAAGGCAGCGAACGCGGCACCGCCTATAGTCTTGATCAGCTTGGGGCGCTTTGCGATGTGGCGCGCAGCTTTGATCTGCCTGTGCATCTTGATGGTGCGCGTTTTGCCAATGCCTTAGTGGCGCAAAATTGCGCGCCAGCGGAAATGAGCTGGAAACTGGGTGTGGATGCGCTCAGCTTTGGCGGCACCAAAAACGGCCTGATGGGGGTCGAAGCAGTGGTGTTTTTCGATCCCTCAAAAGCTTGGGAGTTTGAACTGCGCCGCAAACGGGCCGGGCATTTGATCTCGAAACAGCGCTATTTCGCGGCGCAAATGCTGGCCTATCTCAAAGATGATCTTTGGCTTGATATGGCCGCCAAAGCCAATGCCGCTTGTGCCGCCCTGGCAAAGGGGCTTGAGGCCACAGGCCAGGTCGAGCTGTCCCATGCGCCGGTGATCAATACGCTATTTGCGCGCTGGCCGCGCCATCTGCATCAGCGCCTGCATGCTGCCGGGGCCGCCTATTATCTGTGGGAGGGTGCGCTGGAAGGGCAAGATCCGAGCGAAATGCTCACCGCCCGCATGGTCTGCGATTGGTCCGCCTCGCAATCAGATCGCGAGGCGTTTTTGGCATTGTTTGAAAGCTGAGCCTTAAGGCTCGCCAGAGAGGTGCCAATCAAGCGTCTCTAACCGGTCATGGCCCCAGAATTTTTCCTCGCCCACAATATAAAATGGCGCGCCGAACACCCCGCGAGACACAGCTTCTTCTAGATTATTGCCATAGGCCTCTGCCGAGGCCAGCATGCCCTTATCGGCCAGGGCCGGGTCGAACCCTGTCTGGGCGAGGCAATCTCTGATCACCTTGTCATCGGCCACGTCTTTTTCATCGGCAAAACAGGCTTTTAGAATCGCTTGGACCAATGCGCCAAGATCGCCGCCGCCCGCGCGGCTTGCGGCGATGATTGCATAGGCACTGGGGGCGGCGTTGGTTGGCCAATGGGCCGCTGGCATATTGAGCGCAACACCGGCACGCTTCGCGCCGCGACGTAATTCCTGAAGCCGGTAAGCTTTGCGGCTTTCATGGCGTTGGGGCAGGGGCTGCCCACCCGTTCGCGTGAAAAGCGTCGTGATATCAAGCGGTTTATATGCGATCTCGGCCTGATGCCTGGCGGCGATTTGCTCAAGCCTATCTTGGGCCAGATAGGTGAATGGCGAAATCGTCGAGAAATAGTAGTCTATCTGCGTCACTTCTGCGAACCTCCCTCCCATGGCGGTTGCGCTAGCATGGGGCGATGATAATCGGTGTGTAAAGGCCGTGTGAACGGCGCAAACTTGCGGGAATTGGGATCATGGCATCCATCACTGAACCAAAGCTCATTTCGGGAAATGCCAATAAGCCATTGGCCGAAGCGGTTGCGCGACGTATGTCGCTGCATCGTGGCATGGCTGTTGGCCTGGTGGATGCCCGTGTCGAGCGTTTCAACGACCAAGAGATCTTCGTGGAGATGTTCGAGAATGTGCGCGGCGAGGATGTCTATATCGTCCAGCCCACATCGAACCCGGCCAATGACAATTTGATGGAATTGCTGATCATCGCAGACGCCCTGCGCCGGTCTTCTGCGGCGCGGATCACAGCGGTGATTCCCTATTTTGGCTATGCCCGCCAAGATCGCCGCACCAAGGCACGCACCCCGATTTCCGCGAAACTGGTGGCGAATTTGCTGACAGAGGCGGGGATCGAGCGGATCCTGACCATGGATCTGCACGCGGCCCAGATCCAAGGGTTTTTCGATATTCCCGTGGATAACCTTTACGCCTCGCCAATCTTTGCCTTGGATATCGAACATCAGTTCAAAGGCCGCATGGATGAGTTGATGGTGGTCTCGCCTGATGTGGGCGGTGTGGCCCGCGCGCGCGAGCTGGCAACCCGCATCCATTCGCCCCTGGCCATCGTGGATAAGCGCCGGGAGAAACCCGGTGAGGTTGCGGAAATGACCGTGATCGGGGATGTGACCGGCAAGACTTGTTTAATCGTGGACGATCTTTGCGACACCGCCGGCACTTTGTGCAAAGCCGCTGATGTGCTCATCGATGCAGGTGCCACCGAGGTGCATTCTTATATCTCTCACGGGGTGATGTCTGGCCCGGCGGTAGAGCGCGTGAGCAATAGCCAAATGAAAAGCTTGGTGATCACCGACACGATCCAGCCGACCGATCATGTGCGCAATGCGCCAAATATCCGGATCGTGCCCACCGCGCCGATCTTTGCCCAATCCATCCTGAATATTTGGAGCGGCACCAGCGTGTCCTCGCTATTTGATCGCGAGACTTTGCTGCCGATCTATGAGGGCTTCTACCCTCAAGCATAAGCGATTTTGGCGGAGGGCTTTGCGCTCCGCCTCTTGCCGCAACGAAAAACGCGCCCGCAAATCTGCGAGCGCGTTTTTTCATCTTTGCTAGGGCGTGGTCCTTTAGACCATGGTCTCCAGCAGATGCGCGAAATCCGCCACCAGTTTATTGGCGGTGTCCTTATGCTCGGGCAGGGCGCTTTCCGCCGCTGCGCGGGCCTCGGCCAGGTGATCTTCGATCGCCTGTTTGCCTTCGGCATCCACAGAATAGGCGCGCTCGGCCAGTACGGTGGTGCCCTCTGCGGTGATCTCGGCGAAACCGCCGGTTACCGCATAGGTTTCCGTACCTTCCGGGCCCGTCACGCTGAGCAGACCCGGGCGCAGGGTGGTGATGGTGGGCGCATGCATAGGCATGGCCGTCATATCACCCTCAGCGCCGGGGATCTGGACCGAGTTCGCTTGGAGCGAGGCCAAAGCCCGCTCCGGCGAAACCAGGTCAAATTGCATGGTATCAGCCATTCATCTGATCCTTACGCGGCCTCAGCGGCCATTTTCTCGGCCTTGGCGATCACTTCATCGATATCGCCAACCATGTAGAAGGCGGCTTCGGGCAGGTGATCATATTCGCCAGCAACCACAGCCTTGAAGGAAGCGATGGTTTTTTCCAGCGGCACCTGAACGCCGTCAGAGCCAGTGAAGACTTTCGCCACATCAAAGGGCTGGCTGAGGAAACGCTGGATTTTCCGGGCGCGGGCCACGGTCAGCTTATCCTCTTCGGAAAGTTCGTCCATCCCGAGAATTGCGATGATGTCTTGCAGCGATTTATAGCGCTGCAGGATCCCCTGCACTTCGCGGGCCACGCCGTAATGCTCTTCCCCCAGGATTGCAGGATCCATCAAGCGCGAGGAGCTGTCGAGCGGGTCCACAGCCGGGTAGATGCCCAGCTCAGAGATCGCACGCGACAGAACGGTGGTGGCGTCAAGGTGAGCAAAGGTGGTGGCCGGTGCGGGGTCGGTCAAGTCATCCGCAGGCACGTAAACCGCTTGGATCGACGTGATCGAGCCGCCTTTGGTGGAGGTGATGCGTTCCTGCATCGCGCCCATATCGGTGGCCAGGGTCGGCTGATAGCCCACCGCCGAAGGAATACGGCCCAACAGCGCCGACACCTCGGAACCCGCCTGGGTAAAGCGGAAGATGTTGTCCACGAAGAACAGAACATCGGTGCCGGACTGGTCGCGGAACTGCTCGGCCAGGGTCAGACCGGTCAGAGCAACACGGGCACGAGCTCCGGGAGGTTCGTTCATCTGACCGTAAACCAGGGCCACCTGGCTTTCGGACAGGTTGTCGGGCTTGATCACGTTGGATTCGATCATCTCGTGATAAAGGTCGTTCCCTTCACGGGTCCGTTCCCCAACACCTGCGAACACGGAAAAGCCCGAGTGCACTTTTGCGATGTTGTTGATCAGTTCCATGATGAGAACCGTCTTGCCCACACCGGCACCCCCGAAGAGGCCGATTTTACCACCCTTAGCGTAGGGGGCGAGCAGGTCGATCACCTTGATGCCGGTCACCAGGATTTCAGACTCAGTGGCCTGTTCCGCGAATTCCGGGGCGGGCTGGTGGATAGCGCGGGTTTCAACGGCTTCCACCGGTCCGCCTTCGTCCACGGGCTCGCCGATCACGTTGAGGATACGGCCCAGGGTCGCGTTGCCCACGGGAATGGTGATGGGGCCGCCAGTGTCTTCCACGGCAGTGCCGCGGACGAGGCCTTCGGTGGCGTCCATCGCGATGGTGCGCACGGTGCCCTCGCCAAGGTGCTGGGCCACTTCGAGCACCAGTTTCTTGCCGTTGTTATCCGTAACGAGTGAGTTCAGGATCGCCGGGAGGTGGTCGTCGAATTGAACGTCGACGACGGCGCCGATGACCTGGGTCACTTTGCCTTGTGAGTTTGCCATTATTGGTCTCCGGTTCCGTTAGAGCGCCTCGGCGCCCGAAATAATTTCGATGAGTTCGTTGGTGATCACGGCCTGACGTGAGCGGTTGAACTCGATGGTCAGCTTGTCGATCATGTCGCCGGCATTGCGCGTGGCGTTGTCCATGGCCGACATCCGGGCACCTTGCTCGGAAGCTGCGTTTTCCAGCAAAGCCGCAAAGATCTGGGTGGCGACACCGCGCGGCAGAAGATCGGCAAGAATGCCTTCTTCGCTGGGCTCATAATCGTAAAGCGGGCTTTCGCCTTCCGCCTCTTCAAAGCTCGCGGGAATGATCTGCTGTGCGGTAGGCACTTGGCTGATCACGCTTTTGAACGTGTTGAAGAAGATGGTGCAGACGTCGAACTCGCCAGTGTCAAAGCGCGACAGCAGATCCTTGGCGATGTCTTGAGCATTATTATAGCCCAGACGCTTGACCTCGGACAGATCCACATGGCCGATCAACTGGTCTTCGAACTCGCGCTTCATCTGCTCGCGGCCTTTTTTGCCCACGGTCAGAATTTTCACGGTCTTGCCATTGGCGATCAGCTCCGCGGCGCGGGCTTTGGCCAGTTTCACGATCGACGTGTTAAAGCCGCCGCAAAGACCCCGTTCCGAGGTCATCACGACAAGCAGTTGCACCTGATCGCTGCCGGTTCCGCTAAGCAGTTTCGGCGCGCTGTCCGATCCGCCAACAGAGGCAGCCAACCCGCCCAGAACCGCGTTGAAACGCTCGGTATAGGGGCGTGCGGCTTCGGCAGCTTCCTGGGCGCGGCGGAGTTTTGCCGCCGCGACCATCTGCATTGCTTTGGTGATCTTTCGTGTCGATTTGACACTGTCGATCCGTGTTTTTAGGTCCTTGAGACTGGGCATGGAGCTCTCCTCTCCCTCCCGGCCTTACGCGAAGCCTGCGGAGAACTCGTCGAGCGCCGCCTTCACCTTGTCCTCGGCTTCCCCTTTGATCTTCGGGTCTTCCGTGGTGAGGTAATCAAGCAGGTCTGCCTTCTGGTTGCGCAGGAAGGACACCAGGCCTTGCTCATAGCGGCCCACATCGCCCACTGGCAGGTCATCAAGATAACCTTTGGTGCCAGCATAGATGACGCAGACGATTTCCGCATTGGTCAGCGGCGAATACTGAGGCTGTTTCATCAGCTCGGTCAGACGCGCACCGCGGTTCAGCAGTTTTTGGGTGGCGGCATCCAGATCGGAGCCGAACTGCGCAAAGGCCGCCATTTCACGATACTGAGCCAGCTCCAGTTTCACCGGGCCAGCGACCGATTTCATGGAGTTGGTCTGAGCCGAGGAGCCCACACGCGACACCGACAGACCAGTGTTCACAGCAGGGCGGATACCTTGATAGAACAGCTCGGTTTCCAAGAAGATCTGACCATCGGTGATCGAGATCACATTGGTCGGAATAAAGGCCGAAACGTCGCCGCCCTGGGTTTCAATGATCGGCAGCGCGGTCAGCGAGCCAGCCCCATTGTCTTCGTTCAGTTTCGCCGAACGCTCCAGCAGACGGGAGTGCAGGTAGAAAACGTCACCAGGATAGGCTTCACGCCCAGGAGGACGGCGCAGCAACAGCGACATCTGACGATACGCAACGGCCTGTTTGGACAGATCGTCATAGATCATCACAGCGTGGCGGCCATTGTCGCGGAAATACTCGCCCATGGCGGTTGCCGCGTAAGGTGCCAGATACTGCATCGGGGCCGGGTCCGAGGCGGTTGCGGCCACAACGATGGAATATTCCATCGCGCCGGTTTCCTCGAGCTTTTTCACCAACTGTGCCACGGTGGAGCGCTTTTGGCCCACAGCAACATACACACAGTACAGTTTTTTGTTTTCATCATCCCCAGCGGCCTCGTTATAGACCTTCTGGTTCAGAATGGTGTCCAGCGCCACAGCGGTTTTACCGGTCTGACGGTCACCAATGATCAGCTCCCGCTGGCCGCGGCCGATCGGGATCATGGCGTCCACAGATTTCAGGCCAGTGGCCATGGGCTCATGCACGGATTTCCGCGGCATGATGCCAGGGGCTTTTACGTCGGCCACGCGGCGCTCGGTGAAGGTCACCGGGCCTTTGCCGTCAAGCGGGTTGCCAAGCGCGTCCACAACGCGGCCCAACAGACCGTCGCCGCAGGGCACGTCCACGATGGAGTTGGTGCGCTTAACAGTGTCGCCTTCTTTGATGTCGCGGTCGGTGCCGAAGATCACCACACCGACATTGTCGGCTTCAAGGTTCAACGCCATGCCCCGGATGCCACCGGGGAATTCGACCATCTCGCCTGCCTGAATGTTATCGAGGCCATAAACGCGGGCGATACCATCACCGACGCTCAGCACCCGGCCAACTTCGGCGACTTGCGCCTCTTGCCCGAAGTTCTGGATCTGCTCTTTCAGGATCGCAGATATTTCGGCTGCCTGGATTCCCATTTATCCGACCTCTTTCATTGAATTCTGGAGGTTTGCGAGCTTGGAGGCGATCGAAGTATCGATCATCTGCGAGCCCACCTTAACGATCAGACCGCCAATAAGGCTTGCATCGACGGTCGTTTTCAAAGTCACGGTTTTCCCGATCTTATTGCGCAGGGTCTCCGCCAAGCTGGCGGTTTGCGCGTCGCTCAAAGGCGCGGCCGAGATCACCTCAGCGCTGACCTCGCCTTTTTCATCGGCGATTTTGCCGCGCAGGATCTCAATCAATTGAGGCAGCACGAACAGACGCCGATTAGAGGCCATAAGGCCCAATGTGTTGGTGATCACCGGCGAGAGGCCGGCTTTGGTTGCGATGCCGGTAATTGCAGCGCCTTGCTCTTCGCGACTGTAGATTGGCGAAGAGACCAGCGCGTTCAGCTCGCTGCTTTGGGCCAAGGCGTCTTCCAACACGCCCAGATCCGCCTCGAGTTGTGGGAGTTGCCCCCCCTCTTGCACCAAATCAAAGACAGCCGTCGCATAGCGTTCGGCGATGCCTGCGGAAATCGAAGCTGGTTCGGACACGTCCACCCTTCCGATCTTTGGCCCGCTGTCGCACCGTGCAGCGATCTGCACCAATGAAAAAGCGGGCGGTCGTTACAGCACCCGAGACCCGAGGCTGCTAAATCGCACATCGTCTAGCAAAGCAGATATGTCCAAGCAACCGCACATACTGACTTGGCACTGCGGCAATTCCTTTCGAATAAAGGATTTAGCGAGGGTGCGACCCTATGAACCCCGTGGCCAACGCAGGGTATTTCCTTGAAAGCATGGAAATTGTACGAATCTTGCGTATGAATCCGTCTGATTGTCCAAAAAATCGGAACGTATGCTTGAAAGCAGCCTAACTGGCCAGATTCCGCTTTGCTTAGCTCGGTTTTGCGCTGCGGTCGGGGGCGGCATTTCGGGCGGTTTGCGGCACCCCTTCTAACACCCGCAGCGGGATGCGTTGGGTTTCGGTGGCCGGGGTGCCTCGTGGTCGGAACAATTGGCGAGAGGCTTCCAAAAGCAATACACCGCCCGCATAGCGGTTAGAGAGTTTTTGCCCAACACGTTCCCAAAGCGGGCCGGATTTCAGCCAGAACCGGCGATGGGAAGGGGGTTGAAATAGGGCCACCGCATGGCGCTCGCTTTGAAACCCATGGGCGGTGAGCAGCGCATCAAGCTGACCTAATGTATAAGGATGGCCTGACCCGAACGGGGTTTGATCGCTGCGCGCCCAGATCCCGCCGCGATTGGGCACAATAAACAATGCTCGCCCGCCGGGGCCAAGCACCCGCGCGGCTTCATCCAGCAAGGCCGGGGTGTTGTCGCAATTTTCCAGCCCATGCATCATCACAAGCTTATCGGCCATGCCGGTTTGCAGCGGCCACCACAGCTCATCGCTTAACACGCTGATATTTGGCTGGCCCGCGGGCCAATGCATCACCCCTTGTTGGCCAGGCATCAATGCCACCATGCGCCGGGCTTGACCCAAATAGGGGCGCAGCAAGGGCGCGGCAAAGCCAAACCCCACCACGGTTTGGGCCTTAGCTTCGGGCCATAGCGCGAGCATTTGCGCCCGAATGGCCCGCT
Source organism: Mangrovicoccus sp. (assembly GCA_025800345.1). GTDB lineage: Bacteria > Pseudomonadota > Alphaproteobacteria > Rhodobacterales > Rhodobacteraceae > JANSYP01. The sequence goes on along the minus strand of JAOXSB010000290.1, from coordinate 2,106 downwards.
GCGCGGCACGGCCCAGCCCCGTGCGGTAGTAGAAGTCGCGCAAATCGCATACATCTATATGCATGGAAATTCCCTAGTGCCTCGGCGCTGCTCCTGCTCACCTTAGATATATCCCACAGGATTGCTATGCCCCTTGATCTCGTGACCGTCCCCTGTCTCAACGACAATTACGCCTATTTGCTGCATGAGCCCAAAAGCGGCGCGGTGGCGGTCATTGATGTGCCCGAGGCCGCGCCGATTCAAGCGGCGCTTGCAGAGCGCGGCTGGAGCCTGAGCGATATTTTGATCACCCATCATCACCATGATCATGTGGGAGATGTGGACAAACTGCGGGCAGCCACCGGCGCGCGCGTCACCGGCGCGGCCGCTGATGATCACCGTTTGCCACAGCTCGATAACGCGGTGCTGGCCGGGGATGTGATCGAATTGGGGGGCGAGACCGCGATGATTCTGGACGCGTCGGGTCATACGCTGGGCCATATCGCGTATCATTTTCCCAAAAGCGGCATTTTATGTTCTGGCGACAGCTTGATGGCCTTGGGCTGTGGACGTTTGTTCGAAGGCACCCCTGCGCAAATGTGGGAAACCCTGTCGAGCTTTGCGCAATTGCCGCCAGAGACGCTGATTTGTTCTGGTCATGAATATAGTCAGGCCAATGGCCTCTTTGCTTTGACCATCGAGCCCGAGAACGCGGCCCTGCAAACGCGCTGCCAAGCGATCGAGACCGCGCGTGCCAAAGATTTGCCCACGGTGCCCGTTTCCTTAGGAGAAGAGCTGGCCACAAACCCATTTTTGCGGGCGGGGGAGGCCTCTGTCAAAGCGGCTTTGGGGCTCGAAAACGCCTCAGATACCGAGGTTTTTGCCCAGATTCGTCGGCAGAAAGACAGCTTTTGATGAAAAAATGGGCGCTGCTGCTTAATGTGGCGTCCAAGCTCAGTCGGCCCCGTAAGCCGGAGTGTGCCAAGTTCTTGCGCCAAAGAATTTGAAGAAAAAACACTTGAAGACGCCGCGGGAACACCGACTGTTAATAAGACGAGGCCACGGTTGGAATGGGCACTGTCCCGTCCGGCCCCAATCAGAAGGAGCACCTCACGTGCCTTCATTCTCGAACACGCTTGAGCAGGCAATCCACGCAGCCCTGGCATTGGCCAATACCCGGCGCCATGAGCTCGCCACGCTGGAGCATCTCTTGCTCGCTTTGATTGATGAACCCAATGCGGCGAAAGTGATGCAGGCTTGCGGCGTTGATCTTGATTCCCTGCGCAAGACCCTTGTCGAATTCGTCGATGAGGAACTCTCGACCTTAGAAACCGATGTGGAAGGGTCCGAAGCTGTGCCCACAGCCGCCTTCCAACGGGTGATTCAGCGCGCTGCCATCCATGTGCAATCCTCGGGCCGTACCGAGGTGACCGGAGCCAATGTTTTGGTCGCCATGTTTGCCGAGCGCGAAAGCAACGCAGCCTTCTTCCTGCAAGAACAAGATATGACCCGCTATGACGCGGTGAATTTCATTGCCCATGGGGTGGCCAAAGATCCCAGCTTTGGAGAACAGCGCCCGGTGCAGGGGGCCAATGAATATGAGGAAGAGCCGCAGCCGGTGGAAAGCGGCGATGGTAAAGAATCGGCCCTGGCCAAATACTGCGTCGATCTGAACGCGAAATCGCGCAAAGGTGATGTGGATCCGCTGATTGGCCGTGATGGCGAGGTGGAGCGCTGCGTGCAGGTGCTGTGCCGCCGTCGGAAGAACAACCCGCTTTTGGTGGGCGATCCTGGCGTGGGCAAAACCGCTATCGCCGAAGGCCTGGCACGCAAAATCGTCAATGGCGAGACCCCCGAAGTTCTGTCCAATGCCACGATCTATTCGTTGGATATGGGCGCGCTGCTGGCGGGTACGCGCTATCGCGGTGATTTCGAAGAGCGTCTCAAAGCGGTGGTGTCCGAGCTTGAAGACCATCCCGATGCGGTGCTCTTTATCGACGAGATCCACACAGTGATCGGCGCAGGGGCCACTTCAGGCGGGGCCATGGATGCCTCGAACCTGCTGAAGCCTGCGCTTCAGGGCGGTAAGCTGCGCTGCATGGGCTCTACCACCTATAAAGAATTCCG
>JAOXSB010000275.1 GCA_025800345.1 Mangrovicoccus sp. | reverse complement strand
CCATCGGCGATGAGTTTCTGCACAAACTGCCACTGAGGGTGATGCACGATCATATAGGCCTCAGCCGCCAGCAAGCCTGTCTGATCGCGCTTTTCGATCAAAGCATCGAACTCAGCCGCCTGCATCGTCATCGGCTTTTCGCACAGCACATGTTTGCCCGCATCCAGCGCCTTCAGGCTCCATTCCACATGCAGGTGATTTGGCAGAGGGATATAGACCGCCTCGATCTCGGGATCATCCAGAAGCGCCTCGTAGCTGTGATAGACCGTCAGATCCGGGCAGAAGGCCTGGAAAGGCTCGGCCTTGGTCGCTGACGAGGTTGCAAGCCCCGCCAAACGCGCGCCGCCTGCCGCGTGGATCGCCGGAGCCATAAATTGCCGCGCAAATTTGGCAGCCCCCAGAACACCAAATTGAACCGGTCTCTGCATCGCCCTCTCCCTGATCGCGCCATTTGGCTGTGACGCCGACTCAAGACGCACCGGGGGCAAGTGTCAACACACAATGAAAAGAGGATGAGAAACCCGTCACAGCGGATTGTTTTTCAAAATTTTTTAAAAACAACCCGCAATGGTCTGCGGGCTGTATGATCATCAGATCTAGCGGGTCGCAAGCATGCCTTTCTCGCGGGCCAGATCGCGCATTTTCTTTTGCAGCTTCTCAAACGCGCGGACCTCGATCTGACGGATACGCTCGCGGCTGACATTGTATTGGGTGCTAAGCTCTTCCAACGTCACAGGCTGATCCATCAGGCGGCGCTGGGTCAGGATGTCCTTCTCACGATCATTCAGCACCTCAAGAGCGGCTGCCAGCAGCTCACGCCGAGCGTCCAGCTCATCACGGGCTTCGTAGTCACCCGCCTGATCGGCATCTTCGTCCTCCAGCCAGTCCTGCCA
>JAOXSB010000270.1 GCA_025800345.1 Mangrovicoccus sp. | reverse complement strand
GTCCTAACCCGAGCCGCGCCGATGAGCCAGATGAGCCAATCCTACCCCAATGCTTTGCTGAAACGATTGCCTTTGGTGATCGTGCTCGCTGTGGCGATGATCGGAGGCTATGCGCTGAAGGATCATCTGAACTTCGCCGCTCTGGCCGCCCATCGGGAAACGCTGCTGGCTTGGCGCGATGCGCATTACCTGCTCACGGTGGCAGGCTTTATCACCGCCTATGCGGTTATGGTGGGCTTTGGTCTACCAGGGGCCACCATCGCCACGCTGACCGGCGGGTTCTTATTCGCAACCTTTCCAGGGGTGCTTTTCAACATCACCGCAGCCACCCTTGGGGCCATGGGCATCTTCTTGGTGGCGCGGGCAGGGCTTGGGGCGCAGCTCGCAGCGCGCATGGATGGGGCCTCGGGCCCGATCAAACGGCTCAAGGAGGGCATCGATCGCTCGCAATGGGAGATGCTGTTCCTCATGCGTCTCGTGCCTGTAGTGCCGTTTTTCGTAGCCAATTTGCTGCCGGCTTTAGTGGGGGTGCCGCTTTCGCGTTACGCCATTTCAACCTGTCTGGGCATCATTCCTGGGGCGATTGTCTACACCTCGGTTGGGGCTGGGCTCGGCGAGGTTTTTGCCGCAGGCGAGGCGCCAAATCTGGGCATCATTTTCGAGCCCCATGTGTTGTTGCCCCTATTGGGGTTGGCGGGGCTCGCGGCCCTGCCTTTGGTGATCAAAGCCCTGCGCGGGCAAAAAGA
>JAOXSB010000253.1 GCA_025800345.1 Mangrovicoccus sp. | reverse complement strand
ACGCTTTTGGGCGGCACCACACCGGGCTGCTGCGGCTCGTAAAGCGCGGGATCGCGCAGCACCGCCTTGACGGCTTTATAAAGCACCCAAGCCAAGAAGAACCCAAAAACCGGCGAGATAATCAATGTCAGCAGGATCTTTTCGCCCTGGTGCCAATTGATCGCCTCGGCAATCGGCGTGCCCACCAAAACCGCATGGGCCAAAGACACCCCCAACACCGCGCCGATATAAGTATGGGTGGTGGAGTTTGGGATCCCATACCACCATGTGGCCAGGTTCCAGATCACCGCCGTGAGCACCAGCGCCAGCATCAGCGAGGCTTCATGAATGGTGTTGATCCCCGCCACCATGTCTTTGGGCAGCAAAAACACCAGACCAAAGGCCACAGCCGTCCCGCCGAGCAGCACGCCCAGGAAATTCATCACCGCTGAGAGCAAAATCGCATGCGAGGGTTTCATCGAGTTTGAATAAATCACCGTGGCCACCGCATTGGCCGCATCGTGAAACCCGTTCACGGCCTCTTGCAGGACGATTAGAACAAAGATCACCCCCAGGGTGATCATCGAAACCGTCGGCAGCAGATTTAGGATGTCTTGCACCATTACTCTCCTTCTTTCGCCCAAATGAGCGCGAGAACAGGGCTAAGCCGTGATGATGTCATCGGTGTAAACACATTCCCTAAAATCAGGATAATCCCACTTGCAGCAGCGCAGCGCAAAAAAACAGGGCAGCCCAAAGGCTGCCCCATTGCTTCATCCCATGCAGATCCAAGATCAGACTGGCATCAATGCCCAATAATCCAGATCGAGCAGCACATCTGGCTGATACTTACCATCCTCGCCTTTCAGGGCGAAGGGCTCGGCCCCGGCTTTCACCGCCACCAAACGCAGACGGATCGCCCCAACGCCCGGTGCCGAGGTTTCCGCCTTGTCCAACACTTCCGACCAGGCTTTGACCGTCAGACCCGAGAAGGCCGGGTTGGCATGGGCACCAGCGTTCAGACCAACGATCATCTGCGCATTGGCGAGACCGTTAAAGCTGAGCGTGCGCGCCAGGCTGATGATATGACCGCCATAGATCAAGCGCTGGCCATCGGGGCGGAAAGTGGCATCGAAATGCACTTTCGCCGTGTTCTGCCACAGGCGCGTGGCCATCATATGCTCGGCTTCTTCCAGCGTCACACCATCCACATGATCGATGGTCTCGCCGATCTCGTAATCGCCCCAGCGATGGGGCTCGCCCGCCAGGGTGAAGTCGTAATTACTGAAATCAAGCCCCGAGGGAATCGCCAGGGTGGACGGGTCCACGACTTTGGAAAGCTCAGGCAGCACGGTGTCCGGCGCAGGCGCATCGAGATTGTTTTTGCGCACCATCACCCAACGCACATAATCCAGAACCACTTCATCGCGCTGGTTCCAGCCTTTGGAGCGCACATAAACCACCCCGGTCTTACCGTTGGAGTTCTGCTTTAGCCCGATCACTTCAGAGGTGCTGCGCAGGGTGTCGCCCGGATAAACGGGCTGCAAGAAACGCCCTTCGGCATAGCCCAGATTGGCCACCGCGTTCAGCGACACATCCGGCACGGTCTTGCCGAACACCACGTGGAACGCAGCCATATCATCCAGCGGGCTGGCGGGCAGACCGCAATTGCGGGCAAACTCATCGGAGGAATACAGCGCGTGGCGCGCCGGATAGAGCGCGTGATACAGCGCCCGTTCGCCGCCCGAGACTGTCCGCGGCACCGCATGATCGATCACTTGGCCCAGTTGATAGTCCTCAAAGAACCGGCCCGGATTGGTTTTGGCCATTGATGGCCTCCTTTACTGCTCACCGAGTTTTAGATCCGGGCTGTAATGGCCCGGCACATGTTTGGTTACCGCCTGACCGCAGCGCATCACCCCGCGCGCGGCATCAAAGGCATAGCTGGGATCGCCCTGAAGCTGCCAGCCTGCCTCTAGGGCGGCGGAAACCTTATGGCAAAAAGCTGCCGTGTCATCTTCGGTGAGAAACCGGTAGAGTATCGCCATAAGATCCTCGCTTATTTATCCAAAGGGCCAAACGCCCAGATAGTTATGGGCCAGCCCGATCACCACATAGATCCCGAGCGCCACAACCCCATAAATGATCTCAAAAACCAGGCCTTTGCCGGTGGGGCGGCTCCAATCAGGCTCGGCGCGGTTGATCAAGATCATCTGCCAGACAGCCCAGCCCAACAGCCCGCCAAACAGCAGGATCGATGCCAGATCCCCATTCACCAGCAAATGCGCAAAGGCCCAGGTTTTGAACCCGGTCAGCTGGGGATGGCGAATTTTGCTGGCAATCCCTGCCCCGGCGCTGCCTGCAAAGAAGAAATAGACCGCGATGAGCATCAACAAGTTGTTGATATGGGTGAAAAAGGCGGGTGGCGACCAGACCGTCACAAAGGCGGCCTGCTGATACCCGATCACCATCAAAACGATGGCCAGCACATTGGCGAGGGCGACAAAGGCTTTCGCCTTATCCCCCATGGCAGCGCGTTGCGCCGGATGGAGCCGCTTAAACGTGTGCGACCCGACCCACAGCGCAAGACCTGCAATCAGCAGGACCCACCCCATTAGGCGACCTCAGCGGCCAAAGCGGTGATGGCATCGGCCTTGGCCAAAGTGGCCTCGGCAGTGGCCACATGGAGGTTCTCCACGATTTTGCCATCCACCACGGCAACACCTTGGCCTTGGGCTTTGGCTTCTGCAAAGGCCTCGATCTGACGGCGCGCCAGATCTACATCCGCTTCGGAGGGCGCGAAGACCTCGTTGGCCACGGCCACCTGCGCCGGATGGATCAAGGTTTTGCCGTCAAAGCCCATATCCCGGCCCTGTTCGCATTCCGCGCGCAGACCCTCTTCATCCTTAAAGGCGTTATACACCCCATCAACCACGGCAATGCCTGCGGCGCGAGCGGCCAGAAGGCAGAGCTGAAGCGAGGTCAGCATGGGTTCGCGATCAGCGCGGAATTTGCACATCAATTCCTTGGCCAGATCATTGGTGCCCATGACAAACCCGCCCATGCGCGGCGCGCGGGCAATGGCGGCGGCGTTCAAAATCCCCTCAGGGGTTTCCATCATCGCCCAGATTTTGGTTTGGTTGCAGCCAGGACGCCCATCAAGCATTTCCGCCACAGCGGCGATATCTTCGGCCGAGCCCACTTTGGGCAGCAAGATCGCTTGCGGGCCGATGGCGGCGATCGCGTCGAAATCTGCGGCGCCCCATTCGGTGTCGAACCCGTTGATACGGACCAATTGGAACCGCGCCCCATAGCCGCCCTCGGACAGGGTTTTGGCGAGCAACACCCGCGCATTGGCTTTCTCATCGGGGGAAACGGCGTCTTCGAGATCGAAGATTATCGAATCCACCGCCAAAGTCTTGGCTTTTTCCAAAGCCCGCTCTTTGGAGCCGGGGATATATAGAACCGACCGAAATGGCCGTGCGCGATCATCCATGATTCTGAACCTCAATGCTGCACTTGCATGGCACAGGGTTATTCCTGCTCATGCGCGCAGCGTCCAGATGACAGATCGTCAGAACTTTCCCAAGGACGTGACGCTTTTTGCCCCGCATTTGATGAAATCGTACGCCGCGTTAACCCGAATTTGGGGGCTGTGCGCTCAGGCTAGGCGCAATTCCGGGGCTCTCAACGGTTTTGCGACGCCCCCTTTGATCAAGACCCAAACGCGCGTGCCTTGCGGGCCAGGCTTTGGTCTGGCCAGGCGGCCCTGCGCCCAAATGAAAGGGTAAGACATGTATCGATTTTCGACAGGGCTGGCCCTGACCTTAGGATTTTGCACCCTCAGCGCAAATCCGGGCCTGGCCCAAAGCGCGGCCCATTGCGGCACCCGCGACGCGGTGGTGAGTAAACTCAATGAAAAATATGGGGAAACCCGGCAAAGCCTGGGCCTTGGCGGCAACAACACATTGGTCGAGCTATTCGCCAGCCCAGAAACCGGCAGTTGGACCATCACCATTACCACGCCAGGGGGCAAAACCTGCCTTATGGCCAGCGGTCAAGCCTTTGAAACACTGCGCGAGCCGTTGAAAAAGGGCGAAGACGCATAAGCCCGGCCTCGTCGTCCAGCAACTCTGCCCCCCCGCTTGGGGTTGTCGCCAGGGGCAGCACAGACCAACGCAGCTTGCGGGCCGGGCGTTCCAAGAAAACCTCTGCCCGGGCTTTAGCGCCAAATTAGTCAAACATATAAGGCCCTGGCCTAAACGCCGCCTGCCAAAATCACATAGCGTTGGCGGTCATAGTCTTCGCGAGTGATGACCCCCGCCGCAAAAGAGGCCTGCAAGGCGGTGAGTTGCTCAGCGGTGCTGTCCCCGCCAGTTCCCCCAGCCGATGGTGCGGCACTGCCGGATCCGCCATCTTCCGTGCCAGCGCAGCCCCCTAAGAAAATCGTGCAAAAAACGGCCAAAACCCGGGCAAAACCCTTCAACGCAGACATAATACACCCCCTCAAGGACCGAAATTGCCCACCGATCGCGGCTTTGCTTCCGTTTGCCGCGCAGTCCCTATCTTGCACGATAGTATTAATCGCTCTACCCCAAGCGCAACAAAAGCCAAGGACCGGAGTGAAAAACCATGGCACGACCCAAAATTGCGCTCATCGGTGCGGGACAGATCGGCGGCACGCTCGCGCATCTCGCTGCGATGAAAGAACTCGGCGATGTTATCATTTTCGACATCGCTGACGGGCTTCCTCAGGGTAAGGCGCTTGATATTGCCGAATCCGGTCCCTCCGAAGGGTTTGACGCGGCGCTGAAAGGCACCACTGACTACGCCGATATCGCTGGCGCAGATGTCTGCATCGTCACCGCCGGTGTGCCCCGCAAGCCGGGCATGAGCCGTGATGACCTGCTGGGCATCAACCTCAAAGTCATGAAATCCGTGGGGGAAGGCATCCGCGATCACGCGCCGAATGCGTTTGTGATCTGCATCACCAACCCGCTGGACGCCATGGTATGGGCCCTGCGCGAGTTTTCGGGCCTGCCCCATAACAAAGTCTGCGGTATGGCCGGTGTGCTTGACAGCGCCCGCTTCCGCCACTTCCTGGCCAGCGAATTTGACGTGTCCATGAAAGACGTCACCGCATTCGTGCTGGGCGGTCATGGCGACACCATGGTGCCTTCCGTGCGTTATTCCACCGTCGCCGGTATTCCTCTGCCGGATCTGGTGGATATGGGCTGGACCACCCAAGAGAAGCTGGACGCGATCGTGCAGCGCACCCGTGACGGCGGCGCCGAGATCGTTGGCCTGCTGAAAACCGGCTCGGCCTATTACGCCCCGGCCACCAGCGCCATCGAGATGGCCGAAGCCTATCTGAAAGACCAAAAGCGCGTTCTGCCCTGCGCCGCCTATTGCGATGGCGAGTTCGGCCTGAACGACATGTATGTGGGTGTGCCCACAATCATCGGCGCTGGCGGCATCGAAAAAGTCATCGACATCAAGCTGACCAAAGAAGAACAAGACATGTTCGACAACTCGGTCAACGCGGTGAAAGGCTTGGTTGAGGCCTGCAAAGGCATCGACGAAACCCTGGCGTAATTCGCCCGATCTATCCCGGAAAACGGCCAGAGTCCTCTCTGGCCGTTTTTTTGTGAGTGATTCGCAAAGCCGATTGCCGCAGCCCCATTATTTCCAAATCCGGTCTTGCGAAGATCTCAAACAGCCCGTGATTTTCCGTTTGTGATCACAAATTTTCTGCGTGTGATCACAAAACCAAAAAACTTGTGCCTCAAATGTCAAATGCGACTTTTTGGCGTTTCTAGAGCCCCTTATCATTGTGGTTAGACCATAGGGAACGATCACCAGGAGGGGACAGTTTTCATGAACATTCATGAATACCAGGCAAAAGCGCTTCTGCGGGAATACGGTGCACCGGTTTCCGATGGGCGCGTGGTTCTCAAAGCTGAAGAAGCCAAAACCGCTGCAGGCGAGTTGGAAGGCCCACTTTGGGTCGTGAAAGCCCAGATCCATGCAGGCGGCCGCGGCAAAGGCAGCTTTAAAGAAGCCGAAGCAGGCGAAAAAGGCGGCGTACGCCTTGCCAAATCCGTGGCCGAGGCCGCCGATGAAGCCGCAAAAATGCTGGGCCGCACGCTGGTCACGCATCAGACCGGCCCCGTGGGCAAGCAGGTCAACCGCATCTATATCGAAGATGGCTCGGGCATCGAGCGCGAGCTTTACCTTGCTCTGCTGGTGGATCGCCAAACTTCGCGCATCAGCTTTGTGTGCTCCACCGAAGGCGGCATGGATATCGAAGAGGTTGCCGCGGCAACCCCCGAGAAGATCCTGTCCTTCTCCGTGGATCCGGCCACTGGCTACCAGCCTTACCACGGCCGCCGCATCGCTTTCTCGCTGGGTCTGACCGGCGCGCAGGTCAAGCAATGCGTGGGTCTGATGGGCCTTCTCTATAAAGCCTTCGTCGAGAAGGATATGGAGATGCTGGAAATCAACCCGCTGATCATCACCGATGAGGGCAGCCTCAAGGTGCTGGACGCCAAAGTGGGCTTTGATGGCAACGCTGTTTACCGTCACCCCGATATCGCCGCGCTGCGCGACGAGACTGAGGAAGACCCCAAAGAGCTCGCCGCTTCCAAATTCGATCTGAACTACATCGCTTTGGATGGTGAGATCGGCTGCATGGTGAACGGCGCGGGTCTGGCCATGGCGACCATGGACATCATCAAGCTTTACGGTTCCGAGCCTGCAAACTTCCTTGATGTTGGCGGCGGCGCCACCAAAGAGAAAGTGACCGAAGCCTTCAAGATCATCACCTCTGACCCCAACGTAAAGGGCATCTTGGTGAACATCTTTGGTGGCATCATGCGCTGTGACGTGATCGCCGAAGGCGTGATCGCGGCCGTGAAAGAGGTTGGTCTGCAGGTGCCGCTCGTCGTGCGCCTGGAAGGTACCAATGTGGAAAAAGGCAAAGAGATCATCAACACCTCTGGCCTCTCCGTCATTGCCGCTGACAACCTCAAAGACGGTGCCGAGAAAATCGTCGCTGCTGTCAAAGGCTAAGGAACCCTTGGCGCATGACCGCATGCGCCAGCCAAAGAACAAGATTTGAAGGAGGCCACATATGGCCGTTCTCGTCGACGAAAACACCAAAGTGATCTGTCAGGGCTTCACCGGCTCGCAGGGCACCTTTCACTCTGAACAAGCCATCGCTTACGGCACCAAGATGGTCGGGGGCGTGACCCCAGGCAAAGGTGGCAACACCCATCTGGACCTGCCGGTCTTTGACAGCGTGCATGAAGCCAAAGCCGTGACCGAAGCCAATGCTTCGGTGATCTACGTGCCGCCGCCCTTCGCCGCGGATTCTATCCTTGAGGCCATCGATGCCGAGATGGAACTGATCGTCTGCATCACCGAGGGCATTCCGGTGCTCGACATGATGAAGGTGAAGCGCGCCCTGGTGGATAGCAAATCCACCCTGATCGGCCCGAACTGCCCTGGCGTGATCACGCCTGATGCGTGCAAAATCGGCATCATGCCCGGCCATATCCACAAGCGTGGCTCTGTGGGCGTTGTCTCCCGCTCGGGTACCCTGACCTATGAAGCCGTGGCACAAACCACCGCAGCCGGTCTGGGCCAGTCCACCTGTGTGGGCATCGGCGGCGACCCGATCAAAGGCACCGAGCATATCGACGTGCTGGAATGGTTCCTGGCCGATGATGAAACCGAATCCATCATCATGATCGGTGAAATCGGTGGCTCCGCAGAAGAAGAAGCGGCGCAATTCCTGGCCGATGAAAAGAAAAAAGGCCGTTGGAAACCCACCGCGGGCTTTATCGCTGGCCGCACGGCGCCTCCGGGCCGCCGCATGGGCCATGCCGGTGCCATCGTGGCCGGCGGCAAAGGCGGTGCCGAAGACAAGATCGAAGCCATGCAATCTGCTGGCATCGTTGTGGCCGATAGCCCTGCGGGTCTCGGCGAAGCCGTGCTGAAAGCCATCGGCTGATTAAAACCCTGGTCAGGGAGGTTTCCACATGGGATTTGCAACCGCAATCCGCACTTGCCTGACCAAATACTTTGCGCTGGCTGGCCGCGCTGCACGCCCGGAATATTGGTGGTTTGCCTTGTTCTGTGCCCTGATCTGCCTGGCCGCCAGCCTCTTTGATGGGATGATTTTCGGCTTTGACGCCGAGAACACGCCCGGACAGCATCCGATCACCATGATCGCGAGCTTTGTGACGTTTTTTCCGCTGCTGGCCGCAGGCTGGCGCCGCATGCATGATACGGGCCGCCCCGGTTGGGTGGCGCTGTTGCCCGAATGCATGGTGCTGCTGGGGTTTGTTGCGTTTTTGATCAGCGTGGGGCTGGCAGGGCTAATCGGCCATGTCACCGACGCGCCCAGCGATACGATGCGCGATGTCGATCGTGTGATTGGGCAATCCACGGTGATCTTGTTTTACGCCGCCGCAATCGGAGCCGCGCTCTTGAAATTGTGGTGGCTGACACGACCTGGCGATGAAGGGGCCAATGAATATGGCCCAGCGCCGACGCATTGATTTGTACATGTCAGGAAACAAGATGTGCAAATTTTCCATGGGGGAGACCAGATGACCGACCTAAGCAAAAACGATATCTTCCACGCCTCTTCCTTTCTCCAAGGTCAGAATGCCGAATATATCGAGCAGCTTTACGCGCAATATGCCAATGATCCTTCCAGCGTAGATGCCGCCTGGGCCGAGTTTTTCCGGTCTTTGGGTGATGCGGGCTCGGATGTGCAGGCAGAAGCCGCAGGCCCGTCTTGGACGCGCGGTGATTGGCCGCCGCAGCCGGTGGATGAGAACACCCAAGCGCTGGATGGCAATATCCATGGCGCCCCAAGCATGGGTGCCGAGGGCAAAGCCGCAGGCGATAAGATCAAAGCCAAAGCCGCAGCGGCAGGCGTTGAAGTGTCGAGCGATCAGCTCCGCCGCGCCGTGCTGGATTCCATCCGCGCCTTGATGCTGATCCGCGCCTACCGGATCCGGGGCCATCTGGCCGCCGATCTTGATCCGCTGCAAATGAGCAATAACGAGGCCCATCCCGAGCTCGACCCGCGAGCCTATGGCTTCACCGATGCGGATATGGATCGGCCGATTTTCATCGACAAAGTGCTGGGGCTGGAAATCGCCACCATGCGCCAGATCGTGGATATCGTGAAACGCACCTATTGCGGCACCTTTGCCCTGCAATACATGCATATTTCCGATCCGGAACAAGCGGCCTGGCTGAAAGAACGGATCGAAGGGTTCGACAAAGAAATCACCTTTACCCGTGAAGGTCGCCGGGCGATCTTGAACAAGCTGGTGGAAGCCGAAGGTTTTGAGAAATTCCTCCATGTGAAATACATGGGCACCAAGCGGTTTGGCCTGGATGGGGGCGAAGCGCTGATCCCCGCCATGGAGCAAATCATCAAACGCGGCGGCAATTTGGGCGCGAAGGAAATCGTTGTGGGCATGCCCCACCGCGGGCGTTTGTCGGTTTTGGCCAATGTGATGTCCAAACCCTACCGCGCGATTTTCAACGAATTCCAAGGCGGCAGCTTTAAACCCGAAGAAGTCGATGGCTCTGGCGATGTGAAATATCACCTGGGGGCCTCCTCGGATCGGGAATTTGACGGCAATTCAGTGCACCTATCGCTGACTGCCAACCCCTCGCATCTGGAAGCGGTAAACCCGGTTGTTCTGGGCAAGGTCCGTGCCAAACAAGCGCAATTCAACGACAGCGCGCGCACCTCGGTTCTGCCAGTGCTGCTGCACGGGGATGCGGCCTTTGCGGGCCAGGGCATCGTGGCGGAATGTTTCGCCCTATCGGGTCTGGTCGGCCACCGCACTGGCGGCACCATCCATATCGTGGTGAACAACCAAATCGGCTTTACCACCGCGCCGCATTTCTCGCGCTCCTCGCCCTACCCCACCGACAATGCGCTGGTGGTTGAGGCGCCGATTTTCCACGTCAATGGCGATGACCCCGAAGCGGTGGTGCATGCGGCCAAAGTGGCGACCGAATTCCGCCAGAAATTCGGCAAGGATGTGGTCATCGACATGTTCTGCTATCGCCGCTTTGGGCATAACGAGGGCGATGAGCCCATGTTCACCCAACCGGAGATGTATACCAAGATCAAGAAACACAAGACCACCTTGCAGCTCTATACCGAGCGTCTTGTGGCCGATGGGCTGATCCCCGAAGGCGAGATCGAGGATATGAAAGCCGCCTTCCAGGCGCATCTGAACGAAGAATTCGAAACCGGCAAAGAATATAAGCCCAACAAAGCCGATTGGCTGGATGGGCGCTGGTCGCATCTGGATCAGGAAGCGGGCGAATATGAACGCGGCACCACCTCGATCAGTGCCGAAACCTTGCAAGAAGTGGGCACCGCGCTGACCACCGTGCCTGCGGGCTTTAACCTGCACAAAACGCTCAACCGCTTTGTGGATGCGCGCAAGAAAATGCTGGACACCGGCACCGGGTTTGATTGGGCCACCGCCGAAGCCATGGCCTTTGGCTCGCTTCAGCTTGAAGGCTATCCGATCCGCCTGTCCGGTCAGGATTGTACCCGCGGGACGTTCTCGCAGCGGCACTCGGCCTTTATCGATCAGAAATCCGAGCATCGCCATTATCCCCTGAACCATATCCGCGATGGGCAAGCCCCATATGAGGTGATCGATTCCGCCCTTAGCGAATATGCGGTTTTGGGCTTTGAATATGGCTATTCGCTGGCCGAGCCCAATGCGCTGGTGATGTGGGAAGGCCAGTTTGGCGATTTCGCCAATGGCGCGCAGATCATGTTCGATCAGTTCATCAGCTCGGGCGAGCGCAAATGGCTGCGTATGTCCGGTTTGACCGTGCTGCTGCCCCATGGGTTTGAAGGCCAAGGGCCCGAACACTCTTCGGCCCGTCTGGAACGCTTCTTGCAGATGAGCGCGGAAGATAACTGGATCGTGGCCAATTGTTCGACCCCGGCCAACTATTTCCACATCCTGCGCCGTCAGCTTCATCGCAGCTTCCGCAAGCCGCTGATCCTGATGACGCCGAAATCCTTGCTGCGGCACAAGCTTTGCGTGTCCAAAGCCGAAGAGTTCACCGATGGATCGTCTTTCCACCGGGTGCTTTGGGATGATGCGGAACTGGGCAATTCGCCCACCAAGCTGGCCGCTGATGACAAGATCAAGCGCGTGGTCATGTGCTCGGGCAAGGTTTACTATGACCTGCTCGAAGAGCGCGACGCCCGCGGATTGGAAGATGTCTATCTGCTGCGGATCGAGCAATTCTATCCCTTCCCAGCCCTGTCGCTGGTCAAGGAATTGGAGCGCTTCAAAAACGCCGAAATGGTCTGGTGTCAGGAAGAGCCGAAAAACCAAGGTGCCTGGACCTTTATCGAACCCAATATCGAATGGGTTCTAACCCGGATCGGTGCCACCCATTCTCGTCCCGCTTATGCCGGGCGCGCGGCTTCGGCCTCGCCCGCAACGGGGCTTGCCAGCCAACACAAAGCGCAGCAGGCCGCCCTGGTCAACGATGCGCTGACCTCTAATAACTAAGACACTGAAGGGAAGAGCCTATGTCCACCGAAGTCCGTGTCCCCACCCTAGGCGAAAGCGTCACCGAAGCGACGGTCGCGACCTGGTTCAAGCAACCTGGGGACGCCGTTGCCCAAGACGAGATGCTCTGTGAGCTGGAAACCGATAAGGTCACCGTTGAGGTCCCCTCCCCCGTGGCGGGCACCCTAACCGAGATCGTCGCTGCCGAAGGCACCACCGTGGGTGTGGATGCGCTATTGGCCTCGATCACCGAAGGCGCAGAGGCCGCAGCCCCCGCCGCTGAAAGCGCCGCGACCCATCCGGAAAATGTGGTGGCCAAGCATGAAAGCGCCCCTGCCGCGGGTGCCAGCATGGATGTGATGGTGCCCACCCTGGGCGAAAGCGTCACCGAAGCCACCGTATCCACATGGTTCAAATCCGTGGGCGATACCGTGGCGCAAGACGAAATGCTGTGTGAGCTGGAAACTGACAAGGTCAGCGTCGAAGTGCCCGCCCCTGCCGCAGGTGTGCTGACCGAAATCGTCGCCCCCGAAGGCACCACGGTGAATGCCGATGCCAAATTGGCGGTTCTTGCCTCTGGTGGCGGTCATGGCGAAGTGAGCGTCGCGCCCGCAGCAGCCCCTGCGGCGGCCCCGGCCGCGAGCGGCAAAGCCGATGTGGAAAATGCACCATCGGCCAATAAGATGATGGCCGAAAAAGGTCTCAGCCCGGATCAAGTGGCTGGCACCGGTCGTGATGGCCGCATCATGAAAGAAGATGTGCTGAACGCGCTGAACGCCCCGGCCCCAGCGGCCAATACCCCGGCAGCCGCCCCGCGCGCACCGGTGCCCGCCGATGATGCGGCACGCGAAGAGCGGGTGAAAATGACCAAGCTGCGTCAGACCATCGCCAAGCGTCTGAAAGACAGCCAAAACACTGCGGCCATGCTCACCACCTATAACGAGGTGGACATGACCGAGACCATGGCCCTGCGCAAAGAGTACAAAGACCTCTTTGAGAAAAAGCACGGCGTGCGTTTGGGCTTTATGTCCTTCTTCACCAAAGCGTGCTGCCACGCCTTGAAAGAAGTGCCCGAAGTGAATGCCGAGATCGATGGCACCGATATCGTCTATAAGAACTTCGTGCATATGGGCATCGCCGCAGGCACGCCCCAAGGCTTGGTGGTGCCGGTGATCCGTGACGCGGATTCCATGAGCTTTGCCGAAATCGAAAAAGCCATCGCCGAAAAAGGCAAGCGCGCCCGTGATGGCAAGCTGTCCATGGCGGAAATGCAGGGCGGCACCTTCACCATCTCGAATGGCGGTGTTTATGGCTCGCTGATGTCTTCGCCGATCTTGAACCCGCCGCAATCGGGCATCTTGGGCATGCATAAGATCCAAGACCGCCCCATGGTGATCAATGGCGAGATCAAAATCCGTCCGATGATGTATCTGGCCCTGAGCTATGACCACCGGATCGTGGATGGCAAAGGCGCGGTGACCTTCCTTGTGCGCGTGAAAGAAGCGCTGGAAGATCCCCGTCGCCTGCTGATGGATCTGTGATCCCAGCTGAACAGCTAGATTGTTTCCAAAGGGCCGCTTTTGCGGCCCTTTTTCATGGGATCTGCGCGATCAAGGCATGAGCCCCCTCAAGGCGCGGCAGCGGTTTTTACGCTATGCTGCGCGCAAAAAGGAGGTCGCCATGTCCCTGCATATGATCACCGATTTTGACACACCGGATTTCCCCCTGTGGCAGCAGCGTTTTGAAAGCCGCAAAGCAGGGTTGGCCGGGGCGGGATTGCACCTGCAGCGGGTGCTGCATCTGCCGCAATCCCCCGCCCATGTTTGGGTGGAATTTGATGTGGAAGATCAGGCCCGCGCCCGGTCTTGGTTAGAAACCAGCACCGTGAGCGAGATCAAACCCATCGCCCCCCTGTCAGAGCGCCATCGGTTTTTGGAAATGGCTTAGGGCCGGGCCCGCAGCGCTGCGCGAAAATGTGATCAGGAACCCTAGGTCTCTTTCTAGGATTGTCATAGGGTCAGCCAGCCTGCCCCGCTGCACCGGGGAATTGATTGGGATCACGGGGTAACGCCCATGCGGGACACAGATCAAATCACCGCCCAGGACAGCGGGTTTGCGGATGAGAGCGCTTTGGCAGCCGCGCTGCCTCATATCCTGGCCGCGCCGAAGACCCACGGCCACATCCACCAGCTTTGCTATCGGGCAGATTTCCGCGCCCGCGCCCATCCAGACACCCTCAGCCTTTGCCCAGATCGCGGGGTGATCGGGGATCGTTGGGCCGAACATGCTTGGCTGCGCCTGCCCGATGGGCGCCCGGACCCGCGTATTCAGGTATGCATCTTGCCCACAC
>JAOXSB010000244.1 GCA_025800345.1 Mangrovicoccus sp. | reverse complement strand
GAAATTCGACATCTCCAAACGCATCCCACCCAAGCGCAGGATGACCAGCCATTTTGCCCCCACCGTGGCCACAGCCGTGTAGATAAACAGCCAGCTGAACAGCCGCGCCCGGGCCTCAAAAGCATTTATATCCTGCCCGGGCGTTACACTCATGATCCGGTCTCAGCCTGTTGCGGTCCATCAATGGATTGATAGAGGCGCAAAAAGAAATACCCAAGCAAACTGATGCGGATCCCGACCCCGGCCAATAATGCCATACCAGCCCCATAAATCCCGTGCTCAGGCACCAAGATCAAAGCGCTCACAACCGTGGTGGTAAAGGCCGAGATGCTCACCCCGAGCCGGCGCCAATAGGCATGGCCCGCCGTAAGCGCAAATTGCAAAGGCGCCGCGGCCACCCAAATAGCTGTGGCGGTAATGATCAGCAAAAACAGTTTCTGATCCGCGTAATATTCGCCATAGAAAATCCGCAACATGAGCGGACCCGCGATCCAGACCGCAAAGATCATAGAGGCCCCGATCAGCGATGACAGCGCCACCAACTTCACCGACAAGCTCATAAAAGCTTTGCGCCGCCCATTGCGCACCGCCCCGCGCAGCCTGGCCGCCGAGGCCGAACCGATGGCATTGCTCACGGTGACCAAAGCCGTGTTGATATAGGCGATCGCCCCAAAAATCCCCACTTGGGCCAGATCCACATGCTGGGCCAGAACCAGGCGCGGCGCCGAAGCGGTGGCATTCATGAAAAACCCGGCCAATCCCAGCGGCAGCATCCAGCAGAACAGTTTCCACAAAGAGGCCGGGCTAACCTGCAGCACCCGAGCAAAACTGCGCCTTGCCCCCAGCCGGGTTAGAAACCGCTGATCAAACACCCATTGCGCCGCAAACCACATGAGCGCTTCGGCCGCAAAAGCCAGCCATAAAATGCCCGTGCTCGCATAGATCGCCGCAAAGCCTGCCAGTCCCAGAACCCCGCGGGCCACATAGGAAATAGCAACATAATCAATCCTTTGAGCCCGCTGGAACACGCCGTAATTCATATTGGCTTGGGTGCCCACGAATTTGACCAGCATAAAGCCCAAAGTGGTGAGCTGGACCAGAGCGCCCTGGCCCCCATACCAGGTGGCCACCAGCACCGAGATCAGCCCCATCGCCACCAAAGAATTGGTCAAGATCAGCGCGTAATAATGATCTGGGGTAAATTCGGTGAGATCATCCACCGAATGGCCTTCGCGCAAGGACATGGCCGCCAGGAAAAAGATCGGCGTGACCAAAGCGGTGGCGATGGTCACCGCCCCCACTTCTTCGGGGCTGCCCAGCCGGGCCACCACCGCGATAATCCCCCATTGGGTCAGGGCAAAAGCGAAATTGCCAATGAGCCCATACAGCACATTGCGTTTGAGCGAGAGCGCTTGCGGAGCCATGTTTAGCCTGCCTTTTTCCAAGCAGCGGCCCCGGTGATCCCCATTGCCA
>JAOXSB010000242.1 GCA_025800345.1 Mangrovicoccus sp. | reverse complement strand
AGGCAGAAGCGGTTTTTGGCGCGGTAAATATCCCCTCGCCACTGGCTTTCAGCCCGGCTTCGCGCAGCACCCAAAGCTGAAAAAACCGCCGCTGCCGCGCCGTGCCCTCGGAGTGATCCAGAACCGTGCATTCCTCGGGGGATAGGGCATAGTTGGCAATACGGTTCGTATCGATGCGCGGGCTCATTTCCTGAATATCAACGCCGATAGCCGCGCCGGGCCCAGCAAGCGCCAATGCCACAAAACCCCCGCTATGGGATAGGCTGAAGGCAAAGGGCGCATTGCCCCAAGAGGGTTTGCCCCGATCATCGCAGCACCATTGCAACTCTCGCGGATCCATTTGGCAATGGCGGGCGGTTGCCATGCGGGCGAGCCCATGGCCAAGATATAGATTGCGCCCATCGCGGGTTTGGCGATAGCGCGCGGCCCGTTCATGTTCGGGTTGGGAGGCCACTTGGCGACATAGCTCCAGCGCGCGAGCAGAGGCGCGACGCGTGTCGAGCAGCCAAATCTCTACCGCCGTGTCGAGCGGGCTCATGTTTTGCGCAGCAACAACAAATCCGCCGATTCCACATATTCTTGCAGATCGTAAATCTTGGATTCGATATCTTCCACCAGCACAACCATATCGAAATAGGCGCTGAGCAGAAACTGATAGCGGGCTTCGGGGTCGGGATCGATACCCACACGGTTGGCTTCGGGAATATCCTCGTAATGCATATAGCGCATCACCTCTTGGATATAGCGCGACAGTGGCAGGTATTGACCGCTCAAAGTGTCGGTCAGCGTATTGCGCAATTCATGGCGGCGCACCTCGCGGACCACATCGACCTTGATCAGCGCCGCAAGCTTTGCGGGGATCTTCTTGCCACGCTGCT
>JAOXSB010000233.1 GCA_025800345.1 Mangrovicoccus sp. | reverse complement strand
GATCTTCCAGGCCAGCATCAGCAAAGGGAAGTTCCACGGGATAATCTGCCCACACACGCCCAAGGCCTCAGCATCGGGCAGCTCGCTCTCCATCAATTGCGCCATACCGGCGTGATAGTAGAAATGCCGCTGCGCCAGAGGGATGTCGATGTCACGCGATTCACGGATCGGTTTGCCGTTATCCATGCTTTCCAGCACGGCAAAGAGACGCGCGTGTTTCTGCAACAACCGCGCAATGGAATAGAGATACCGCGCCCGGCCTGCGCCGCCCAGCTTCTCCCACTTGGGCTGCGCCTTGCGGGCTGCGGCGATGGCAGCGTCCACATCCGCCTGCTTGGCCTGGGTCAGCTTGGCCAGCACCTCTCCGGTCGCGGGATTGCGGCCTTCGAACCCTTTGCCGGGTTTGGTGAAACTCCCGTCGATATAGTGACCGAACGCGTCACCCTGATCGACCAGCCATGCCAAGGCTTCTGCGGCGCTTTCAGGGGCGGGGCCATAGTCCATGGTCTCAAAAATCTCTTTCACGCTCATGACTTCATCTTTTCCCAAATACTCACTGTCCTGACATCAGCCACAGGCTCAGCCGAGTGAATGACGATAA
>JAOXSB010000230.1 GCA_025800345.1 Mangrovicoccus sp. | reverse complement strand
CGCAGCTGCAAAATCACTTCCCGCCCGGCCCAAACAAACAGCAGCGCCGTGGTCAAAGGCACTGTGAGCTGGAAAAACCGCTTGGGGAAAAACATCAGCGGAAACAAAGCGATAGAGGCTAGATACAGCAGGCCCGCAGTGAGCATGAAAATCACAATCCCGCTCAGCTCGCGGCGCCGGACCAAGATCATGGCCAGCACAAATAGCCCCAGCAAAGCAAAGCCCAGATGCATCTTATGGGCATCGGCCAAACGGTCTAGGGCGAAATATTGCCCCTTGAGCCCCCCGGCCTGCCCTTGGCGGGCATTGGCATCAAAAGTGGTGGTGATGGCCAGGGCCAAATCCTGGGGCAGCCCATGCCACTCGGCCCAATAGCGCCCCTCAGGGCCTGCTTCGGGATAGATCTCATGCTGCTGGGCGGTGATCGAGGGGCCAAAGCCGTGATCCCGGTTCAGGCTGAGGCCTAAAATCCCCAAAGAGACCGCCCCAGTAAGCGCCAAAATCGCGATCCGCCGGCCCCAAGAGCGCGCCGGGCCTGCGCGCCAGCCTGCGGGCAGGAAACACCAGATCAGCAGGGCCAGACCGGACATCACCCCGACCATATA
>JAOXSB010000214.1 GCA_025800345.1 Mangrovicoccus sp. | reverse complement strand
CCCGAAGCGCGTCGCGCGCTGGGCGATGTGGTCGAAAAACAGGCCGACGCGCGTGGCTACACGTTGATGGCGGCGATCGAGCGCGGTGAAGGCGCCTCGGACGCTGTTGTGCAAGGCTGGCTGGCCAAGGCCTTGACCGCGCCGCGTGGGCCGCAATGGGTGTGTGAGAACTGTCACGACATTCAGCCCGAATGGGCCCCGGTCTGCCAGAATTGCGGCAGCTTCGATACGCTCAGCTGGCAGACGCCTCAGACGCCCGAGATCGCCACAGCCACAGGTGTGCATATGTTGCCGTTGATTGTGGGCGCGCTGGAAGATCAAACCTCGCCTAGCGAGGAGCCAGAACAGGAAGCGCCTGCAGAAGTGATCGAGCTGAACGCCGACACGGTGGATGAGACCGTCGAGAAGCAGGCCTGACCCAAACGGCCTGATCTTTTCTGGGCTACAACGGCCTTGCAATAAATGATAGTCTTTGGCTCCACCTGAAAGGGCGCTGATTTGGTGTGTTTGACGCCAGTGTGACGGGTTTCACTGACTCTCTGGCAGCATTTGCCGCATTCTCTCGATAAATCGACCAAGCGTCTTAGATTGAGGAGAAACCAAATGAAAATTGATGAAAAAGGCCTGGATAAATTTGAAAAAGAGGCGGACAAACTCGCGGCGGCGATTGTCCAGCAGTCCAAAATAATTGATCAGGCGGAAAAGGCGTCCCCGGTCGCCAAGAAGACACTGGCACCGTTGAAGAAGGCGATTGCAGTGGCGATGAAGCAGGGCAAAGCTGCACAGAAGGCCATTTCGACTGCCAAGAAGAAAAAATGCATGGACGAAAAGGCCAACAAAGACCTTCTCGTTCAGGTGTCGAAAGCTGCCAAGACTGCATCGGCGGCCAAGAAATTG
>JAOXSB010000200.1 GCA_025800345.1 Mangrovicoccus sp. | reverse complement strand
CGAAAAAGCCGTCAAACTGATGAGCGCCCCCAGCTGGGATCAGGACCTGCTCGAAGAGCTCTGCCAAACCCTGACCGACGCCAGCATCTGCGGCCTCGGACAAGCAGCACCAAACCCAATCAGACTGACCATCAAACACTTCCAAGAGGAAATTTGATGACCTTGATCAGCGGAGCCCTCGCCCTTGTGTATGGGATCTGGCTGATCGATGGTCCGCAGTCGTGGCACCGAAGTGTCGCAAAAACGTTGCCAGTGGCTCTTTTGGCGCTGGCAGCGTTTTTTTACGGCTTTTGGGGGCTGGCTTTGGCGCTCGCGTTGTCAGCCCTGGGGGATTGGTGTCTCAGCTTTGAAGGGGAAAAGCCCTTTCTGGCGGGGCTTGTGTCTTTTGCTCTGGCGCATGTGCTGTTTGTGGTCCTGCTGCTGCCGCTATGGCAGGGGGTGCCGTGGGGAATGGGGCTGATCCTTGGCGCTGTGGCGCTGTCCACCTTTGTCTGGCTTTTGCCCTATGCCGGGGCGTTGAAGCTGCCGGTTCTGGTCTATGTGCTGCTGATCTGTGCCATGGGCATCGCGGCCTGGGCGCAGTCCAACGGCCTGATCCGTGCCGGCGCCAGCGCCTTTATCCTGTCGGATTTCTTGCTGGCATTGGGCGTATTTCGTCAGGTGCCCCATACATCCCGCCCGCTTTGGGCGCTGTATTGGGCGGGGCAGGCGCTGTTGTTTGCCGGGCTTATGTCTCAGTAGTTCTTATAGACCGCACAGATGCAGCCCTGCGCCTTGATCTTGCGGCAGAGTTTCCAGGCGCTATTGCGATCCGCGCGCCCAAGCCGGGCCATGTAATACCCGCCTTTCGGGCTGGAGCGCGCCTTTTGCCAGATCAGATCAGGGGTCTCATTGCCAATGGTGCGTTTGCAGCGCCGCGCCCGGGTTTTGAACATCTTCAGGGCCTTGGCTTTGGTGGTGCCAAAAGCCAGCTGCACCCCCCATTTCTTGCGGGGGCTATTGGCCAATGCCTTTTCTTCCAGATCCTTGGGATACTTGCTAAGCTTTCTTTTGCGCGCCAGGTCATGACAGGCCTGCGCAAAGGGTTTGTCTTTCTGCAGGCGAAAGTCATGATTTTTCGGC
>JAOXSB010000175.1 GCA_025800345.1 Mangrovicoccus sp. | reverse complement strand
GCAAAACGTTTCATGTGGTCATTCCTTTTTCGTGTATCGGGGGTGCCGTTTGGCTGACACCACTGACAATAAGCGATTCTGAGGCGCTTCGTAGACCCGCTCGCGCCGGTGTGACCATCAACGAGGTTTCGTGAGAGAATTATTACAGTTTCCCGCGTCAAGCGGGGTTGGACTCGGGGATTTGCAACATTAGCTGTTAGCGCATCGGCCTCGCGGCCCTGCGATTGGCAAGAAAGGCATCAGATGAGCGATCAATCCACTTACACTCCTCCCAAAGTCTGGACCTGGGATAGCGAAAGCGGCGGGCGTTTCGCCAATATCAACCGCCCCATCGCCGGAGCCACCCATGACAAGGACCTGCCCATCGGCCGTCACCCTATGCAACTCTATTCCCTGGCCACACCGAATGGCGTCAAAGCGACTGTCATGCTCGAAGAGCTTCTGGCGCTGGGTCATGAAGGCGCCGAATACAATGCCTGGCTGATCAATATCGGTGAAGGGGATCAGTTCGGCTCGGGCTTTGTCGAGGCCAACCCGAACTCGAAAATCCCGGCGCTCTGGGATCGGTCGGGCGATACGCCTGTGCGCGTGTTCGAAAGCGCCTCAATCCTGTTCCATCTGGCCGAAAAGTTCGGAGCGTTCCTGCCCGAGACAGGCCCGGAGCGGACCGAGGTGATGAACTGGGTGTTCTGGCAGATGGGCAGCGCGCCGTATCTGGGCGGCGGGTTTGGCCATTTTTACGCTTATGCCCCCGAGAAATGGGAGTACCCGATCAACCGCTTTGCCATGGAGACCAAGCGCCAGCTGGACGTGTTGGACCGTCAACTGGCCGAAAACACCTATATCGCAGGTGAGGATTACTCGATTGCGGATATGGCGATTTGGCCCTGGTACGGGCAGCTGGTTCTTGGGCGTCTTTATGATGCAGCCGAGTTCCTGGATGTGGACTCCTATGAAAACGTGATGCGTTGGGCCAAAGCGATTGACGCGCGCCCGGCCGTACAGCGAGGCCGCATGGTCAACCGCGCGTTTGGCGAGCCGCACACACAGCTGCATGAACGTCACGAGGCCAGCGATTTTGATACCCGCACGCAGGACAAGCTGGAAGCGGCGGCGGATTAATTCTCTTCGAGTTTCCTTAGAAGCTCTCAAAGACTTTTGGCGCGGTGCAAAAGAGTGCACCGCGCTTTTTTATTTCAGGATCGGCGGGTTTTCTGGATCGCTGCCGGGCACAGGTCGCGTCAGGTTAGGGGCTTCCGGTTGCGGCAGGTCGAACCGCAATCCAACCTTCGCCAAAGACGCGGCAGCGGGGGCTTCGGGCGCAAAGAACCCGACATCCATCGCTCCGGCTTCGATCCCGGAAAAGGTCAGCGCCTCGGACGCGGCCTTGGCCAGTGCCGATTGCGCCCCGTCCACAGCCCCGACAAAGCCCAGCAAGTGGCCCGAAGCCCCGGTTTCGGATTTGGTGCCGACCAGATAGGCCGCCTGCG
>JAOXSB010000012.1 GCA_025800345.1 Mangrovicoccus sp. | reverse complement strand
CCACCAGGTGGCGATATTGGGCAGCATCAACGGCTCGCCCCGCAAGGCCTCGCAAATCCGCGGAATAAAGGCGAGCATAGCGCGGGTTTCCAACACCCCCGAGCCCAATGCATTGACCATGGAAAGCGCTTGTTGGCGCAGAGCGCCCACCATGCCCGGCGTGCCCAAGCGCGAGTTCTCATCCAATTCCAACGGGTCGGCATAGCCCGCATCCAAACGCCGCCACAGCACGCTAACCGGGCGCAGACCCGCCACGGTGCGCACCATCACCCGGCCGTCATGCACGATTAGATCTTCGCCTTCGAGCAAGATAAACCCAAGATAGCGCGCAATATAAGCATGCTCGAAATACACATCATTGAGTAGCCCGGGGGTCAGAACCCCCACCTCGCCCGGGGTTTCCCCAGGTGCCAGACCAATGGCCGAAAGCCGCTCGAGCGCATCACGGAAATCCCGAAAGAACCCCCCGATCCGGGCAACGCTGCCCCCTGCAAAGCTTTCGGGCAGCATCCGGCTCATGGCGACGCGGTTCTCAATGGCAAAGCCCGCGCCCGAAGGGGCCTGGGTACGATCCCCCAGCACCCACCAGCCCCCATCGGGGCCACGGCCCACCTCAAAGGCGATGAAATGCAAATAATGGCCCGAACGCGGCGTGACCCCCACCATGGGCCGCAGCCAATCAGACATGCGCGAGACCAGGGCCGCGGGCAAATGCCCCTGCTGCACCAATTGCGCGGGCCCATAAAGATCCGCCACAATCGCCTCGAGCAGATCCGCCCGCTGGGTCAGCCCCGCTTGAAGCACTTGCCATTCGCTATCGGGAATAAGCACCGGCACATGGCTGAGCGGCCAGGCCCTCTCGGTCGGACCATCTGCGTCATAAGCGCGGAAAAACACCCCCGCATCACGCAGATATTGTTGCGCGCGCCCGACCCGCTGGCGCAGCCCATCGGGGCCGAGCTTGGCAAATTCGGTCAGAAGCCCCGCCCAAACCGTGCGCAGATTCCCCCCCGCATCAAACAGCTCATCGGCAGTGCCAATGCTGGGCTGATATCCCGCGATTAATTTCTCAAAAGCGGATGCGGTGGGGGTATCTGTTCTGGTCATGCAGGGGGTTACATCCCGGCTGGCCGCCTGAGGTCAAGGGTCATGGGGAATTCTGGGTGGGGATGTTCGCTCGGCGGCAAATAAAGCCCCGGCGTATGGCCGCGTGCCTCGAACCGGGCCAAGCGCCGCGCCTCGGCCTCATTGGCATTCACCGGGAAGGTATCATAAGACCGGCCGCCCGGATGGGCCACATGATAGGTGCAGCCAGTCAAAGCCCGCCCGGACCAGCGGTCAAACACATCAATGGTGAGCGGCGCATGTACCGGCACTTCTGGATGCATGGATAGCGGCGCTTGCCAGGCTTTATAGCGAATGCCCGCCACGCTTTCCCCGTTTTCAGCGGTTTTCTGCATGGGCACGATCCGCCCATTACAGGCCACAGTATAGCGTTCTGGATTATCGGTGGTCAGTTTCACCTGCACCCGCTCGGTAGAGCTGTCGGTATAGCGCACAGTCCCGCCGATGGCGCCGGTTTCCCCCATCACATGCCAAGGCTCAAGCGCTTGGCGCAGTTCCAAATGCACCCCTTCGCTTTCCACCTCGCCACAGAAGGGGAAGCGGAACTCTGCCTGGGCCTTGAACCATTCCGGTTTCATGGGGAAACCATAGGCCTGCAGATCCCCCAAAACTTCCAGCAGATCCTCCCAAAGGAAATGCGGCAGCATAAAGCGATCATGCAGCAAAGTGCCCCAGCGGGTGCAATTGCCCGAGATCGGGTTATCCCAGAACCGCGCGATCAGCGCCCGCACCAGCAATTGCTGGGCAAGGCTCATGCGCGGATTGGGGGGCATTTCAAAGCCTCGGAACTCGATCAGCCCCAACCGCCCCGTGGGCCCATCGGGAGAATAAAGCTTGTCGATACAGATCTCAGAGCGGTGGGTGTTGCCGGTGACATCCACCAACAGATTGCGCAGCAGCCGGTCCACCAGCCAGGGAAGCGGCGGCACCCCTTCATCGGGCGCCGGCATCTGCTGCAGCGCGGTTTCCAGCTCATATAGATGATCTGCACGGCCCTCATCCACCCGCGGGGCCTGGCTGGTCGGGCCGATAAACAGCCCCGAGAACAGATAGCTCAAGCTCGGATGGCGCTGCCAATGCAGGATCAGCGAGCGCAGCAAATCCGGGCGCCGCAGGAACGGGCTGTCCATGGTGGTCTCGCCGCCGATTACCACATGATTGCCGCCGCCAGTGCCGCAATGCTTGCCGTCGATCATGAATTTATCGGCCCCAAGCCGGGTTTGCCGGGCCTCTTCATAAACGGTTTCGGTGATCTCCACCGCTTCATCCCAATTGGAGGAAGGATGGATATTGACCTCGAGCACCCCGGGATCGGGAGCCACGCGGATCACGTTGAGCCGGGGATCTTGGGGCGGCGCATAGCCTTCAATATGCACCGGCAGACCCAGCCGTTCGGCGGCGGCCTCGGCTGCGGCCACCAGTTCCAAATAATCCTCAAGCCAGACCACTGGCGGCAAGAACACGGTCAAACGGCCATTGCGCGGCTCGACGCTGATGGCGGTGCGCACGGCCCCGTCGATCTCGCTGGTCACCTGGGGCACGATGGTTTGCGCGGAATAATCGACCGTTTGCGTGGCGATGGGCTGTTTGTGCCAATCATCGCCCAAACGCTGCTGCATCTCGCCTGAAACATCGCGCAGCTTTTCCCGGGGAATGGTGGGATCGGCATCATTCACATAAGGATATTGCGCCTCAGTCAAATGCGGCAAAGCCCCCAAAGGCAAGCGGTAGCCCACCGGGCTGTCCCCTGGCACCAGGAAAATCCGCCCGCGCCGGGTGCGCCAGCGCTCGGACCGCCAGCGTTTGGAGCGATCCAGCGCCTGCCAAGCCTGCACCGGCAGCACATAGCCCGCCGGCTGCCCCAAGCCCCGCTCGAACACTTTGACCATGCGCTGGCGTTCTTCGGGATCTTCGATCTTGGGATTTTCCGGGCTGACATTATCGGGCAAATTACCCTCGCGCAGCAGCCATTCGCCTGGATCTTCATAGGCGGGCAGCACATTCTCGCTGGGCAAATCCAGCGCCTCGGCAATGGCCACCGTCAGCTGCGCCGCCTCGTCATGGGTGGGCTCGGCCTCGGTTTCCTCGCTGGCCACCAGATCGGGGTTTTTCCAGATCGGCACCCCATCCTTGCGCCAGTAAAGGCTAAAGGTCCAACGGGGCAGCGTTTCGCCAGGATACCATTTGCCCTGGCCGTAATGCAAAAACCCGCCAGGGGCGAATTTCTCGCGCAAGCGGCGGATCAGCTCATCGGCTTTGGCCCGTTTGGTGGGCCCCACCGCATCGGTATTCCACTCATCGCTTTCAAAATCATCGATGCTGACAAAAGTCGGCTCGCCCCCCATCGTCAGGCGCACATCGCCCGCTTTGAGCTGCTCATCCACTTTGCGGCCCAATGCGTTCAGCTCGTGCCAGCTTTCCTCGCTAAAGGGTTTGGTGATCCGCGGATGCTCGGCCACCCGCGCGACTTTCATATCAAAGTCGAATTCCACCTCGGCCGCGCTGGCCATGCCGCTAATGGGGGCCGCGTTTTTGTAATGGGGCGTGGCCGCCAGGGGGATATGGCTTTCCCCGGCCAACAGCCCGCTGGTGGGATCAAGCCCAACCCAGCCTGCGCCGGGCAAATAAACTTCGCACCAAGCGTGCAAATCGGTGAAATCCACATCCGTGCCCGAAGGGCCATCAAGGGCCTTCAGATCCGGCTTTAGCTGGATCAAATATCCAGATACAAACCGCGCCGCGAACCCCAGATGGCGCAGGGTTTGCACCAAGAGCCAAGAGCTGTCCCGACAAGAGCCGGTGCCGCGCTCAAAGCTTTGTTCGGGGGTTTGCACCCCTGGCTCCATACGGATCACATAGCCCAGCGCATCATGCACCATGGCGTTGAGCTGCACGATTTTATCCACCGTGCGCAGACGATCCCGGGGCACTTTTTTCAAAAAGGCTTGCAAACGCGGCCCGGCAGGATCTGGCTTGCGATAGATCACCAGATCCTCGGCAAGGTCTTCGGGATATTCAAACGGCCAATGTTCAGCGCTGTCTTCCACGAAGAAATCGAACGGGTTGTAGACACTCATATCCGCGACCAGATCAACCTCGATCTTAAGCTCGCGCACCGGCTCGGGGAACACAAAGCGCGAGAGCCAATTGCCATAAGGGTCTTGCTGGTGGTTTACGAAATGCTTGGCAGGCGAGATCTTTAGCGAATGGCTCAGCACCTTGGTGCGCGAATGGGGCGCGGGACGCAGGCGGATCACTTGGGGGCCTAATGTGACCGGGCGATCATATTGGTAATGCGTCAAATGATAGATGCTGGCTTTGATCGACATTCTGTATTCCCCGTAACCCTTTTGAGGGCACGCTTTCACAGATCACCGCCGCAGCAAAGCACAGCCGTCCCATTCTGAGCCGGGCAAATTGACGTTGCTAAAATTTAAGGCAGTTGGACGGACTGGCGAGATCTCTCGCCGCGCCCCTTAGCCTTGCTGAGCCAAGATCTGTGCTGCGGCCGAGAGCCCACCGGCGCCATGGGGAATATCCAACGCGATCAGCGCGGTTTCAATCGCCCCAAGCGCGCCCAGCACCATTTGCGCATTCACATATCCCATATGGCCCAGGCGGAACGCCCCATCAGTTCCGCCCGCCCCGTCAAGCCCTAGACCAATGCCCAGGGTCAGCCCGGCTTGGGCCGTGACCCAATCTTGGATCCGATCGCTATCGCTTTGGGCGATGCGCAAGGTGGTCACCGCATGGCTGCGATGGGCCGGGTCGGGCACATTGAGCCGCAGCGCCCCGCCCTGCCCCCACGCCTCAAAGGCGGCCCAAACCGCCCGGGCCAACGCCCCATGGCGCGCCCAGGCTTGCTCTAAGCCTTCTTCATGCACCAGCATGGTCAAGGCCTCGCGCAGGGCAAATAGGTGATGGGTGGGCGCGGTGCCGCCAAAATACTGATAAAACATCTCTGGGCGGCTGCGCGGGCGCCAATCCCAATAACCGGTGACGCATTCGGCCCGATCCCGCGCCGCATCGGCGCGGTCATTGAAAAACACAAATCCCAAGCCCGGCGGCGTCATCAGCCCTTTTTGCGAGCCTGTCACCATCACATCCACGCCCCAAGCATCCATTTCAAACGCATCGCAAGCCAGACAGGCGATACAATCCACCATGAACAGCGCGGGGTGACCCAGATCATCCATCGCTGCCCGCAGCGCTGCAATATCGCTGCGCACTGAGGTCGACGTATCCACCTGCACCGCCAGAACCGCTTTGATCTTATGGGCATGATCAGCGGCCAGGGCTTCGGCAAAACGGGCGGGATCCGCCGGACGGTCAGGGCCAAATTCCAAAATCTCGACCTGCGCGCCAAATTTTGCGGCCATATCTCCCCAGCCATGGGCAAAACGCCCGGTGGAGAGCACTAAGACCTGATCCCCCGGCGAAAGCACATTGCTGAGCGCCGCTTCCCAGGCCCCATGGCCATTAGCGATATAGATGGCTAAGTGGTGTTTCGTCCGCGCCACGGCTTTGAGATCGGGCAGCAATGTTTCCACCATATCAACCAACCCACCTTTATAGATATTGGGCGCGGGCTGATGCATGGCTTGCAACACACGATCGGGCATGACCGAAGGGCCTGGAATGGCCAAATAATGACGCCCTTGGGCCAAGGATTTTGGGGCTTTCAACATCGCATGCACCTTTCCGATCACAAATCGCAGGTAAGGCGCGCGACATAAGCCGTCAATCACCGCCCAAGAACAAGTTGTCTGCGCCCCGCGAGCCCGCTACATCCCCGGCAAGCCAAGGACTGAGGTTTGATGCTTGCTACGATAAAATCCCGCCTGCGCCATTTCGAACATGACATGCGTCAGCGTTTCGGCGTCAGCATCGCGACCCCTAAGGAACGCCGCCAAGCCTGGTGGCATTTCCAACTGATGGATCACGCTTTTTTGCGGGTTCTATGGTGGAACCTGGATGAATTCGCTTCTGGCGCTTGGCGGGCCAATCAACCCTCGCCCCGGCAATTGGAACGCTATGCCCAGATGGGGATCCGCACGATCCTGAACCTGCGCGGTGAAGGGCGTTATAGCCATTTCCTATTCGAAGAAGAGGCCTGCGCCCGCCATGGGCTGAAACTGATCAGCCTGACCTTTAGCGCCCGCAAACTCTCGCCCCGCGCGGATATGCTCGAGCTGATCGAGACCATGCGCGAGATCGAAAAACCGTTTCTGGTGCATTGCAAATCCGGCTCTGACCGTACTGGCTTGGCCGCGGCGCTCTATCTCGCGATCATCGAAGGCCGCCCCGTGGCCGAGGCCCGGCGGCAGCTGCATTGGCGTTTCCTGCATCTGTCCAGCACCGATACAGGGATTTTGGATCATATCTTCGATGTCTATGAGGAAGATGTGAAAACCGCGCCCATGAGCCTGCTGGAATGGCTGGAGACCCGCTATGATCACGAGGCCCTAACCGCCAGTTGGCAGGCCAAGCGCCGCTAAGCGCTAGTCTCACGTACTTTTGCGATAGGCCCGCGCCAGGGTTTCGGGATCAGCCCCCAGAAAATAGCGCGCCAGCAAGCTTAAATTGCGCGCGCCTCGGCGCAGCCACCCTTCGCGCTGATAGCGTTCCGCCGAGGTCACCGCGACCGCGCCCAACGGGCGCAACCGCCCACGCAGCGCACGGGCCAAGGCCACATCTTCCATCAGCGGCAAATCAGGATAGCCGCCCAGGGACGCCAACAGATCGCGATGGATCAACAGGGCCTGATCCCCATAGGGCAGCCCCAGCCAGCGCGCGCGGAAATTGGCCCAGCGGGCCACCCAAGCCGGTGCCAGCCCCGCTGCATCAAAGCGCAGCCAGAAATACCCCGCGTGATCCGGGGCCTCTTGCATATGCCGCGCCACCTTTGCCGCCCAGCCTGGGGCCAGGCGCGTATCTGCATGCAGCACCAACAACCATTCGCTCTGCGCGGCCGCAACGCCCCGACGCAACTGCCCGCCCCGGCCCGCGGGTCCCGTGATTACCCGCGCGCCCAGTGCTTCGGCAATGGCGACACTGTCATCGGTTGAACCGCCGTCAGAGACCACCATTTCCCGGATCAGCCCATCAAATAAGCCCTCGAACAGCATTTCTATGCAGTCCGGCAACGCCTCTTGCGCGTTTAACGTGGGAATTATCGTGCCAAGTGGCGCCCTCATAGCAATCGCCCTGTCATCGGAAAGCTGGTTTCATATATCTAAGCTCAACACCGGATTGGAGAGCAGAATGACCGAGACAAACCAGGTGCAGCGCGAGATCCTCCGTATCTCCGGCGCCGACAAAGAGAGCTTTTTGCAAGGGCTGGTAACCAATGACGTGAAACGCCTGAAAGACGGGTTGGTCTATGCGGCCTTGCTCACCCCCCAAGGCAAATATCTCGCGGATTTCTTCATGGTGCCTGACGAGGCCGCGATCTTGATCGATCTTGACGCCCGCAGCAGCGCGGCAGTGCGCAAACGCCTAACCATGTATAAGCTGCGCGCCGATGTGCAGATCGAGACCAGCGCATTGCAGGTGATCCGCGGTATTGGCGAGCCTCCCGAGATCCCAGGCGCCATGGTGTTTGCCGATCCTCGCGATCCGGCTTTGGGCTGGCGCGCTTATGGCACGGACCTACCCAATGAGGCCGAGCAGGATTGGACCGCGCTGCGGGTCGCCCATAGCATACCCGAATTAGAAAGCGAATTGATCCCCGAGGACAGCTATCCCTTGGAATACGGGTTTGAACGTCTCAATGGGGTGGATTTTGCCAAAGGTTGCTATGTGGGTCAGGAAATCGTCGCCCGCATGAAACATAAATCGACCCTGCGCAAAGGCTTGGTTCAGGTCAAAATCGAAGGCAGCGCCGAGATCGGCACGGAAATCACCGCCGAGGGCAAACCCGTAGGCCGCATGGGCAGCCAAAGCGGCAATGCCGCTCTGGCCCATGTTCGGTTTGACCGTAGCGAGGGCGAAATGCAGGCCGGTTCAGCCAAGCTTTGGCTCAAAGACGGCGCCCCATTGCCCAGCTAGGCCAAATGGTCACTATGCCGCAGCTTAGGCCCGTTCCACATATTCCATGGTCTCGGTGTTCACGACAATGTCTTCGTCCTGCCCAACAAAGGGCGGCACCATGACCTTCACACCATTGTCAAGAATGGCGGGTTTAAAGCTGTTGGCAGCGGTTTGACCTTTGACCACCGGCTCGGTCTCGGTGACCTTGCACACCACCTTTTGGGGCAGCGTCGCGTTCAGCGCTTCGGCCTCGTAATATTCGATCACCGCGGTCATGCCGTCTTGCAAAAACGGGCGGCGCTCGCCGAGGATTTCGGCAGGCAATTCTACCTGTTCAAAGGTTTCGGTGTCCATAAACACCAGCATCCCATCGGATTCATACAAGAATTGCTGGTCTTTTTGCTCCAAACGCACCCGTTCCACCTTATCGGCAGACCGGAAGCGTTCATTCAATTTGGAGCCATTGCGCAGGTTGCGCATCTCCACCTGAGCAAAAGCACCGCCCTTGCCTGGTTTTACGTGATCCACTTTGACAGCTGCCCAAAGGCCGCCGCTATGCTCCAGAATATTCCCGGGCCGGATCTCGTTTCCGTTGATCTTCGGCATTACCGCCCTCGTGTCATCTTACTGTCATCTATTGTATGGCTAAGCGTCGCTCCTATATCCACGAGGCTTGGAGGTGGCAAGCATAGTGACTTTTGCCGTTCCAAGCCCTATGTATGCACTCAGCGCATGGCAGTCATGACTTTTTCGGGATACCGAATCGCGTGAAACACGCCATATTGCGCTCTCTCGGAATGCAAGAGCAAGAAACAAGAATAAGGAAAGATGATGGGCGAATTTGTGGATGGCACGGCGTTCAACCACGAGCAAGGCAATCGTGCACGGAAATTGTTCGCTGCCGTTGTGCTTGCTGCGCTAGATGATGCCATCGCCGATGACAAAAAATACGGCAATGGACCAGAGCAAATCGCCCGCTGGGCCCGCTCTCGTGATGGGCGCGAAGTTCTGAGCTGTGCTGGCATTGACCCCAATGAACGTGTTGTCTCGGGGCTGATGGAATTTGTCTCTAAGGGTGTACGCACCTCGGTTGCTCTGTCCCGCGAAGAAAGCGAACGCCGCAACCAAGCTCAGGCAGAAGCCGCCTAACCCAAGTTACATCTTGGTTTTGAAAATGCGCGCCCACAAGGGCGCGTTTTTCATTTGCAGAGCCCGGTCAGAGCAGGCAGACCCGCCCCATGGCACGTGCGATTATGATCCAAGGGACCGGCTCGAATGTGGGCAAAAGCATGCTGGTGGCTGGCATTTTACGCGCTGCCCGCGCCCGCAGCCTCACAGTCCGCCCGTTTAAACCTCAAAACATGTCCAACAATGCTGCTGTCACCGAAGATGGCGGTGAAATTGGCCGGGCCCAAGCGCTGCAAGCCTTGGCTGCCGGGGTCAGCCCCCACAGCGATATGAACCCGATCTTGCTCAAGCCCGAAAGCGATCGCGGCGCGCAGGTTATTTTGCAAGGCCGCGTGCATGGCACGTTGATGGCGCGCGATTACGCCCGAGAGAAACCCAATCTGCTCGCCCCTGCCTGCGAAAGCTTCCGCCGCCTGGCCAGCCAGGCTGATCTGGTGGTGATTGAGGGCGCAGGCAGCCCGGCAGAGATCAATCTGCGCCGCGGGGATATTGCAAATATGGGCTTTGCCGAAGCTATGGATCTGCCCGTGGCACTGTTTGGCGACATCGAACGTGGCGGCGTGATTGCGCAATTGGTGGGCACCTCAGCAATCTTGCCCGAAGCTGACCGCGACCGGATCAAAGCTTTTGGCGTCAACAAGTTTCGCGGCGATCCCCGGCTCTTTGATGATGGGCTGCACGAAATCGAGGCCCGCACTGGCTGGCCCAGCCTGGGGGTGATCCCCTGGTTTGATCACGCCTGGCAATTGCCCGCCGAAGACATCCTTGATCTCGAAGGCCGCCCCGGGGGCGATTTTAAGATCGCCGTGCCGCAGCTTTCGCGGATTGCGAATTTCGACGATCTTGACCCGCTTGCCGCTGATCCCGCCATCACCGTGGATATTGTGCCGCCAGGCCGTGCCCTGCCCGGAGACGCATCGCTGGTGCTGATCCCAGGTTCTAAAACCACCCGGGCCGATCTGGCGTTTTTCCGCGCCCAAGGCTGGGATATCGATCTACAAGCGCATCTACGCCGCGGCGGTCATGTGCTGGGGATTTGCGGCGGCTATCAAATGCTCGGGCAAAGCGTGGCGGATCCAGAAGGTCTCGAAGGCCCGCCGGGAGAAACCCCAGGGCTCGGGCTGCTCAATGTCACCACGGTGATGGAACGCGCCAAACATCTCACGCGGGTGCAAGGCCAAGATCGCGCCAGCGGCGCCGCGCTTTCAGGCTATGAAATCCATCTTGGTCATACGGATGGACCCGATTGCGACCACGCCTGGATCGAAATTGGCACCCGGGCCGAAGGGGCAGCCTCGCCCGATGGCCATGTGCGCGGCACCTATCTACACGGGCTTTTTCATGAAGATGGGTTTCGCGCCGCATATCTTGCCCGTTTGGGCGCGCGCGCCTCAGATCGTAGCCATGGCGCCGCCGTAGAGCGCGCCCTTGATGATCTTGCCGCCCATTTGGAACAGCATATGGATATCGATCAGTTATTGGAATTGGCCGCCCCAGTGATCTAGGGCGGATCGGCCCGATATATCAGTGTGCGCCCGTACCGCGACCCATTGGATCTAAGCGGCGATCTAATTCTTGCTGCACAATCTTGCGGATATTTTGATTGATCCGGGGGCCCATACGGGCACGCACCTCTTCGCGAAACACCTCACGGATCAGCGCACGAAGCGCCGCAAGATCAGGCTCCCCCTCAGCATTTTCTGCCGCGACGCCCTCACCGTCAAGTTCCACCGGCGTGATCAATGTCAGCCGGGCAAAATCTCGCAGCACCAAATCAGAAGAGGCCGAAGGTTGCCCCGCGGCCTCGACATGCACATGGGGCTGCACCCCATGTGCGATACAGTGTTCAGAGGTCAAAAGCAGCGGATCTGCATCCTCAAACCGGGAAGAGACCAAGGCGCGCACTGCACCCAATAATGCTTCTACATCGCCTTGCTTGGTCATACGCCCCGATCAGGCATGGATCGCTGCCTCTGTGCTTGCTTAATTCCGCCCGAGGCTGCGCAATACACGATCCAGCTTGATGCCCTCTGCACTGCCAATCGGCGGCGCGGTGCGCACATTGTTATAGTACGCTTCAGGGTCATAAGCCACAACGTTGAGCCCAAGGGAATCAGCCGTTAAACGCCCCATCGCCGTAAGAAGCGCGTAGACTGCCACTTGCTCTTGACGATTTGCATCAATTTTTAGACCACGAGCGTTAAGCAATTCTTGCTCAGCGTTCAGAACATCCAAAGTGGTCCGCGAGCCAAGGCTGGCCTCTTCCCGCACCCCTTCAAAGGCGATCTGCGCCGCTTCGATCTGACGATCGGTGGAGCGCAAAACCGCCCGTGCCACATCTACCCCGGACCAAGCATTGCCAAGGTTTTCCGAGATGATGCGTGTGGTTTGCAGCAGATTGGCGCGGTTTTGGTCTCGCAAAGCCACCGTGTTCCGGAAGGCCGAATTGATCGCGCCCCCTTGATAGATTGGGCCGCGAACGCTCAACCCTACCGAAGTAGACGGCTCTAGATCACGGCTGCGCGAATTGACCACAGAGTTGGAATACCCCAAATTCGCCGTGGCGCGCACCGATGGCAAGATCGCGGCTTCGGCCCGCACCACGTTCAACTCAGAGACCGAAACCAAACGCTGAGCTTGCATGATACGCGGATGGCCGCGAAGGGCCACAGCGCGCGCATTCTCAAGGCTTTCCGCCGTAAAGGGCAGCGGCGGCGGCGAGGCCAGATTGCCCGGATAGCGCCCCACTGCCAGATTGAAGGCTTCGCGTGCGGTGACAAGATCCCCTTCGGCCCCGACCAAACGGGCCTGCGCTTCGGCCAAACGCGCTTGCGCCTGGGCCACATCGGTCCGGGTAACCTCGCCAACCTCAAACCGGTCATTGGCGGCACGCACTTCTTCTTCGATCACCCGCACGTTGTTGCGACGCAGATCCACGAATTCGATTGCACGGATCACATCCATATAGGCGGTCACAGCCGAGAGCAGGATTTCCTGTTCCACTTGAAGCAGCGATTGCCGCGCGGCCAGCACCGCCTCTTTCGCGGCCTCAATGGCCAAACGGTTGCGCCCAAATTCAAAAATCGCCAGCTCTGCGGTCAGACCAAGCGTGTCACCCACATTGGTGTTTTGCTCGCGCCAGCTTGTATCGAAATCTGTGTCCCAAGTTCGGGCCAGAACATAATCAAGCGTCGGGCGCAGCGCCGAAACCGCCGTTGCCACATCTTCATCAGCCGCCCGCACCACGGCGCGGTTCTGGTCCAAAAGATCGCTGTTATTATAAGCTGAGACAAGCGCATCCGCGAGCGTTTCCGCCTGCGCAAAGGTCATCGCACCAACTAGGATCGAGACACTGGCCAGCGCCCTGGCCACTCCATTCCGAAAATTCACCGTTAACACTCCTCGTTGGCAGCTTGCCCTAGGCCATCACAGCACAAAGGATTCTGTCTGCGCAAACTCTTGCAAAACTGGGGCACCTGCATCGAATGCGAAGCGCCATGTTAATTTCCCGGCAATCTTATACCCTATACGCACAGTGCCAAGAGCCCCCTGGGTAAAGATGGCAATGATCCGGCCACCATCCTTTATC
The DNA here is from genome assembly GCA_025800345.1 of Mangrovicoccus sp. GTDB lineage: Bacteria > Pseudomonadota > Alphaproteobacteria > Rhodobacterales > Rhodobacteraceae > JANSYP01. Next base: position 13,540 of record JAOXSB010000012.1, on the reverse strand, counting down.
TGTGACACCAGCACATCACTCAACTGCTCCACCGCGCCTTCGATCAAAATCGCATCATAAGGGCTATGGGCCTGGACACCTTCGGCCAAAGCCCCTTCGACAGTGGCCACGTTGTAAACCTCTTGCTCCGCCAAAATCGCCTCGGCATCGCGCGACAGATCCGGATCGCTTTCCAGCGCCACCACTGCCTGGCAAATCTGCCCAGCCACCGCTGCGCTATACCCAAGCCCAGCCCCGACCACGAGCAACAGTTCGCTTGGTTGCAGATCCAGCGCATCCAGCATTTTCGCCAAGGTTCGCGGGGCCAGAACCACCCGCCCATCGCCCAGGTCAAGATTATCATCGCCATAGGCCACTTCCTGTTTGCCCACTGGCACAAAGGCTTCGCGAGGAATCCTTAAGAACGCTTCAATGATCGGAAATCTTGTCACATCTGATGGACGGATTTGCGTATCAACCATCATTCTGCGGCGCGTAGTGAAATCGGGCATGATCGGGCAGATCTCCTGAAGGTTCCTGCGCGAACCCTGACACGAAACCCCCTCGCACGGCAACAACCCCCGCAAATCCACATATTTGATCAGATCCGTCAAATCCTCTTCATCTGGCCGTCGCAGCAGTGTCACGATTGCGGTGATAGGGCGTCGCGGTCTCAACTGACCGACAGGGAATCTGAACATGACCTATAAAGCTCTGCTATTGGCTGGCGTTGCCGCAAGCCTGGCCAGCACCGCCTTAGCCCAAGATGTGATCGAAATGGGCCCACGCCCCTATTATCTGATCGACCGCATGGAAGACGGCCCGCTGAAGGACAAGCTTTTGTCCTGCGCCGGGGCTCCGGTTGCGCGCAGCTTGTTTTCCATCGGCCATCGCGGCGCCCCAATGCAATTTCCTGAGCACACGGTCGAATCGAATGTGGCCGCCGCGCGCATGGGCGCAGGCATTTTGGAATGCGATGTGACCTTCACCAAAGACAAAGAATTGGTCTGTCGCCACGCCCAGAACGATTTGCACACCACCACCAATATCTTGGTGACGGATCTGGCCGAAACCTGCGTGACCCCCTTTACCCCGGCAGCGGGCGATCAAGAGGCCAGCGCTGAGTGCCGCACCAGCGAGCTGACCTTGGCCGAGTTCAAAACCCTGACCCCGAAAATGGACGCTGCCAATAAAGCGGCCAGTGATGCGGAAAGCTATCTGGCGGGCACCGCCGATTGGCGCACCGATCTTTACGCCGCCGAGCCCACAACGCTGATGACCCATGCGGAGTCGATCGCGCTGTTCAAGGCACTGGGCGCAAAGTTTACGCCCGAGCTGAAAGCGCCGTCGGTTGAGATGCCCTTTGATGGCTTTACCCAAGAAGACTATGCGCAAAAGCTGGTGGATGAATACAAAGCCGCAGGCATCCCCGCCCAGGATGTTTGGCTGCAATCCTTCAACCTTGACGACATCAAATATTGGATCGCCAATGAGCCTGAATTTGGCGCCCAAGCAGTATATCTTGATGATCGCTATGAGGCCGAAGATGCCGATGAAGGCCTGATCGATCCCATGGACCCGGCCAGCTTCAAACCCAGCATGGCAGAATTGGCTCAGATGGGCGTGAATTATATCGCCCCTCCCGCTTGGATGCTGGTGACCTTGGAAAACGGCAAAATCGTCCCTTCGGCCTATGCCAAAGAAGCCCAGGCAGCCGGGATCAATCTGATCACCTGGACCATCGAACGCTCGGGCCCCTTGGTCAATGGCGGCGGCTGGTATTACCAATCCATCGCCGACATCACCACCACCGATGGGGTGATGTATGAATATATCGATGTGCTGGCCCAGGATGTGGGCGTGAAAGGCATCTTTAGCGATTGGCCGGCCACGGTCAGCTATTATGCAAGCTGCATGGGTTTGAACTAACCCCAGGCCTTTGGGGCGGGCTTGCTCGCCCCAAAATCGCCAAAGGAAAAAGAACGCAGCGTTTCGCTCGAAACCGCGCGCGTCTCTTCTTATCTTAGAAAATGAAAGCGCCAGCCTATCTCAAGGCAGTTGCTCCTCCCTGGGGGCCTGGATCAGCAGACGTCACCCAAAGCAACATAAAAGCCGAGACTGGCTGGCGCATATCCAGCGCCGACTTAAGTCGTCATTGGCGCGGACGTTCCGTTTTTACGTTGCGTATTTATTAGCCGCGGAATCGTCCAAAGGAAAGCTTTTTTCCTACGGGGGAAGCCATAAATCATGACTTTTCACTCAGCCCCGGCACCGTTAACGCTAGCATTTTTTTGGGAAAACCCCGACTAAAGGCATATCTGCGATAAAGGAATGCGCTCCATGCCCGGTCACGCCTTTGTGATTCCCACTCTACCCCGCCCAAGCCTGCATACCTGCGATGGTAAGATCTTTCCCATTCGCCGGATCTATTGCATCGGTCGCAACTATGCCGCCCATGCGGTGGAGATGGGCCATGACCCAGATCGCGAGGCCCCGTTCTTTTTTCAAAAGAACCCAGAGAACGCCTATACCGCTGCGCAGCTCCCCTATCCCAACGAGACCGCAGAGCTGCATCACGAGGTGGAGCTTGTGGCGGCGCTGAAAAGCGGCGGGCGCGATATTCCCCCCCCAAGCCTTTGATCACATCTGGGGCTATGGGGTTGGGCTTGATATGACCCGGCGCGATCTGCAGGCAGAGATGAAAGCCAAAGGCCGCCCCTGGGAATGTGCCAAAGCCTTTGAGCATTCGGCCCCGATGGGGGTGCTACATCCCGCGGACCAAACCGGCCCCATGAGCCAGGGCGCAATCTCCTTGCAGGTGAACGGTGCTTTGCGCCAATCGGGGGATCTAAACCAAATGATTTGGAAACTGCCCGAACAAATCGCCTATCTGTCGCGGTTTTATGAACTCGCGGCTGGAGATTTGATTTTCACCGGCACCCCGGCCGGGGTGGGCCCGGTGCAACGCGGGGATCACCTTCGCGCCGAAATCGCAGGACTATCACCGCTTGAGCTAGAGGTGGTTTGACCTCACTCCCCTAGGATTTCAGCCACCCATGCTGGCACCAATTGGCTGGCCGCACCTCGGCGGGTCTGTGCGAAATCATGGCTGACCTCGGTGTCTTCTAGGTTCAGCTCGAGCGTATCTGCCCCGGCCCGCGCCGCATCCTGCACAAAGGCCGCCGCCGGATAGACCTGCCCAGAGGTGCCAATTGCCACGAACAGATCCGCCGCGCGTAGCAAATCCCAGATTGCTTCCATGTGATAGGGATATTCCCCAAACCAAACGATATCGGGCCGGATTGCCGGGGCACCGCAGCTGCCGCAAGGATCGCCTGGTGTCATATCCTCGCGCTGTTCCCAATTCGCGCCGCAGGCAGCGCATTTGGCGCGCATCAATTCCCCATGCATATGGATTACCCCGCGCGCCCCGGCCCGCTCTAGCAAATCATCCACATTCTGGGTGATCAGCGTTACCATTTGCGGCCGGGCATTGACCAGGCGCGCCAGCGCCTCATGGGCCGGGTTCGGCGCAGCCTCTCGCGCATTGCGCCGCCGCGCATTGTAAAACCCATGAACCTTGGCCGGGTCCGCAGCAAAACCTTCGGGCGTGGCGACCTCGCCCAGGTCATATTTCGTCCAAAGCCCATCCTTGTCGCGAAACGTGCCCAACCCGCTTTCCGCGCTCAGCCCCGCCCCGGTCAAAATGACAATACGCCCATCGCTCATGACAACCCCCTGCTTGCAGCGCCGCCCGCGCCCCTGCTACCGGGGTGGCAAAGGAGATCCCTCATGGCAAGCCGCATTCTTTTTGTCTGTCTTGGCAATATCTGCCGCTCTCCCACAGCGGATGGGGTTTTGCGCCAGCTCGCACCGGATTTGCAGGTCGATAGCGCGGGCACTGGTGATTGGCATGTGGGCGAGCCGCCTTACGGGCCGATGCAACGCGCCGCAGCCAAGCGCGGCTATGATCTTAGCCCCTTGCGGGCCCGCCAGGTTGAAGCCGCCGATTTCACCCGCTTTGATCGGATCTATGCCATGGATGGCGCAAATCTGGCCCATCTTGAGGCCATGCGCCCAGCAAGCGCCGGAGCAGAGCTGTCGCTATTGCTCGATCTGCTGCCAGACCAGCCTCAGCGCGATGTGCCAGACCCTTATTATACGCGCGATTTTGATCAAACCTTGGATTTGGTCGAAGCCGCTTGCGCCGTGCTGCGCGACGAGCTTTGCCAAAAGTGAGCAACACCGCCTTTGCCGGGGCTCAAAAGGCGCTGGAAGCCGCCGGGCTTTGCACCCTGCCCCGGTCATGGCAACGCTTGCGCGGCGGGCGTGTGAACCAGGTTTGGCGGATCTCTACCCCTGACGGAGCCTTGGTGCTCAAACGCTATGGGCCTTTGCAAGGGACCGGGCTGTTCCCAAACCGCCCGGCAGATGAGGCCGCAGCCCTAGCGGCCATGGCTCCCCGCGGCCTGGCTCCTACCGCACTTGGTCAAAGCCTGGATCCCGCCCGCCCCTGGCTGATCTATCGCTATGAGCCGCAAACAGGGCCTTTACTGCCTGAAGATGCCGGGCGGGTCTTGGCCAAACTGCACCGCAGCCCCCCTTGGCCCGGATTGCCGCAAGATGGCTCCACTCGTTGGCGCAGTGATCCACGGGCGGTGCAAAAACTCACGGGCTTTGGCCTGAGCCGCGCCGCCCTTGCCACACTCCGCGCGGGATTGCGCATGGCTGATGCCTCCCCGCGCCAGCTTTGCCCCCTGCATGGAGATCCCGTGCCGGGCAACCTTTTAGCCACAGAAAAGGGCGCCTTGCTGATTGACTGGCAATGCCCGCTTTTGGGCGATCCGATCTGGGATCTGGCGATCTATCTCTCGCCTGGCATGCAGCTGCGCTATGGCCAGCGCCCGCTGAGCCGGTCCGCGCAGCGCCAATTTCTCCAAGCATATAACGCGCCCAAGATCGCCCGGCGCTATCAGCAGCAGGCCAGCCCCCTGCATGGGCGCATCGCCCTGCATCTGCTGGGGCAAGGACGGCCAGCGCGCGCGGCATTGCGCGCCGAGATCGCGTTGATCAATCGCTTAGCGCGCTAAAGCAACCCGGCCACGAGCCCGCCCAAAACCACTGCGGACGCCCCAAGCGCCATCCAGCTCAGCGGTGCCAACCATCCCCGTTTCGGCGCGGGCATGGGCGGCTCGTTCTGGCGCATCAATGCGGCCTCGGCCAATTGCGGCAAACGCGGCCCGAACCGCGCCAAAACCTTGGCCGTCACCGCCAAATCCCGGGCAAAGGCTCGCGGGCCAATATTTTCGGTGATGTAGCTTTCCACAACCGGCTTGGCCACATCCCAGATATTGATCGACGGGTTCAGCGAGCGTGACACCCCTTCGACCACCACCATGGTGCGCTGCAACAAGATCAGCTCGGTGCGGGTTTCCATGCCAAAGCGCTCGGTCACCTCAAACAGATAGGCCAAAAGCCGCGCCATGGAGATTTGGCTCGCATCCATGCCAAAAATCGGCTCACCCACCGCGCGCAAAGCCCTGGCAAATTCATCGATATCGCGATCAGCGGGCACATAGCCTGCCTCGAAATGGACCTCGGCCACACGGCGGTAATCTTTGCGGATGAAGCCATAAAGGATCTCAGCATAGACCCGGCGGGTATATTCATCGATCCGCCCCATGATCCCGAAATCCAGCGCGATGATATCCCCATTGGCCGCGATCTTAAGATTGCCCTGATGCATATCCGCGTGGAAATACCCATCGCGCAACGCATGGCTTAGGAACATCTGAAGCACCCGATTGCCCAAAGCCACCCGGTCCACACCGCTGGCTTTGATCGCCTCAATATCATTGGCCGGGATACCTTCGGCCCATTCCAAGGTCATCATGCGGCGGCTGGTGCGCATCCAATCCACCGCGGGCACCTGGAAGCCTTCGTCTTTTTCCGTGCTGGCGGCAAATTCCCCGGCGGCGGCGCTTTCCAGGCGCAAATCCAGCTCGCCCATCACCACCCCTTCGAAATGGGCGATCACATCGCTGGGCCGCAAACGGCGCGATGAGGGCGAGAGAAACTCTATCATCGAGGCGGCGAAATAAAACGCATCAATATCAGTGCGAAAGGCTTTCTCGATCCCTGGGCGCAGCACTTTAACAGCCACCGCCTGTTCCGAGCCCGCCACCCGCGCTTTATGCACCTGGGCGATCGAGGCCGCCGCGATGGGCTCGCTGAGCTCAGAAAACAGCGCCTCCACCGGTTGATCCATCTCTTGCTCGATGACTTTGCGGGCCTCGGCCAGGGGAAAAGGCGGCAGCTTGTCTTGCAAAACCTTAAGCTGCTCGGCCAACTCATCCCCGACCACATCCGGGCGGGTCGAAAGGATCTGGCCGAATTTGATATAGGCCGGCCCCAAAGCGGTGATCGCCCGCGTTGCCGGCGGCATCGACGGATCCCCCGGCAAGCCGAGCCATTTGAACGGCCAGCCCAAGATCCGCGCCGCCAGCCGCAAAGGCGCAGGCGCATTAAAAGCATCCAGCACCACCGTCATCGCGCCGGTACGCTCGAAAGTGGCGCCAGTGCGAACCAGGCGCCAAAGATTATGAGGACCTTTCACCGCCGCGCCCCTAGAGCTTCCAGCCGGAATGCAGCGCAGCGATCCCCATGGAGAGGTTGCGATATTTCACCTGCTCAAAACCGGCTCGGCGGATCATTTGGGCAAAGCTCTCTTGATCAGGAAACTGCCGGATGGATTCCACCAGATATTGATAGCTGTCGCGATCCTGAGCGATCGCCTGCCCCATCGTGGGGATGACGTTGAAAGAATAGCGATCATAGGCCCATTGCATAAGCGGGTTGGGCAATTGGCTAAACTCCAGCACCATCAACCGCCCGCCAGGACGAAGCACCCGAAACGCCTCGTTCAACGCGTCTTGAACCCGGGTCACATTCCGAATGCCAAAGGAAATCGTGTAAACATCAAAGCTATTGGCCTCAAAGGGCAGCGCCATAGCATCGCCCTGCACCCAATCGAGCCGGTCGCTAAGCTCTTCGGCATCGGCCCGCTCTCGCCCGGCTTCCAACATCGAGGCCGTCATATCGAACACGGTGGCATGGGCCTGGGGCGCGCGTTTGAGAAAACGGAAGGAAATATCCCCGGTGCCGCCCGCCACATCGAGCAATTGCTGTCCATCACGCGGCGCGAGCCAATCCATCATCGCGTCTTTCCAAAGACGGTGCACGCCCCCGGACATCACATCATTCATGATGTCATAACGGGAGGCGACAGAAGAAAACACGCCTTCAACCAACCCGGCCTTTTCCGCCTCATCCACCGTTTGAAAGCCGAAATGGGTTGTCTGCCCGTCGCCGTCGCTCATCTGACTTGTCCTTCGTGCCGATTGGGTCTTCTTATAGGGCGGTGCCGGGCAACTACAACGCCTGGCGCTCGCCGCCCCCGCGACAGGACCCCGCGCCCATGCCCGAATTGCCCGAAGTCGAAACCGTGCGCCGCGGGCTGCTGCCTGTGATGGAAGGCCGCCGCATCGCGCAGGCCGAAGCGCGCCGTCCAGATCTGCGCTGGCCCCTGCCCAAAGACATGGGGCAGCGACTGAGCGGCGCGCAGGTCACAGCCCTGCGCCGACGCTCCAAATACATCCTGGCAGATCTAGACCGCGGCGAGACGCTGATCATTCATCTAGGCATGTCTGGGCGGATCTTGATCGCCCCGCCAATCGGAGATGCCGCACAGCTGGGCAGCTTTCATCACACCCATGCCGCGCCGGGCCGCCATGACCATGTGATCTTTGATATGGAAGATGGCAGCCGCATCACCTTCAATGATGCCCGCCGTTTTGGGGCGATGGATCTGGTGGCGACCTCCGAGGCGGAGCGCCATAAAATGCTGGCCCATCTCGGACCAGAACCTTTGGGGAACAGTTTCCACGAGGACTATCTGGCCAAGACCCTTTCAGGCCGCATGACGCCCATCAAATCTGCCTTGCTGGATCAGCGAGTCGTCGCCGGATTGGGCAATATCTATGTCTGCGAGGCGCTTTTTCGGGCAGGTATCTCTCCCATACGCAAAGCCGGACGGATTTCCGCAAGCCGCCTTTCCGCCCTGGTACCAGTGATCCGAGAGGTGCTGCACGAGGCCATTGAAGCTGGCGGATCTTCCTTGCGCGATTACCGCCAAACCGATGGAGATCTTGGATATTTCCAACACAGCTTTCAGGTTTACGGCAGGGAAGACCAGCCCTGCTTGAACCCCGGATGCAGCGGCACAATCCAGCGCAAAATCCAAGCCGGGCGCTCCACATTCTATTGCCCGCAATGTCAAAGATAGCTTGAAACAGTTGCACAGAGTGATATGCATGGCGGTCGTTGTGGCAAAGAATGAGCCCTAGTATGGCCTATGAGACGCTGATCGTCGAAATTGAAGACCACGTCGCCCTGCTCAAGCTGAATCGTCCAGATGCGATGAACGCGCTAAACGCCGCGATGCTCGGCGAATTGGCGGATGCTTTGAAGGCGATCGAGTGCAATGACAAAGTGCGCTGTGTGATCATGACCGGGTCAGACAAAGTCTTCGCAGCAGGCACTGCCATTGAAGAACTCGCTGATCGCTCTTTCATCGATATGTATTGCAGCGATTGCTTTGGCCCGGAAACCGAGCAACTGGCGCGCCTGCGCAAACCCATCATCGCCGCCGTATCCGGCTATGCCATGGGCGGCGGCTGCGAATTGGCTTTGATGTGCGATATCATCATCGCCGCTGACAGCGCAAAATTCGGCCAGCCCGAGATCACTTTTGGGGTCACCCCAGGCATGGGCGGCACGCAGCGCCTGACCCGCACCATCGGCAAAGCCAAAACCATGGATATGTTGCTGACCGGGCGGCCCATGACCGCAGAAGAGGCCGAGCGCAGCGGTTTGGTCAGCCGCGTGGTGCCCTCTAAGAAATTGCTCGAAGAGGCGCGCAACACCGCCCAGAAAATTGCCGAGAAATCGCTCATCACCACCAAAGCGGTGAAAGAAGCGGTCAATCGCAGCTATGAGACCACTTTGCGCGAGGGGCTGCTTTTTGAACGCCGCCTCTTTCATGCGCTGTTCAACACCACCGACCAAGCCGAGGGCATGTCCGCCTTTTTGGAAAAGCGCGAAGCGCAATTCCGGGATCGCTAAGCCAGAGCTTTGGCATCAAACGCAGTTAGTGAGTTGACTTAGATCCGACTCGGCTCTAAAGACGCGCTTCACAGTTTTTCACCCAAATCGGGAAGCAGACGCAATGGCAAACACGCCGCAATCCAAAAAGCGCGCTCGCCAAAACGAGCGCCGCCAAGACATCAACAAAGCGCGCCGCTCGCGCATCCGCACCTTCCTGCGCAAAGTCGAAGAGGCCATTGCCTCTGGCGATCAAGGCGTAGCTCAGGCAGCTCTTCGTGACGCTCAGCCCGAAATGATGCGCGGCGTGACCAAAGGCGTGATGCACAAGAACACCGCAGCGCGGAAAATGTCTCGCCTTTCGGCCCGGGTCAAAGCCATCGGTTAAGGGCTTCGAGCGCATTCTGAATGCTATTTGGGCGCGTCCAATGGACGTGCCCTTTTTTAATGCGCCCATGATGAAACTTGGCAAAGCACCTCAAACAGTTTCTTAATTTAATACTCTGTTAAGTTTATCGAATTCCCCAAACATCACGTTAAATGCCTCAGCAGAAATAATAAAATTTCGCGCCGAGATTCGTCTTCCAGCAATCTTTCTGTCAACGGATAAGTTCTGTTGCGACAGCCCTCAGCCGGTTGTTACTTTCCCCTAGCGACTCAGTCGCCTTGGGGACATTGCGAAACCGATCAAACAGGTTGGACCCGGGCTTCGCCCAGGAATAATCGTTCGAGCATCTAGATTGGCACGCAAATGCCAGACAAACGCAGGGGACGGCGGATGTTTGGCAGTTGGAACACGCATTCATGCGTGGGCCACAGTCCTGTGTACATCAATGGGGGCCTGTTGCGCCCTAGATTTCCTGTATTCTAGGAGATCCACCTGCGTTTTGCAGGCCGTTAACCTGTTGCTGTACAGCCAAGGCGATGGTCGTTTTGCGGGGCCTACCGGCGCGTCAATAACGTCGGCAAGAATATGGAAAAATGCGGAATGACCCAAGATACCTGGGGAGAGGTTCAACAAACGCTTCTGAATACTATTGGAGAAAGTAATTACAGAACTTGGATTGCGCCCTTGGTGTTTCGCGAATGCATCGACGGCGTGGCGACATTAGAAGCGCCAACGAATTTTATCGGAAACTGGGTCGGACGAAATTTTGCGGACGCGATCCTGACAGTTCTAAACGAAGCGGATACGCCTGTGCGTCGGATTGAGTTCTCCGTCTCACCCGCCGTGCAAAACTCTATGGCCGCCGCAAGCCAAGGGGCCGCGATGCCTGCTGCGCGCGCGCAATCTCTCGAACAGCCCCCCGCATCTGCACCCGTGGCAGCACCCGCACCTGCGCCGAGCAAAAAGAGCCCGCCTGAGATGACCGATGCAGCTTTGGATCCGCGCTGCACCTTTGACAGTTTCGTGGTGGGCACCCCGAATGAGCTGGCCCATGCGGCGGCCCGCCGTGTGGCCGAAGGTGGCCCTGTGAGCTTTAACCCGCTGTTTCTCTATGGCGGCGTTGGCCTGGGCAAAACCCACCTGATGCACGCCATCGCTTGGGAGATGACACAGCGCGATCCAAGCCTGCGGATCCTTTACCTCTCTGCCGAACAATTCATGTATCGCTTTGTCCAAGCCTTGCGCGACAAGCAGATGATGGATTTCAAACAGCTCTTCCGCTCGGTGGATGTGCTGATGGTGGATGATGTGCAATTCATCGCTGGCAAAGACAGCACCCAGGACGAGTTTTTCCACACCTTCAACGCGCTTGTGGATCAGAACAAGCAGATCATCATTTCCGGCGACCGCACCCCGGCCGAAATGGAAGGCATGGAAGAGCGGATCAAATCGCGGCTGCAATCGGGTTTGGTCGTAGATCTACACCCGACCAATTACGAGCTGCGCCTGGGCATCTTGCAGCAAAAGGTCGAATTCTACGGCGATCAATATCCTGGCCTGACCGTGGCCCCTGGAGTGTTGGAATTTCTCGCCCATCGCATTTCCACCAATGTACGCGTGCTCGAAGGGGCTTTGATGCGCCTCTTTGCCATGGCTTCGCTGGTGGGGCGCGAGATAGACATGCCCATGACCCAGGATTGCCTGTCGGATGTGCTGCGCGCCTCTGAGCGCAAGATCACCATCGAAGAGATCCAGCGCAAAGTCTCGGAGCATTACAATATTCGCCTGTCGGAATTGATCGGCCCCACCCGGGTGCGCACCATCGCCCGCCCGCGGCAAGTGGCCATGTATCTGTGCAAGCAGCTCACCACCCGGTCTTTGCCGGAAATTGGCCGCCGCTTTGGCGGGCGCGATCACACCACGATCCTACATGGGGTCAAGAAGATCGAAAGCTTGATGCAAAGCGATCATCAGATCTCTGAGGATATCGAATTGCTGCGCCGCGCCCTAGAAGCGTAAACAACCTGGCCCTTTGCTGCGAAAGGTCGCGAAAAGGGCTTGTACCCGTGCAGGGATCGGCTAACGTCATGGTCCCTGTAAAGAAACGGTGATGGCCCCATGAAGCTCAGCATCGAACGCGCCGCATTGCTCAAGGCTGTCTCACAGGCCCAATCTGTGGTTGAACGGCGCAACACCATCCCGATCCTGGCCAATGTGCTGATCGAAGCCGAAGGGGATTTTGCCCGCTTTCGCGCCACGGATTTAGATCTTGAGGTGGTGGAAACCGCCCCGGCGCAAGTTCTCACTGCAGGCGCAGTGACCGTCAGCGCGGTGATGCTCCATGAGATCATCCGCAAATTGCCCGATGGCGCGCTGGTACAGCTCAGCGCCCAGCCGGGCGAGCCTTTGGATGTGACCGCTGGCCGGTCGCATTTCCGCCTGCAGACCCTGCCCCGGGAAGATTTCCCGGTTATGGCATCGGCGGATTACACGGCCAATTTCACCGCCCAAGCAGGGATGCTACGGCGGCTCTTTGACAAATCCAAATTCGCCATCTCCACCGAAGAGACGCGCTATTATCTCAATGGCGTTTATATGCATGTGGCCGAAGATGCCGAAGGCATGATGCTGCGCTGCGTGGCCACAGATGGGCACCGCTTGGCGCGGATTGACGCGCCTTTGCCCTCTGGCGCGGAAAACATGCCCGGTGTGATCGTGCCCCGCAAAACTGTGGGCGAGCTGCGCAAACTGCTCGACAGTGATGATGACGATATCGCCGTCTCGGTCTCTGAAACCAAACTGCGCTTTGCCACCCCCTCCATCACCCTGACCTCCAAGGTGATCGACGGAACCTTCCCCGATTACGCGCGGGTGATCCCGGCCAATAACGCCCGCCGCCTGGAAGTGGATGCCAGCGAATTTGCCAAAGCCGTGGACCGCGTGGCCACCGTATCTTCCGAGCGTACCCGCGCGGTAAAACTGGCCATGGGCGATGATCGCTTGGTGCTTTCGGTGAATTCCCCCGATAGCGGCGCGGCCGAAGAAGAGCTCGCCGTGGCCTATGGGGATGAACAGCTCGAGATTGGCTTTAACGCCAAATACCTGCTGGAGATCGCCAATCAGGTGGATCGGGAAAACGCGGTCTTTATGTTCAACTCCTCGGGCGATCCGACCTTGATGCGCGAAGGCAATGATCCTTCGGCGGTCTATGTGGTCATGCCCATGCGCGTCTGACCGCGCCACAGCCATTGGCCGCTCCGCCCCTAGGGCGGCCCTTTCCCACACAGCCCATGATGAACAGGCGTGATCCCGTGACCCTTCATGTGAGCCGCTTGCATCTGTCGCATTTCCGCTCGCATCCGCGGGCAGAGTTGCATTTGGATGGGCGGCCCGTGGCCATCCATGGGGCCAATGGATCAGGCAAGACCAATCTGATCGAGGCAGTTTCGCTGCTCTCCCCTGGTCGAGGGCTGCGACGGGCCGCGCCGGGGGAATTCGCCCGCCGCCCCGAAACCCTTGGCTGGCGCATCACCGCTGATCTGCACCGCCATGGTGCACTGCATGAGATCGAAACCAAAGCAGAGCCAGGCAGCAGCCGCAGCACGCGGATTGACGGCAAAGCCGCGCCGCAAACCGCCTTGGGCCAGATCGCGCCGATGCTGTGGCTGGTGCCAGCCATGGACCGGCTTTGGACAGAAGGTGCCGAAGGGCGGCGGCGGTTTCTTGATCGCATGACGCTCAGCTTTACCCCCAGCCATGGGGCCAGCGTTCTGGCCTATGAAAAAGCCATGCGCGAGCGCAACCGGCTGCTACGCGATCAGGTCAATGACCCGCGATGGTACGCAGCGTTGGAGCAGCGCATGGCCGAGGCTGGGGCCGAGATAGAAGCCAATCGCATTGCCGCACTGGCGCAAATCCAGGCCGCGCAACGCGCCAGCCAGAGCGCCTTTCCCACCGCCAATTTGGATCTGATCCAAGGGGATGGCTTTGAGCGCCCGGAAGGTATCGCCC
>JAOXSB010000138.1 GCA_025800345.1 Mangrovicoccus sp. | reverse complement strand
ACAAAGCCCCAAACGCGCGGAAAGCTCAAAAGCCAGCGCACAGCCCACCGCCACGCCTTCGCCATGAAGCAAACGGCTGGAATACCCGGTGGCGGCTTCAAGCGCATGGCAGAAGGTATGGCCCAGATTAAGCAGCGCGCGATCCCCTTGTTCGGTCTCATCCCGCGCCACGATCTCGGCCTTCATTTCCACCGAGCGGCGCACCGCATAAGCGCGTTTGTCTTGATCCCCTGCGGCCAGCGCTGGACCGTTTTCCTCGAGCCAGTTGAAAAAGGCTGCATCCCCAAGCAGACCGTATTTCACCACCTCGCCATAGCCCGCTAAGAAATCCCGCGCCGTGAGGGTTTCGAGCACCGAGATATCGGCCAAAACCCGGCTGGGCTGATGGAAAGCCCCGATCAGGTTCTTGCCATGGCGCGAATTGATGCCGGTTTTGCCGCCCACAGAGCTGTCCACCTGGGCCAGCAAACTGGTGGGGATTTGCACGAAACGCACGCCTCGGCGCAGGATCGAGGAAGCAAAGCCCACCAGATCCCCAATCACACC
>JAOXSB010000137.1 GCA_025800345.1 Mangrovicoccus sp. | reverse complement strand
CCAAGCTGTGCCATCAGTTCCAGCATCGCCGCGGCCTGGGCCTCATCCACTGGCCCTGGCGCGGGAATGCCCGCGCGCCAGCCCGCTTTCAGGGCTTCAAATTGCGCATCGGTTTTGGCCTTCATCCGCGGGCGCAACCGGTCCCATTCGGCCTCATCCTTGGCCAATAGGTCCTTTGCCGCGCGGGAAGCGGCGGCAAATCCATGCACCAGTTCGGGGTGATCGCGCAGCATCTCGCCGCGCAGCACATAGCCCAAAAGCGGCATATGGGGATCAAGGCCCAAGGCGATCGCGGCCTCAGTGACTGAAATCAGGCGGCGCATGCCCCCCGCTTGCATTTTCGCTTGGAAATGCCAGAAATTGATGGCCCCGTCCAAATCCCCCGAAAGGGCGGTTTTATAGATCAAGGGCGGCGCGCCAAAAACCTGCTCGCTGCTGCTGGCCAGATCCAGCCCGTATTCTTGGGCCGCATAAGCTTGTAAAATCAGCCAGGATTTATCGAGCGGCCCACCCGCGACGCCGATCTTGCCCCCTTGCAAATCGGCCAGGCTTTGCGCCGTGCTCGCGCCCGGCACCATCACCCCGCCGACCGCTTTGGAATAAGGGATGAATACGTAATCCTTCCCCGCCGCCCGCTGGCGCGCCACCCAAAGCCAATCTGAGGTGATCACATCCGCCTCGCCCCCTTGAAACGCGATTTTCGCGGCCGAGCCTCCGGCCATGCCCTGGACCTCCAGATCAAAGCCTTGCGCTGTGTCAAAGCCATGCTCCTGGATGGTGTCGAGTTCCCAGTTTACCGTTCCAAATTCCAACACGGCGGCACGGATCACGGGACTGTCCGCATGGGCGGGCCCAAATGCGCAGGCCAGGGCAAAGACTGCCCCGGCAAAACGGTGTTTCAGGTTCATGGCGCTCCCCCTGGCCAAAGTGATCTTTTTCACTGACCAAAGTAGCGCCGCGCGCCGGGCCCGAAATACGACCAAAGCCCTAGCTCGCCCCATGGGCGCAAGCGGCAGGCCCTTAGATCTCCACCTCGACCTTGCCAATCGGATGGGAGCAACAGGCCAGGATATAACCCGCTTCGATATCATCCTCCGAGATCCCGCCATTATGAACCATATGCACATCGCCGGCGGTTTTCTTGATCTTGCAGGTGCCGCAAACACCAAAAGTGCAGCCCGACGGGATATTGAGCCCCACCGACCGCGCCGCTGCCAGAACCGTGTCGGTCTCAGTGACTTTCGCGCTCACATCCGACGCCGTGAAACGGATCTCAGCGGCGCTGTCATCATCGGGAATGACATCTTCCAGATCGGGCTGGGCCGCTGCGCTTTCCACCGGCGCGCCAAAGCTTTCCTGATGGTATTGGTCCATATCATAGCCAAGGCCGGCCAACGCCTCGCGCACCGCTTGCATGAAAGGTTCAGGCCCGCAGCAATACACTTCGCGATCCAGGTAATCAGGGGCCATAAGCCCCAGCATAAGCTGGTTGAAATAGCCCTGATAGCCTGTCCAAGGGCGATAGGGGTCCGGCTCTCCCACCACGAATTTCAATTCGAGCCCTGGGGTGCGGCTGGCCATCAATTCCAAACGTTCACGGAAAATAATCTCAGACGGGCGCTTAGCACAATTGATAAACACAATGTCCAGATCGCGGCCTTCATCCCACATGCAAGTGGTCATGGACATCATCGGCGTGATGCCGGTGCCCGCGGAAATAAACAGATATTTCCGCGCCTTGCTTTGGGCATTGGTAAACAAGCCGCCCGGCCCAATAGCTTTGATCCGCATGCCCGGCTGCAAGTTATCCAGCATCCAGCGGGTGCCGATACTGTCCGTTTGGGCCTTGGCGGTGATGGTGATGGTGCGCGGGCGCGAGGGCGAGGAAGAAATCGTATAGGTGCGATGCACCGCCCCGCCCGGCGCGCCAGGTGCGGGAATTTCCAAGGTCAGGAACTGGCCCGGCTCAAAGGCAAAGAGCGCCCCAGAAGGGGCGCGAAAGCTAAAGCTTGCCGTATTGGGCATCTCGGGCACCACCGAGACACATTCCAACATTTCATGATCTTGCCACAGGCCCGCATTGGCCGAGAGAGATGGGTTTTGCATCTTACTTACTCCGCCGCCACTGCGCTTGGGCTCACGCCGGTTGCCAAACGCGCGCAATACCAATCGACAAATTGCAACACGCCAGATTCCTGGATCGGCGAATAGGGCCCGGGGCTATAGGCGGGGCTGTTGATCCCTTGCTGGTTATCCTCAACCACTTGGCGGTCTTCGTCATTGGTGGCCATCCAGACCTCGGTCAGGCGTTTGAGATCATAATCCACCCCTTCTTGGGCGTCTTTATGCACCAGCCATTTGGTGCTCACTTCGGTCTCGGTTGGGCTGACCGGGGTGACGCGAAAGATGACAGAATGATCGGGCAGGAAATGGTTCCAGGTCGTTGGGTAATGAAATTGCAACAACGCCCCCGCATCGGCAAAGGGCACCCGGCCAAGCCAGCGGCGCACCGCGGCTTTGCCATCCATCGTATAGCTTTGCGCCCCTTCTTTCAGCGGCATCCGCGCTAAGCGATATTGCCCATCCGCGCTTAGGTGGAAATTCGACGGCAAATTGGCCGCTTCATTGCGATCAAAATGGGCTTGCAAATGGGCTGGGGTTTCACCGCCTTCGCCAATCCCGGTCACGCTGGGATCATCAGGATAGGTCCGGCAAAGCGCCGGGTGATTGCCGCCGCAATGATAGCATTCGCGGTTATTTTCCCAGACCAGTTTCCAATTGCCCTTCTCGATGATCGTGCTTTCAAAAGCGACCTTGGCATTGCTCAGATCATGGGCGGCCAAATAGGGTTCGGCCGTCTGAGCAAAACCGTCGAAATCCGGCGCCTCCTCGGCCAAGCAAATATAGACCAAGCCCGCCAATTCTCGGCAATGTACCGGTTTGAGCCCATGGGCTTTGGGATCGAAATCGGGCCCCATATCCCGCGCCCAAAGCAGGGAGCCATCAAGCTCATAGGTCCATTGGTGATAGGGGCAGACCAGTTTGGGCGCATGGCCCTTAGCCGCTTTGCAAATCACCGAACCGCGATGGCGACAGCTATTATGGAAGGCGCGGATTTCTTGATCGGCCCCGCGCACGATCACCACCCGGTAATCCCCGACCTTATGGGTGACATAGCTGCCGGGCTTTTCCAGCTCGCAAGCGGGAATCGCAAACAGCCAATCGCGGTAATGGATGCTCTCCAGATCCGCCTGGAAAATCTTGGGATCTGTGTAAAAGGCTTGCTCTAGCGCATAGGCCGGATTTCGCCGCGCCAATAGGGCTTGAATACTGGTCACTTCTGGCTCTCCTGCCGCGCCCCGCGGCTTCGCTTGGGCAGAAGACAGCAACCCTTGATGGATAAGACCAACGCCTTACCCCCAAGGCCAACCGTCTTCCACGGTTCGACAATTCTGCAAGGCTGGTTTCCGGACTTAGAAGCGGCTTGCGCCCGGTTGCGACACCTTCCCGAGATCCTCCTCCCAGTGGCTGAACGCCGTAACCTGATCTTCGTTACCGTTGCGGGGGCAGCACCGGATTTGCACCGATTTCCCAATTCTCCACCACCTCAACCAAGACAGCAGCACCTCACCCGGCCAGGTTAGATTTGCCCGGCCCAGCACGATGAATTGCTTGCGACACATTCAGGCGCAAAACAGACATCTGCGAAAAAATCGCGCCGTTTGATTTGGAATTTTTCACGCAATAGCTGGGCCTTGGCGCAAGTGAAGGGAACGCAATGGAGGTTTGAAAATCACCACTACGACCATGGTTGAATACAGCCATGGCCCTTTTTGAGGGAATGATTGCGCCCGTAGGGGGCCGAACATCTTGGCCAATCCTCGAGTTTTGGGAAGGGAGGAGCCGATGAACCGGTTCGTACTCGCCGCGTCTGCGGCGCTGCTGGCCAGCACCTCAGCGGTCAATGCGCAGGTCACCGAAGAAGATATCGCCAATGACCAGGCGAATACCGCGCAAGTTGTGACCAATGGGATGGGGCGTGATCTTCAGCGCTATAGCCCGCTGGACATGCTCAATCGCGACAATGTCAAAAACCTGGTGCCTGCCTGGGCGTTTTCTCTGGGAGGAGAGAAACAGCGCGGCCAAGAGGCCCAGCCGATCATCTATGATGGGGTGATGTATGTCACCGGATCTTATTCGCGTCTCTTCGCCATTGATGTGAAAACCGGCCAAGAACTGTGGCAATATGATGCCCGCCTGCCCGAAGGCATTCTGCCTTGCTGTGACGTGATCAATCGCGGCGCTGCAATCTATGGCGATAATGTCTATTTCGGCACGCTCGATGCGCGGCTTGTGGCGCTTGATCGCAAGACCGGTGATGTGGTCTGGCGCAAGAAGATGGAAGATTACAAAGCCGGGTATTCTTACACCGCCGCGCCAATGATCGTGGATGGCAAGGTGATCGTGGGCAATTCCGGCGGCGAATTCGGGGTTGTGGGCGCGGTCTATGCCTATGACGCGGAAAACGGTGATCTGGTGTGGAAACGCCCAGTGATCGAAGGTCATATGGGCGAGCTTAATGGCGAGCCTTCCACCATGACCGGCACCCTGAACGCCACTTGGCCCGGCGATATGTGGAAAACCGGCGGCGGGGCGACCTGGCTGGGCGGCTCTTATGACGCTGACACCGACACAATCGTCATGGGCGCGGGCAACCCGGCCCCTTGGAACAGCCATCTGCGCAATGCAGGCACCCCGACCGAGGGCAATACGGGCGACAACCTTTACGCCGCCAGCCGCATCGGGCTTGATCCTGCCACCGGCGAGATCAAATGGCATTTCCAAACCACCCCGCGGGAAGGTTGGGATTTCGACGGTGTGAATGAAGTGGTCGCCTTCACCGATCGCACCGGCAACAAACGCTTCGGCACTGCCGATCGCAACGGGTTCTTCTATGTGCTCAACCGCGAAGATGGTGCCTTCGTGGATGCCTATCCCTTTGTCCAGAACATCAGCTGGGCCGAAGGCATCGATGAAAATGGCCGCCCGATCTATGTGGAAGAAAACCGTCCCGGCAATCCCGCAGCCGCAGCAGATGGGGATAAGGGCGAGACCATCTTTGCTGTGCCCTCTTTCTTGGGCGGCAAAAACTGGATGCCGATCAGCTTTAGCCAGCGCACTGGCGATTTCTATATCCCCTCCAATGAATGGGGCATGGATATCTGGAACGAGCCGATCACCTATAAAAAAGGTGCCGCTTATCTGGGTGCGGGTTTCACCATCAAACCTCTGTTTGAGGATTACATTGGCAGCTTGAAAGCCATGGATCCTGAAAGCGGTGAAGTGAAATGGGAATTCAAAAACGGTGCGCCGCTTTGGGCTGGCGTCATGACCACCGCAGGCGGCCTGGTCTTCACCGGCACCCCGGAAGGCGTGTTTTATGCCCTGGATGATGAAAGCGGCGAAGTGCTGTGGCAGTTCCAAACGGGCTCGGGCATCGTCGGTCAGCCGGTGACTTGGGAACAAGATGGCGAGCAATATGTCTCGATCATGTCCGGCTGGGGCGGCGCGGTGCCGCTTTGGGGCGGCGAAGTGGCCAAAAAAGTCAGCTATCTGAACCAAGGCGGGATGCTCTGGACCTTCCGCCTGCCCAAAGAGCTGGCTTCCGTTCAGTAATCTGGCTGCCTAAGGGCCCATCAGCCCTGCTGCAAAACACAGCAAACGCGCTCCTTCTGGGGCGCGTTTGTGGTTTTTGAGCTCTGCCAATTTTGAAAACCGCGCATAAAACCTGCCTATCTTACGGAAATCCGTGAAAATTCCCAAAGCGCTGCATTGGGGCTTGCTTTAACCTAGTATTTTTGTCATCTATTTTTCAGCCACCCCGTTCCCTGGGGAAGCCGACAACCCTAGGGAGACCAGTGATGACGCTTACCCCCCAGACAGTAAATTACCGCCATGCTGCGAATGCGCCGCAATTGCGCGATGATCTTTGGGCCCGTGCCTTTAGCCTGCCCGGCGGCGCTACTCTTGAAGCGCTGCTTGATTGGATCGAGGCCCGCCCATGAGCTATATTTCCAGTGCTGCTCCGAAAGCCGAAGCCAAGGCAGCCCCCAGCAATGTGCCGCAACCGCCGCTTTACGATGCGCGAGCGCTGACCCAAAACGGGCAATTGGCGCAGATCCATCTTGATGGTCAGCTTTACACGCTGCGGATCACAAAAGCGGGAAAACTGATCCTGACCAAGTGATCAGAACAGCTTGCAGGACGGGGTCTTGGGCGTCAGTCTAACCCCATGTCCAAAGCCGTCTCTCCGCCCCCTTTGCCAAGCGCGCCGCGCTTTCGCCTTCGGGTGCATTTCGGCGCGTTGGGGATGATCGGGCCGGGCAAAGCGGATTTGCTCGACGGCATCGCCCGCACCGGATCCATTGCCGCTGCAGGGCGCGACATGGGCATGAGCTATAAGCGCGCCTGGCAATTGGTCGAAACCATGAATGCCATGTTCCGTGACCCTTTGGTGCTGCGCTCGCGCGGCGGGGCCAAGGGCGGCGGGGCACAGATCACGCCAACCGGCCAAACGGTGCTGGCCCATTACCGCGCCATGGAAGCCGCGGCCATTGCCGCCAGCCAGGCCGATGCATCCGCGATTGAAGCCCTTTTGAACCCGAATTTAGCCGAAACTTAACCGACGCGCGGGCCTGCGCGGCAATTTGGGGCTTGCGATATGTTCACAGGAACATAACGCTGCTGCAATGTTGGCCCGTCTGTTGATCCTTTGCGCGCTTTGCGGCGCTCTGCTTGCCCCGGCATGGGCTGACGACACGCGGGGCATCGCGATCTTTGCCGCCGCCAGTTTACAAGACACGCTTTCAGAATTGGCACCCGAAATCACCGCCCAAACCGGGCAAGATGTGATCCTGGTGCCTGCGGGATCTTCCAGCCTCGCCCGGCAAATTCAACAAGGCGCGCCAGCGGATATTTTTATCTCCGCCAATCCCCAATGGATGGATCTGCTAGAAAGCCAGGGCGCGCTCGTCCCAGGCAGCCGGCGAGATCTGCTATCAAACAGCTTGGCGCTGATCGCCCCGGCCGGGCCTGCACCGCAGCTGGATTTGAGCGCGCCCGAGAAATTGTTGGCTGCACTTGGCCGCAATGGGCGTTTTGCCATCGCACTGCCCCAAGCGGTGCCTGCCGGGATCTATGGCCGCCAAGCCCTGGAGACCCTCGGGTTATGGACCGCCCTCGCCCCGCGCCTGGCGCAAACTGACAATGTGCGCGCGGCCCTGGCTTTGGTGGCCACCGGCGCGGCGCCCCTGGGGCTGGTCTATGGCAGCGATGTCTTGGCCGATAAGCGCGTGCAGAGACTGGCCGAAATCCCCGCCTCAAGCCATGATCCAATCCGCTATCCCGCCGCCCAGATCAAAACCGCCCGGCCAGAGGCGGCACAGGTGCTGAAATTTCTTGCCAGCCCGGCGGCCCAAAGGGTCTTTCTTGCGCATGGGTTCTTAGCCCCATGAACAGCCCCGCCGATTGGCTCAGCCCCGCGGAATGGGACGCGGTGAGGCTGTCGCTGAAAGTGGCGTTTTGGGCCACGCTGCTCAGCCTGCCCTTGGGCATCGCCACCGCTTATGCCCTGGCGCGGGGGCGGTTTTGGGGGCGCGAATGGCTCAATGGCTTGGTGCATCTGCCGCTGATCCTGCCGCCAGTGGTCACCGGGTATTTGCTGCTTTTGGGCTTTGGCCCCAAAGGCCCGTTTGGCGCGCCCCTCGAAACCCTTGGGCTTGGCGTCGCTTTTCGCTGGACTGGCGCGGCCCTGGCCGCCGCGATCATGGGCTTTCCCTTGATGGTGCGGGCCATTCGCCTGTCTATCGAGGCGGTGGACCGCAATCTCGAAGAGGCCAGCGCCACGCTCGGGGCACCGCCGATTTGGGTATTCCTCACGGTGACCTTGCCGCTCAGCCTGCCGGGGGTTCTCACCGGCGCGATCCTGGGCTTTGCCAAAGCGATGGGGGAATTCGGCGCAACGATCACCTTTGTTTCCAACATTCCTGGCCAAACCCAAACCCTGCCCTCGGCGATCTATGCGTTTTTGCAAATCCCCGGCGGCGAGTCCTCGGCCTTGCGCCTGGTGGGGATCTCCATCGCTGTGGCCATGGGCGCGCTGCTGGCCTCTGAATTACTGGCCCGGCGTTTGAGCGCGCGCTTGAACGGGCTGGATGCATGAGCCTCACCGTCGCCCTAAACCACGCCTTTGCGGGCTTCACCCTCAGCGCCCGCTTCGACGCCCCGCCTGGGATCACCGCATTATTCGGCCGCTCTGGTTCAGGCAAAAGCACTATCCTGAAATCCGTCGCCGGGCTTTTGCGTCCAGATCACGGGCAGATCCGTCTCAATGATCATTTGCTGTTTGATAGCGCGCGGGCCCATTGCCTGCCGCCCCATCGCCGCCGCTTGGGCGTGATCTTTCAAGAAGACCGGCTGTTTCCTCATCTCAGCGTGGGTCAAAATCTGCGCTATGGCGCTTGGATCACGGGCCAGGGCATGGAGAGGCAAGCACGCGCGCAAATCATCGAGATGCTCGGGCTTGGCCCATTGCTGCGCCGCCGCCCTGGCGGGCTTTCTGGTGGGGAACGTCAGCGCGTGGCCATTGGCCGGGCTTTGCTGGGGCAGCCGGAAATGATCCTGGCCGATGAGCCGCTCAGCGCATTAGATGAAGCCCGCAAAGCCGAGATCTTGCCCTATTTCGAGCGGCTGCGCGACGAGCTGCATATCCCCATTCTATACGTAAGCCACGCCCCTGCCGAGATTGCCCGTCTGGCCACCACAGTTGTGGCGCTGCAAGACGGCCAGGTTCTGCGCCAAGGCCCGGCGCGCGAGGTACTGGCCGATCCCAGCGTCACCCCAGCTGGGGTGCGCGCAGCAGGCGCGGTGCTGCAAGCGGTGCTGACCGGCCATGATCCCCAAGACGGGCTGAGCCTGCTTGATGCCCAAGGGCTGCGTCTTTTCGTGCCCCGGGTGCGCGCGGCCCCAGGCACGCCGATCCGTCTGCGCATTCCCGCCCAGGATGTGATGCTGTCCCTGAGCGCGCCTGAAGGAATCTCGGCCCATAATATCGTGCCAGCCCGAGTGCAGCAGATCCGCCCTGGCGAAGGCCCTGGGGCTTTGGTCACGCTAGAGACCCAAGCGGGCGTGCTTCTGGCCCGCGTCACCCGGCGCGCGGTGCGCAAGCTCGATCTTCGCGAAGGCATGCAGGTTTACGGCATCGTCAAGGCGATCTCTTTGGCCCCCGAAGATGTGGGCGCGCCCAAAGCCTCGCGCAGCGGGCTGTAACCCAGCCAGGCAAAAACGCGCTGTCTGCAACCTAACGTGTAATGCGTGAAACATTTGATACGGTTAGGTTGATCCCATCACAGGGAGGCACAGCCATGTCAGCACAGCAAGTAGCCCTTTGGGCAGATCTCGCAGATCGTCAGCCCGCCTATGCATTGGTGGGCGAAGTGGATCTGGTCGTGGTGCGATGGGATGATGAGGTATCAGTGTTTTACGGCCGCTGCCTGCATCGCGGCGCGCTGATGTCGGATGGCTATGTGCGCGGGCGCAATTTGATCTGCGGCGTGCATGATTGGGATTACCGTTTGGACAGCGGCGTGAGCGAATATGCCAATGAAGAAGCACTGCCTAAATTCACCTCTTGGCTCGAAGATGGCGCGGTTTGGGTGGATGAGGCGGAAATCGCCGCTTGGGCGCAAAAGCATCCTCAACCCTTTGACCGGCAAGCCTATCTGGGGCTTTACGCCGATACTTCCCATGGCACCACTGAGGAACCTTATGCGGGGCTGATCCACTCCTATGCCCGCGACGGATTATGCAAAACTGGCCATCACGGTGCGATGGACGCAATGGGCGTGCCCCGCGAGCAACTGCCCGATTGGGATGACATTCAAATCCTCACCGCGCAGCTGCACCGCGCCCCGCTTTTGGAAGATACAAAGATCGGCACTGATGTGGTGATCGGGCCGAATGCGGCCAAGCCTTTGCGGCTAGAGATCCCCTTGTTCGTCTCGGATATGAGCTTTGGCGCGCTGTCTGAACCGGCCAAACTGGCTCTGGCGCGGGGGGCAGAATTGGCTGGCACTGGGATTTGCTCTGGCGAAGGCGGCATGCTCGCCGAGGAACAAGACGCCTGTTCGCGCTATGTCTATGAATTGGCCTCGGCCCGGTTCGGCTTTGATTGGGACAAGATCGCCAAGGTCCAAGCCTTTCATTTCAAAGGCGGCCAAGGGGCGAAAACCGGCACGGGTGGGCATTTGCCAGGCCATAAAGTGACCGAAAAAATTGCCCAGGTGCGCGGCCTGGCCCCGGGCGAGCCCGCCATATCGCCGCCGCGCTTTCCTGAATGGACAGACCCAGCTCAGATCCGCGCATTTGCCGATGAGCTGCGCGAACGCAGCGGCGGCATACCCATCGGCTATAAACTCTCGGCCCAGCATATCGAAAAAGACATTGATGCTGCGCTCGCCATTGGCGTGGATTACATCATCTTGGATGGGCGCGGCGGCGGCACGGGCGCGGCCCCGATCCTGTTTCGTGACAATATCAGCGTGCCCACCATCCCCGCCTTGGCCCGAGCGCGGCAGCATCTGGACGATTTGGGGCGCAAGGATGTGAGCCTGATCATCACCGGCGGGCTGCGCAAGCCGGGGGATTTCATCAAAGCCCTGGCATTGGGCGCCGATGCGATTGCCCTATCCAATGCGGCGATGCAGGCCATTGGCTGTATTGCCATGCGCGCCTGTCACACCAATCATTGCCCCGTGGGCATTGCCACGCAAAAACCCGATTTGGTCAGCCGTTTGGTGATCGAAAAATCGGCCCGGCAACTAGCGAATTTCTTTGCTGCCTCCACCGAGTTGATCCAAGTGATGGCGCGGGCTTGCGGCCATAGCCATATCAGCGGTTTTTCGAAGCAGGACTTAACAACATGGAAACGCGATATGGCGGATTTGACCGGGATCGCCTATGGCGGAATAAGGTGATCGGCGCCGCATTGCCCTATCTGTCTGGCGCGATTGTCAAATGTGATCCGTAACAAGCGCGCCAGGATAGCCCATGACCCCTGAATTCGGCCTGATTGCCCTGCTGGGTTTGATCTTTGCCTATGCTCTCATCGGTAAGCGCCTTGAAAATAGCGTGATCACCGCGCCGATGATCTTTCTGGTGGGCGGCTATCTCTGTGCCAAATCCGGGCTGATCCATTATGAGGAAGCCGATGAGATGCTTAACATCATCGCCGAAGTGGCCCTGGTGGTGTTGCTCTTTGCGGATGCCGCTATGATCAATCCCCGGGGGCTGCTGCGCGAGGCAGCCAAACCCGCCCGCATGCTGCTTGTGGGCTTGCCGATTATGATCGGGCTCGGCTGGGTCGTAGGCATGGTGTTTTTGCCCGGCTGGCCAGTTTGGGAAATGGCCTTGCTGGCCGCGCTTTTGGCCCCGACCGATGCCGCCTTGGGCCAATCGGTGGTGACCAATCCGCGCGTGCCGGAAACCATGCGCCGTTCTTTGATCGCCGAAAGCGGGCTCAATGATGGTTTTGCCCTGCCTTTCGTGATCTTCTTTGCCTGTATCGCCGCAGGGGAAACCCCCCATGAGATCCCAACCTCTTGGTCGGTTTTCGTGGGCGAGCAATTGGGCTTTGGCGTTCTGGCCGGGGTGCTGACCGGCGGCATCGGCGGCTGGCTGTTGCTGCGTGCAGAAAGACACGGGCTGTCATCGCCTTATCTGGGCGGGCTTGCGGTTCTGGCTCTGGCCGGGCTGGCCTATTTGCTCGCCCATGAGATCCACGGCAATGGATTTATCGCAGCCTTCACCGGCGGGCTGATTTTTGGCGAGATCATGCATAACCGCCGTAGGTTCTTGTTCGAATTCATCGAAACCGAGGGCCAGCTTTTGTCCATCGTGGCGTTTTTCTCGATCGGGGCACTGCTGCTGCCAGGCACATTAGCGGCCTTAACTCCGGCCATCATCCTCTTGGTTTTGAGTAGTATCTTTGTACTGCGCCCGGTGGCGATTTGGGTCTCGCTCATGGGCAGCAAAACCTCTCCCACTGAGCGGTTATTCTATGGCTGGTTTGGGCCACGCGGGCTGGCCACGGCGCTTTTTGCCCTGTTGGTACTGGGCAATTTCCATGGGATCGAGCAGCGCGAAGGCCTGTTGGCGGCAGCGGCTTTTGCGGTGATTGCCAGCACCTTTTTGCATGGGGCGACAGCGGCGCCGATCAGCCGCCGCTTTCCCCCGGCGAAGGCGTCGCAAACCCCGGCTGAATAGCGCCAATATGGCGGATTAGCCGATCAGCGGCGAGCGTCCTTCGAGCCGCTCTTGGTAATGGCGGTGCAAATGCTGCAAGGCGATGCGCAGCACGATCTTGCCCGAGCGCGCGGACCAGCCCATCTGTTTTTCCACCGCCTCCATCCCTTCAAGATAGCAACAGCAGCGCAGCACCACATCGCCCAAGCCCGCGCCCAAATCGCTGAGCGCCGCCGAAACCCGTTCTCGCGCTGCATTCGAATCCGTGCCCGTGGGATCACTGCCAGTGGGCGCGCTGCCACTGGGGCCCGTGAGAAAGCTTTCCCAATTTTGCGCCACACGCGGACCCATCTGGGCCAGTTCAAAATCCTCGCGCAGCCGCTCTCCAGCCATCACCAGATCAGGATGCAAGAAGGCTTTGCCGTTTTTATCCCGCCGCCGCGCCAAGGCCGCCAGCGGCGATTCCGCAAGATTGATCCGAGGCCTTGCGCCAGGTTTGCGCGCTTTTTGCCCTTTGCTCGCTTTCCAATCGCCATGCTGCGCTTGAAATGGCGACATCGCCTCGCCAAAGCCTTGCTGACTGGCCCGTTCTTCCGCATCGCGTTTCAGCGCGGCGCGGCCGGCGGATGTGATCTCATAACGGCTGATACGCCCTTGGGTGATGCAAGTGATCCAGTCGCGCAGCGCCATGGTTTCCGCCAATTCGCGGCTGACAACCGCCGTGCGCGCAGACTCGCCCCCAGGCAAGGCGCGCATGATAACCCCTTTTTCCATCTCGGCCGCAACTGCCATCACGGCCCCAGTTTCTGCCATGCGCCGCAACGCGTTACGCGCATCATTGCGCAAAGTTGGGCGATCATTTTCGATCATTGTCGTGGTGAAATCAGCATCGTTTAGAGCGCTCATGGGATACTCTTCCTGTGCAATGGTTTTGTCTTGAATAGAGGGAAAATGACGTGACCCGAGCCGGATCAACGCAGCATCCACCAGCGGATCATCACGCCGGCTTTCAACTTTGCGCACTTGCCGAGAAATGGTCGACGCATGGCATCCGACCGCTCGGGCAATGGCGCGAATAGGCGTGCCCAGTTCGATATGTAGCAAATAGTGCAATGTCGCGTCAGAGAGCCAACCCGGTGGCGTCTCTTGCGATCTCTTGGCCAGCCTCGCAGACAACCTGCTTGGAGAGATAGCTGTAATTGCGGGCGGGTTGGCTTGTTCAGAGCATAAAGCCATAACACCTCCTTAACACAACTTAAGAGTGTCTTACTTACCCCCACGCCCCACGGCGATACTTCTAATGCTTGTTTATAAATAATAAAATTTTACAAGACTTCCGGGCGACCCATCGCGCAAATCTGCAACACTATTTCAGGTTGTTGTCATCTTGGCTTGCTTTTTGTTTGCAAAGGCCAGGAAATGTCGAACATTTATGAAGTCTTAACAACCATCAAACGCCCCGGGATGCTGGTGCGCGCTGCGCGCCATGGGCTTGAGGAATACAACCGAGACAAGCATCTGCACCGTCTCATAGGCGAGCGCAAAACCCCCAACCCTCAGGCCATTGCGAATTTGCTTTTGGATCTCGAACAAGATCACGAAAGCCGCCGCCGTGCCAAAGATGCCGGATATAATCCGCGCCGCCATATCGATGTGCTCTGCGCGCTGATGGCCGAGGCCCGCTTTCTCAGCGCCAGTCGCACCCATCGCCACAGCGCTTGAATTCACCCAAACAAAGCGAAAGGGCGATGTCTCACCCCTGCTTTGTCAGCCTGCCTCGCAGATTAACTAAAAGCGTCTTCCATAGAGGCTTTGCGCCGCGCCACATAGGCTTCGAGTTCTTCCAAGATCGCGCTGTCCAAAGGCGGCTTTTCATAGGCCTCAAGCAGGGCTTGCGCGCGCGCCGAGGCAAAGGCGCGGGTATCGCGAGCGCCATCGCTGTCCCAAGTTTCAAAGGGCCGGTAATCAAGCACATTGCTGCGCCAGAAGGCGGATTTGAAATTGGCTTGAGTGTGATCGCAGCCAAGGTAATGCCCGCCGGGGCCAACCTCGCGGATCGCATCCAGCGCCAGGGTGTTTTCATTCACTTGCGCCCCGCCGGCCAAGCGTTGCAGCGCCCCAAGCTGATCCGCATCCATGACGAATTTCTCAAAAGACGCCACCAGGCCACCTTCGAGCCAGCCGCAGGAATGCAGCATGAAATTCACCCCGCCAAGCATCGCCGCATTGAGAGAATTGGCGCTTTCATAGCCCGCTTGCGCATCGGGAATTTTCGAGCCGCAGAACCCTCCGCCAGAACGATAAGGCAGACCCAAACGCCGGGCCAACTGCCCCGCGCCCCAAATCACTTGACTGGCCTCGGGCGTGCCAAAGGTGGGGGCACCGCTATTCATATCAATCGAGGTCACAAACGCCCCGAAAATCACCGGCGCGCCAGGACGGATCAATTGGCTATAGGCCACCCCGGCCATCACCTCGGCCAGGATCTGGGTCAATGTGCCTGCCACGCTCACCGGCGCCATGGCCCCGCCCACGATAAAGGGCGAGATGATCGCGGCTTGATTGCGGGCGGCGTAAACTTCCAGCGCCCCCATCATGGTGCGATCAAAGGTCAGGGGCGAGTTCACATTGATGAGCGAGGTCATCACTGGCCCCGCATCCACCACACCCTTGCCAAACAAGATCTCGCACATCTCAACGCTGTCTTGGGCCCGCTCTGGCTCGGTCACCGATCCCATAAAGGGTTTGTCCGACAAGGTCATATGCGCCAGCAACATGTCGAAATGGCGCTTATTGGCCGGAACATCCGTGGGCTCGCAAACCGTGCCGCCGGAATGGTGCAGGTTCGGGCTCATCTGTCCCAGCTTCACGAAGGTGCGGAAATCTTCCATGGTGCCATAGCGGCGCACCCCATCAAATCCGCGCACGAAAGGCGGGCCATAGACCGGGGCGAAAACCATTTTCTTGCCGCCGATCTCCACAGAGTTTTCCGGGTTGCGAGCACGCTGCACAAAGCTGCTGGGCGCGGTGGCGCAAAGCTTGCGGGCAAGTCCGCGAGGCAAACGCACACGCTCGCCGCTCACATCCGCGCCCGCCTCGCGCCAACGCTCCAGGGCCTCGGGATTTTCCACAAAGGCGACGCCGATTTCCTCAAGAACCGTTTCGGCGGCCTCTTCGATCTGGCACAGCGCGTCTTCGTCAAGCAGATCCACCGTGGGCACCATCCGGTCAATCACTTTGGCCACGCTGCGATCCGGCGCGCTACGCTTGGCTCGGCGAGATGCTGCGCCGCCCCCGCGCCGCGATGTTCTTTGACCTTCAGCCATGATTTTGCCCTCCGAATGCGCAGCTTACATTGCAACTGTTATCGCGTGACACAAGGTTACAGCAAAACAGGGATCGTTTGCGGCATCACAGTCGCATAAAACGACAAGCCCGCTCAGAAGCGCTTGCGCCAAGCGCGCCCCTTGCCTAGGCAGCGCCTATGACCCAGATCAGCCATCAACGCCTTCTCATCATCGATTTCGGCAGCCAGGTGACGCAGCTTATCGCGCGCCGCCTGCGTGAGCTGAATGTGTATTGCGAAATCCACCCCTATCAAAATGTGGATGCCGCCTTTCTGACCGGTTTTGCACCCCAAGCGGTGGTGCTCTCGGGCGGTCCTGCCAGCGTGCTGGATGACGGCTCGCCGCGCGCCCCCGATGCGGTCTTCACCCTTGGGGTGCCCGTCTTGGGCATCTGCTATGGCCAGCAGGTCATGATGACCCAGCTTGGCGGTCAGGTAGAGCGCGGCAATGGCACGGCCGAGTTTGGCCGCGCTTATGTCACCCCAGAAGACGCGTCTTTGCCTTTGCTCGACGGCTGGTTCAGCGAAGGGCGCGAGCAAGTTTGGATGTCCCATGGTGATCATGTGAGCGAACTTGCCCCGGGCTTTGAGGTCTTTGGCACCTCCCCCAACGCGCCTTTTGCCATCACCGCCGACCCCGACCGGCATTTCTATGCGGTGCAATTCCACCCCGAAGTGCATCACACCCCCGGCGGCAAGCAATTCTATGCCAATTTCGTCAAGCTCGCGGGCTTTACCGGCGATTGGACCATGGGCGCCTATCGCGAGCAAATGATCGAAGAGATCCGCGAACAAGTGGGCGAGAAAAAGGTGATCTGCGGCCTGTCCGGCGGCGTCGACAGCTCGGTGGCCGCGATCTTGATCCATGAAGCGATCGGTGATCAGCTCACCTGCGTGTTCGTCGATCATGGTTTGCTGCGCAAGAACGAGGCCGATGAAGTGGTCTCTATGTTCCGCGATCACTATAATATTCAGCTGATCCATGCAGATGAAGAAGATCTGTTCCT
The DNA here is from genome assembly GCA_025800345.1 of Mangrovicoccus sp. Lineage (GTDB taxonomy): Bacteria > Pseudomonadota > Alphaproteobacteria > Rhodobacterales > Rhodobacteraceae > JANSYP01. The sequence continues at coordinate 2,840 of JAOXSB010000137.1, read as the reverse complement.
AAATGCTCTGGAAGGCGTCAGCGATCCCGAGGTAAAGCGCAAAACCATCGGCAAGCTCTTCATCGATGTGTTCCAAAAACATGCCGATAGTATAGATGGCGCGGAATTCCTGGCCCAAGGCACGCTTTACCCCGATGTGATTGAATCGGTCTCCTTTAGCGGCGGGCCATCGGTCACCATCAAAAGCCACCATAATGTGGGTGGGCTGCCCGAAAAGATGGGGCTGAAATTGGTGGAGCCCCTGCGCGAGCTTTTCAAAGACGAAGTGCGCGCTTTGGGCCATGAGCTGGGCCTGCCCGATCACTTCATTGGCCGCCATCCTTTCCCTGGCCCAGGCTTGGCCATCCGTTGCCCTGGCGAGATCACTCGCGACAAGCTGGCGATTCTGCGCGAGGCCGATGCGGTCTATCTCGACCAGATCCGAAAACACGGGCTGTATGATGAAATCTGGCAAGCCTTCGTGGCCATTTTGCCTGTGCGCACCGTGGGCGTGATGGGCGATGGGCGCACTTATGATTACGCCTGTGCCCTGCGCGCCGTGACATCGGTGGATGGGATGACCGCGGATTACTATCCCTTCAGCCATGAGTTCCTGGGCGAGACCGCAACCAGGATCATCAATGAAGTGCCGGGAATCAACCGGGTCACTTATGACATCACTTCGAAGCCTCCAGGCACCATTGAATGGGAATAAATTCAATATTATGAATGGGTAAATACCGGTTCGTCGTTGCTGGCCGGCAAAGAAACGTCACGTCACATAGCGCGAACTACCATAAACCCAGCGTCACCGATTGACCTCCCTCGCCTTGCCATGTGTGTCTTGCAACTCAGTTATGCAGGCGAGGGAGGAACTAAATGAGAGCTGCAAAACTAGCGCTGGCCGGGTTGATTATGGGCACGTCTGTGCAGGCAGGCGGTCTCGACCGTTCAGGTCAGCCGATCTATCCGCTGTTTCGCGACGGCACCTATGCCGAAGCCACCTATCTTTATAACAAGCCAAGCGTCGATGGGCGCGATCTGGTCGTGCCGGGTCCGATTGGGAATGTCGCTGATGATTTCGCGATGTTCAATTTTGCGTTCAAGCATGATCTGTCCGAGAAAATCTCGTTCGCGATCATCGGCGCAGAAGATTTCTCCGCAGATGTTGTCTATCCGGTGGGTTTTCAGCCCAGCGGTTTGGGCGGCACCATGGCCACCAGTAACGGCTATTCGATCACTGCCTTAGGCCGCTACAAGTTCGACGAAAACTGGTCTGTCCATGGTGGTCTGCGCGCCAACCGTCAAGACGGTTTGGTGGGTCTGGGAGGGCTCGCCTATGGACCGCTGAATGGCTATGCGGTGAAATTCGACGATGACGTGGCCTTTGGCTATGTGCTTGGCGGCGCTTATGAGCGCAAAGACATCGCCCTGCGCGTGGCCCTGACCTATAATTCGCGCATTCGCCACAAGTTCGACACCAATGAATTCTTGCGGGGCATGCCTATCGGGTCTCAGGGGACCAAAACCGAGTCTGATACGCCCCAATCGGTCAATTTGGATTTCCAAACCGGCGTGGCCCCAGGCTGGCTGGTTTTCGGGACCGTGCGTTGGGCGGAGTTCAGCGAATTTGAACTGCGCCCCGAAGTCTTCACGGCTTTGACCGGTCAGAGCCTGGTGGATCTGGAAAACTACATCACCTACTCGCTGGGCTTTGCACATCGCTTCAACGAGAAAATCGCAGGCTCTATGGCCTTCATCTATGAAGAGCCGGGCGAGCGTTTGGTCTCGCCGCTCTCGCCTCGGACAGGCCAGCAAGCCTTGCAATTGGCCGGCGTTTACAACGTCACCGAAAAGGTCGAGCTGACCGGCATTCTGCGCTATACCCGCGTGGGCAATGCGCAGCCTGGCACTGGTTTGAACGGGCGCGTCGCACGTGCGGATTTCCGCGACAACAATGTGCTCACCGCAGGTCTGCGGATCGGCTACTACTTCTAACAGGCGCTGATCTCAGCCAAAGAAAAGCCGGGCGATTGCCCGGCTTTTTTCGTTTAGACGGTTTCAGCTTTGCGCGCGGCCAAGGCGTCTTGCAACACAGCGCTCAGCACCGCGGGATCCACATCATCAGTGACAAAAGCCTGGCCGATGCCGCGCGCAAGGATAAAGCGGATCTTGCCATCCACCACTTTCTTATCCTGGCCCATAAGCGCAATCAGCGTTTCAGCATCAGGCAATTCGCCGGGAATATCGGCCAGATCGGTTTTCATATTCATCGCCCGCAAATGCGCCCGCACCCGCGAGGGCTCTTCTTGCGCACAAAGCCCCAAACGCGCGGAAAGCTCAAAAGCCAGCGCACAGCCCACGGCCACGCCTTCGCCATGAAGCAACCGGCTGGAATACCCGGTGGCGGCTTCAAGCGCATGGCAGAAGGTATGGCCCAGATTGAGCAGCGCCCGATCCCCTTGTTCGGTCTCGTCCCGCGCCACGATCTCGGCCTTCATTTCAACCGAGCGGCGCACCGCATAAGCGCGTTTGTCTTGATCCCCTGCGGCCAGCGCTGGACCGTTTTCCTCGAGCCAGTCGAAAAACGCCGCATCCCCAAGCAGCCCGTATTTCACCACCTCGCCATAGCCCGCTAAGAAATCCCGCGCCGTGAGGGTTTCGAGCACCGAGATATCGGCCAAAACCCGGCTGGGCTGATGGAAAGCCCCGATCAGGTCCTTGCCATGGCGCGAATTGATGCCGGTTTTGCCGCCCACAGAGCTGTCCACCTGGGCCAGCAAACTGGTGGGGATTTGCACGAAACGCACGCCTCGGCGCAGGATCGAGGAAGCAAAGCCCACCAGATCCCCAATCACACC
>JAOXSB010000129.1 GCA_025800345.1 Mangrovicoccus sp. | reverse complement strand
TTGTTAGAAGAGGTTGGGTCTGGGCCTATGCTTGATTTTCAGTGCCCCCTATATATCGTTCGCCAGGTAAAGTTGAGAAATATCGAACAGCAAACTTAGATCCAATGCGGGTGCTGGACCTGCGTCAATGCTCTGTGGATATTGTGGCGGCTGACGTTATTTGACCGCATCATATATGCGCGAATTATTTTAAAGGTGTTTTTATGCTTGGCGGCGGGACACATGCAGATAAGGCTTCGGTAGATCAGTGGCATGATCTCAGACGCGCGGCCCGCAATGCGGAATGGGATATCCCCCCCGGTCGTGTCGGTGCGGTGATCAGGCAGTTGCGGTATCGCGGTGAGGAAGCGCGCCGCCGGGCATCGTGGATATTATGGCTTCTGGTTGTGTGAACTGCTCTGGGTTTTCCGGGGGCTCCAAATCGAGGAAGGATTGGAGCCATGGAGAGAGACAACAGAGCGACCCGCTATTCACCTGAGACACGAGCAAGGGCGGTGCGGATGGTGTTCGACAATCAAGGCAGCTACGAG
>JAOXSB010000008.1 GCA_025800345.1 Mangrovicoccus sp. | reverse complement strand
AAACGAAACTGCGCCGAAGACCAGATCACCAATTCTTCGGCCATGCGCGACAGATGCATCGCGCAGATCGTGGCGCTGGAGAGAAATTCCAGTGCGAAATCGCGATCGCTCACCGCATCTAGCGAATTGCCCATGGGCCGGTCAAAACCCAGCGCTTGGGCAGTGGCGGCCCGATCAATGGGAAACGACGTGCCCGCAAGCGCCGCCGCCCCCAGAGGGCATTCATTCATCCGCGCGCGCGCGTCCTCAAGGCGGGATTTATCCCGGGCAAACATTTCTACATAGGCCAGCATGTGATGGCCCCAAGTCACTGGCTGGGCCGTTTGCAAATGAGTAAAGCCCGGCATCACCCAATCCGCCCCCGCCTCGGCCTGGGCCAGCAGCGCTGCGATCAGCGCTTCAAGCCCGGCAATCGCCGCATCGCATTGCCCGCGCACCCAAAGCCGGAAATCCGTGGCCACCTGATCATTGCGGGACCGGGCGGTGTGCAGACGCCCCGCGGGATCTCCGATGATCTCTTTCAGCCGGGCTTCCACATTCATATGAATGTCTTCCAGCGCTGCGGAAAAGGCGAACTGACCTTGGGCGATCTCACCGCGCACCTGTTCAAGCCCTTG
>JAOXSB010000089.1 GCA_025800345.1 Mangrovicoccus sp. | reverse complement strand
CCGTGAAGCGCTCATGGCCGAGGAACGCGCCTATGCGCAATCCCTGCGCGAGGATGATGGCGAGGAGGAAAACCCCAAGCCTAAGCGTCGTTCGCGCCGGTCCCGCTCGCGCGGGGGGGATGAGGCCGCTGCCCGGTCTTCCAATGAGGCCCAAAGCTCAGCCCCAGAGGCGGAGGCCGCGCCCGAGCCGGTTCTTTCCGAAACCGTGGATCCTGATCCTGTGCAAGAGACAGGGATTCCGGGCATGGATGTGGTGGATCTGGCCCCGGAAACCGATGTGGATCAGAGCGTGATGGAGGATTTCTCCAGCAGCGCAGCGCCCGCTGAGGTGGTCGATAACGCCCCCCAGGCCCCTGTGGTTGAGGCCGTGGAAACCGCGCCAGCCCCGGAAACAGAAGAAAGCCCTGCGGCGGAGCCCGAACCAGAAACGCCTGAGGATGTGGCCGAAGCGGCAACCACGCAGAGTGCTACCGAGGCCGAATTGCCCTTGGCGGAGGCTTCTGAAGAGCCCAACGAGGAGGATCAGCCGCCCGCATCTGGGTCGATCGCGGCCAGCGAGACCCTGGGCGATGATGATGCGGTCACCACCTCGGATGACCCGGTTGAGACCCCGGAGATGGAGGCAAGCGCCCCGGTTCAGGCCGAGGATGCGCCTGTTACTGAAGCAGAGGCCCCTGCCGCTGATCCCGTTGAGGCGCCCGCCGCTCTAGACGACAGTGCAGAAGCTGCGGCGGAGAGAGCTGAGGCCGAAGCCGCGCCCGCTGAGGACGCGCCGAGCACTGAGGCTGTTGCGAGCGAAGATAGCCCGGCCGAAGAACCTGCGGCTGTGGAAGAAAGCGCGCCGGAAACCCCGGTTGAGCAAAGCGGTGAAGAGGACGAAGCCCCCGAGGCTGAGAGCGCAGAGCTTAGCGAGCCTGTCGAGGCCGAAGGCGGTGCTGCGGCTGATGTGATCGAATCCGTGGCCGATGATGACACGGCCGAGGATATTCGCCCGCCGCGCAAACCGCGCCCGCGCCGCTATAAAATCCAAGAAGTGATCAAAGTGCGCCAGATCATGCTGGTGCAAGTGGTCAAAGAAGAGCGCGGCAATAAAGGCGCGGCTCTGACCACTTATCTGTCCCTGGCTGGGCGCTATTGCGTGCTCATGCCCAACACCGCGCGTGGGGGCGGGATCAGCCGCAAGATCACCAACACCACTGATCGCAAGAAGCTCAAGCAAATCGCTGCCGAGATCGATGTGCCCGAAGGGGCCGGTTTGATCATCCGCACCGCCGGGGCAAAGCGGACCAAATCCGAGATCAAGCGCGATTATGAATATCTGCAACGGCTCTGGGAGCGGATCCGCGAGCTGACGCTGAAATCTATCGCACCTAGCAAGATCTATGAAGAAGGCGATCTGATCAAACGTTCGATCCGCGATCTATACACGCGCGAGATCGACGAGGTTCTGGTCGAAGGCGAGGCGGGCTATCGCACCGCTAAGGACTTCATGAAAATGATCATGCCGTCCCATGCCAAAAATGTGCAGCAATATGGCGAGCCCTTGCCGCTATTCGCGCGCTTTCAGGTAGAAAGCTATCTGGGGGGTATGTTCAATCCTACGGTCAAGCTGAAATCCGGCGGCTATATCGTGATTGGCGTGACCGAGGCTTTGGTGGCCATCGATGTGAACTCGGGCAAAGCCACCAAGGAAGGCTCGATCGAGCAAACTGCGTTGAACACCAATTTGGAAGCGGCCGAAGAGATCGCCCGCCAATTGCGCCTGCGCGATTTGGCCGGTCTTATCGTGATCGATTTCATTGATATGGAAGAGCGTAAGAATAATGCCGCGGTTGAAAAGCGCTTCAAAGACAAGCTGAAAAACGACCGCGCGCGTATTCAAGTGGGGCGGATCTCAGGCTTTGGTTTGCTAGAGATGTCGCGCCAACGCCTGCGCCCAGGTATGATAGAAGCGACCACGCAGCCCTGTGCTGTCTGCCACGGCACCGGCTTGATCCGGTCCGATGACAATCTGGCGTTGAACATCCTGCGTGAGATCGAAGAAGAGGGTGTGCGCCGCCGCTCCCGCGAGGTGTTGATCAAGGCGCCGATTTCGATCGCCAATTACCTGATGAATAATAAGCGCGAGCATATCGCGCAGATTGAGTCCCGTTACGGGCTCTCGATCCGTATCGAAGCCGACCCCCATCTGATCAGCCCTGATTACAAGATCGAGCGGTTTAAAACTGCCACCCGCAAGGTCGAAGCCGCCGCGCCGGTGGTGTCGGTGGATACATCGGTCTTGATGCCCGATCTGGAAGAAACCGATATGGTCGAAGAGACCAGCCAAAAGGAAGCGGTGGACGAAGCTCCCGAAGCTGCGGCGGATGCGCCGAGCGAGGAGGGCCAAAACTCCGGCCGCAAACGCCGCCGTCGCCGCCGCCGCCGCAAATCTGGGGGCACGGGCGAGGATGGCAGCGCCGCCGAGCAAAACGCTGCGGAAAGCGATGCCGCCAAGAGTACTGAGGAAGGCGACACTTCCGAGGCGGGGGCCGAAGCTGAGAGTGAGGCTGGCGAAGAGCAACCTGCCAAGCGTCGTCGCAGCCGTGGCGGGCGTGGTCGCCGCCGGAATAAAGACAGCCGGTCCACGGAAGCTGCTGAGGCAGAAACTGCTCCGGTCGAGGGCGAGACGCCCAGTGACGCGGCTGAGGCTGAAGAGGCGCCCGTTTCGGAGCCTGCCGCAGTGGAAGCGGTGGCTGAGGATGTCGCTGCGCCGATCCCGCAAGCGCCTGAGGCCGAGGTGAGCCATAGCGCGCCCATGTCTGAACTGGCCGCAGAGCCGGTTGTGGAAAATGTCTCGGAGCCAGAGGCAGAGCCCGTCGCTGAGGCGGAGCCTGTTGCAGAGCCCGCGCCGGAACCGGTGGCGGAAGAGATGGCCGCAGAGGCCCTTGATGATGCGCCACAAGCGGCATCGGAAGCTGAGGAAGACCCGGCTGCTGAACCTGCTTCAGAGCCCGCTGCGCCGGAACAGCCGGTGGTGGCGAATCTGCAGGAGACCCCAGAGCCCGCTTCTCCGCCAAAGCCCAAGCGCCGCGGCTGGTGGTCTATGGGCGGCTAAGCTGCTGCGCTAGCCTTTGCGAATGAAATAGCGCTGACCGGCTTCATGGTCGGTCTGCGCGATCAAATCATGGCCTGCCTCAGCGCAAAAATGGGGCACATCCACCACTGCCGCAGGATCGGTTGCGATCAGCACCAAAACTTGGCCCGAGGCCATGGATTGCAGGCGTTTGCGCGCTTTGAGCACCGGCAAAGGGCATAGCAGCCCGCTGGCGTCATATTCTTCATCAGCGATAATTTCAGAGCTCATACCCTTAGCATATCGGGGCAGATGCGGCTGCGAAAGCGGCTCTGTTTCACCAAGCCACGGGAATGTGACAGCGCGTCGGCTGTGCTGGCGCGCGTGATGGGATAGATCAGAGCCATGTTTGGGATTGAACTTATCGATGCGGGGCTGTTGCCCGCGATGATCGTGGCGTTGCTGGCGGGGATGGTGTCGTTCCTTTCGCCCTGCGTGTTGCCGATTGTACCGCCCTATCTGGCCTATATGAGCGGGATTTCCTTGGGCGATGTCCGCGAGGATCAGGCGTCTGTTTGGCAAACCCGGCGCAAGGCGCTGCTGCCAGCTTTTTCCTTTGTGCTGGGCCTGTCCACGGTGTTCTTGTTCCTGGGCTTCACCGCCTCGGCCTTTGGGGCGTTTTTCCTGCGCAACCAAGAGCTTTTTGCTCAGATCGCTGGCGGGGTCGTGGTGATCTTTGGCCTGCATTTCCTAGGCATTTTCCGTATCTCCTTCCTGGATCGCGAAGCGCGGCTTGATGTGGGGGATCAAGGGGGCTCGGTGCTGGGGGCCTATGTGTTGGGCCT
>JAOXSB010000058.1 GCA_025800345.1 Mangrovicoccus sp. | reverse complement strand
CGAAAATCCTCCCCCCTCTCGAAAAAAGAAATGCTGCCAGCGCAATAAAACCGCTTGCACCCCCCGCGCAGCACCGCTATCTCACCGCAACGCAAAGGACGCGGGTGTAGCTCAGGGGTAGAGCACAACCTTGCCAAGGTTGGGGTCGTGGGTTCGAATCCCATCGCCCGCTCCATTGCGAAAATCCCCACAGATCGATCCAGCCACGTAAGCCATTGAATTGTCTGGCTTTACTGTTGCCCCTCGCGCAGCTGCCTTCCGCCCAAGAAAAAAGGGCGGCTGCCCTCGAGCGCCCTTTTCACACTCAAACTTGCCGCTCTTTCAGACCAAGAGCCATGGGCGTGGTTTAGCCCCCCTGGCCCATTTCAGGATAGATGGGCGCGAGCAAGCGCGGCGTAAAGCTTTCACCGATCCACACCGAAAGATGGTCATGGTCGCGGTAATTGGCCCGCTGTTTGGTGCCAAAGGCGCAAAGCTCTGTATCGCAGAGATCATCAACAAAAGAGACCGCATGGCTGTTAGGCGACTGCGCCAACCGGTCCAACACCGTTTCAATCGGCGCATAGCGGGCATCATGTTCTGGCCGCCCTGTGGCCAAATCCGCTTGCACCCGATCAAAATCGAGCCCCATGAGATGCACCCGGGCATAGACATCCCGCGTGCTGAAATCCTGATATGGCGGCTGCTGCACCAGTACAAATTCCGCCCCGGCGGATTCGACCCGGCGCTGCAATTCGGCCAATTGGGTCTCGAACACTTGGAAGGAATACGCCAAGTCGCGGGTCATATCAGCTTTGGTATCCAGATAGGCTGGCCGGGTGACAAAATC
>JAOXSB010000050.1 GCA_025800345.1 Mangrovicoccus sp. | reverse complement strand
ATCGCCGCCATGTGCGCCAAGCAGCAATTCGGTAAGGATATCCTCAACATCATTGTCGCCACGATAGATATTCAGCGCGCCGCCGATCGTGTTGTATAGCTCGCCATCGCCAATCGCGCCGGCCCCGCCGAAATGCAATTTACCATAAGCAACTTCGCCATTCCCATCCAGATCAATGCTTACATGCATCAACTCATCATGGTGATTGCGTACATTCAGGCTGCCAATCGTATCGAAATCAGGGTTGGGATTTGGGTTTGGGGAGCCGGTATTGCAGGTCATGGTCTTCCTCGAAAAGCTTTAGCGCACAGGCGCGCAGAACCACCCCCTTGCCGGGGCGGGGTCATATGTTTGAGTTCATTTGTGACGGGCGATTTGCCCAATGGATTGTATTCGAGCGCTCAAGGTGGCCTCCCAACACACCGCTTGGCGAGATGAATGTCTCAGGCGAGCACCGAATGATGGGCGAAATACTCTTTGACCTGAATCAAATCTATAGCTGAGTTTATTACGCAGCGTCAGGTTGTGGGTGGTTCCGACTTGAAGCGCCTGGGTTGCGGTGCAAGGAGAAATTTATGGTGCGTCAATAAATCTTTTTGTTCAATGCCTTGCAGGCATCAGCCGCCCAAAGCAGGCGACTGAAATCGGCGATGGTTCACCTAAAAGCTGTCTTTCCAGTGCACCTATTAGGCGAGATCGAAATAGTCGTGTTGCAGGATGATTGTATCGCCATTGGCCACAAAGGTGACGCTGTCTTCGTCCAGCCCGACCAATTCGACACCGTCGATTCCCGCAGGATCTGCATCGCTATGGGCTGAGGTGGTGAAGGCTAGGATGAGATTTTCCACATCATCGACATTGTTGTTGAGGTTGATCCGCGAGTGGCCGATCACGTCTTTCAGCTCGCCATCCCCCACAGTTTTGGCTTTGCCGATATAGCTGCCTGGCAGGTGGGTTTCAGTTTGATCCACCAATTCGGCGCTGGGCACCCCATCATGCAGCACTGCTTGAGAGCTGGCCGCAGCGATCTGATCGCCTGCATTCGTGATCAAAATCGTGTCGCCATTGACCGAAAAGGCAAAGCTATCGGCATCCACATCGATCAGCTCTACCCCGTCGATGCCGGGGATGGTTTCGCAGAAATCCCACCAAGAATATTGCCCGGTGAAGAATTCCGACAGCAGTTCGAGCACATCATCAGGCAGGAAAAACCCACCGGCGGAAATGCCATTATAGCCGATGATTTGGGCCAACTCGCCGCTGGGGGTGCCGATATCATAGCTGGCAAAACAGGCTTCCAGTGCAGCCGCATCAATGATGGCGAATTGGTGGCTGTTATCTGCGATATCGATCTGGTTGCTCATGGCGGCCACATCTTCTAGGATTTTCTCAACACCCGCGCCGGAAAAAACCATCGTGTCCGTGGCGCCATGGGCATTGGTCAATTGAATGGTGAAACTGTTGCTATCCAGCCCGAGCAATTTTACCCCATCAATGCCGGCCACACCATCGGACAGACCATCAGGGCAATCCCCATCATTCATGCCCAAAAGAAGCTCGGTCAGCAGATCCTGAACATCATTATCGCCGCGATAGATGTTCAGCGCCCCGGAAATGGTATCGTAAAGCTCGCCATCACCAATGGCTTTCGAGCCGCCAAAATGCAGCTTGCCATAGGCCAGTTCGCCTTGATCGTCCAAGGCGATGGAGACATGGATCAGCTCATCATGCCAGTTGCGGACATTGGCCTCTCCGACGGTTTCAAAATCAGGATGGGGCGTGAAATTGCCATTGGGGTGACAGGTCATAGGATCCTCAAAATTTCAGTGCGGGCACAAAATTGGCCCCGGTCGCTCACCATGAGCGGCCGCGCGTTGGTCATTGCTGCGGCGAGATCACGAGGATTGTGCCGCTCGTTTTCCAGGTCTGGATTGCTTTGGGGAGCCCGCTTGAATTGCAGGTGAGATCATCCCATCGAAACCCATTGAAACCGGGCAGAAAACTAGCCCTATCAATTCAAAGGCAAGAATGTTTTCGACAATTATCCGATGCTAGGGGGAGGTTTTTTCAAAGGCGTTGCCGCTGCGCCGCAGAATCCTCAAGTGCCTAATGCCAATGGCTATTTTTGCAGTTGAGGTATTTGGCTTTGCGATTGCAGCATCGCCCCGTGGTGGTTGAGCGCCGTGGCGATTCGCCGGGTAGTCGCTGTTTGTGACAGAGCCCTAGGCGCTGTTTTGACCGGGTATCGGGCGGCTTGGGGCCTTGCGACCCCAAGGCTCGTTTAGCCGAGCTCGAAATAATCATGCTGCAGGATAAGCGTGTCGCCATTGGCGATAAAGGTAAAGCTGTCCTCGTCGATCCCAACCAGCTCGACGCCATCGATCCCAGTGGCATCGGTGAGTTTCTCCTCGCGGGTGGAGATAAGCATTTCTTCGAGCACGTCTTGATATTCAGTGACGATTCCGCGCTTTTTCGTGTCGTGCCAAGCTAGCCAATTGGGGCCGGTAATGGCGTTAAGCTCACCGTCGCCTACGGTATTTGCGCCATCAATCCGATAACGGATATCGAATTCAGTGAAATCCATAACCTGGGCTGTGGGCTGATTATTTTTCAGCTTGATCGGCCCCGAAGCGGCCTCGGCGATTTGAGCGGCCGCATTGGTGATCAGGATTGTGTCACCATTATATTTGAACGCAAAGCTGTCGGCATCCAGATCAATCAGTTCCACACCCTCAATGCCCGGGGTGTTGTCTGCTTCATTTACAGAGGAATTGTTGCCGGTCAAAAGCTCGGCCAACAGATTAAGCACATCGCCCCCATCGGCATCTGGGCTCACATCAATGGATGACTTACCCACCACTTCGGCCAGTTCGCCAAAAATCTCGCCGATGAAGACGCTGCTGCCTATGTCGCTGGCGTCAATGATGGTGAATTGATGGCTGGTATCGGCCACATCGATTGTGCTGCTCATGGCGGCCACATCAGCGATGATTTTCTCGACGCCCTTCCCGGAAAAGACCATCGTATCTTTCGCGCCGTGCATATTGGTCATTTGGATGGTGAAGCTATCCGCATCCAAGCTCAGCAATTCGACACCATCAATGCCTGCGATCCCGTCGGAAACCCCATCGGGGCAATCGCCATCATTCATCCCCAAAAGCAGCTCGGTCAGCAGATCCTGAACATCATTATCGCCGCGATAAATGTTCAGCGCCCCGGAAATGGTATCGTAAAGCTCGCCATCACCAATGGCGTTGGAGCCGCCGAAATGCAGCTTGCCATAGGCCAGCTCGCCTGCGCCATCGAGATCGATTTTCACATGCATTAACTCATCATGAAAATTGCGCACATTGATGCTGCCTACCGTCTCGAAATCAGGGTTCGGCGTGAAATTCCCGTCGGGGTTACAAGTCATGTTGTGTCCTTAGAGTAATGGTGCGGACGCACAAAGTTTTCAGGCCGCCCTGGAAGAGCGATCTGTCCCAGATTATTGGCGTGGCGGTAGAGGAAAGCTGCGCCGCCTTATTGTCGCGCCGAGAGCGCTCGGAGACAATAATCAGCCCTTGGTTGCTTTTCCTTGCGGAAACCATGCTTAGTGCAGAAATATAGCTCTCGAAGCTTAAAATCCACAACAAGCCACCATGCTTGTGGGTGATATGTGGAAAACATCCTGTGTTGCGTTGTCGCGGTATTCGCAGAAATATCGGTGTTTCGATCTGCTGGATGGCTTTGCGCGCAAATGCTAACTAATTGCTTTGGCTCACTTCTCGGGTACGTTATCGATGCCCGAGCCGCCCCAGGGGTGACAGCGGGCGATCCGTTTGATCGCAAGCCAGCCGCCTTTCAGCGCCCCATGGCGTTCCAAAGCTTCTAGCGCATAAGCAGAGCATGTGGGGTGATAGCGGCAATTGCTGCCAATCAAGGGCGAGATCACCAGCCGGTAAAAATGCACCGGCACTGATAATATCCGCGCGCCTAGGTTCATGACGCGGCCCGCTCCCGCGGGGTATGGATCTTATCCAAAGCTTTGCGCAGATCTGCGCAGAGCAACTCATAAGGGCGCTCGGCGGTCTTGCCAGCGCGTCCAATCAGGACATAATCCCAACCTGGTTTGCCCTGTAAGCTCAACACATCGCGCGCAGCTGCGCGCAGCCGCCGTTTGGCGCGGTTGCGGGCAACAGCATTGCCGACCTTTTTGGAGCAGGTATAACCCACGCGGATGGCATTGCCATCATTGGACTCTTCCTTGCCGCGCCGCCGGGCCTGGAGAACCAGGCTCGGGCCGGGCGCGCGGCGAGCGCGCGCAGCGGCCAGGAATTCTGCGCGCTTTGTCAAAGTGACCAGCGACGCAGACATCAAAGGCCTTAGGCGCTGAGCGATTTACGACCGCGCAGGCGGCGGGCGTTCAGGATTTTGCGGCCAGCTTTGGTAGACATGCGGGCGCGGAAACCATGGCGGCGTTTGCGGACAAGGTTGCTAGGCTGATAAGTACGTTTCATTCTCGTGCTCTCCGATCGCGAACACGCACGGGAGAGCGCCCGCGGGTTCGGTTCAATTCGAGCTACGGCCTCTAGGGGGCTGCGAAGAAGGAGTCAATCATTCTTTGCATCTGCGCGGTGCAGTTTTTATCGCCCATGGCATTTTTTGCCACAACGCGGCGGCAAACCCTTGTTTTGCGATGCCAAGTGGGCCGGAGCAGGCTTTGGGCGGCGTTGCAGCAATCGGGCTTGAATATGACAGGCTTGGGGCAGAGGCAGCGCAAATTGTAACAAAACGCGGCAGAAGCCCGGGAAATGCTGCCGATTCTGTCACCTCAGATCAAGGCCCCGTGAGCGCACTGGTCCCGCGCTAGGCTCTGCCTCAGATCTAGCCCAGACTGTTCTAACCCGAGCCACGCCGATGAGCCAGATGAGCCAATCCTATCCCAATGCTTTGCTGAAACGATTGTCTTTGGTGATCGTGCTCGCTGTGGCGGTGATCGGAGGCTATGCGCTGAAGGATCATCTGAACTTCGCCGCTCTGGCCGCCCATCGGGAAACGCTGCTGGCTTGGCGCGATGCGCATTACCTGCTCACGGTGGCAGGCTTTATCGCCGCCTATGCGGTTATGGTGGGCTTTGGTCTGCCAGGGGCCACCATCGCCACGCTGACCGGCGGGTTCTTATTCGCCACCTTTCCAGGGGTGCTTTTCAACATCACCGCAGCAACCCTTGGGGCCATGGGCATCTTCTTGGTGGCGCGGGCAGGGCTTGGGGCGCAGCTTGCAGCGCGCATGGATGGGGCCTCGGGCCCGATCAAACGGCTCAAGGAGGGCATTGATCGCTCGCAATGGGAGATGCTGTTCCTCATGCGCTTGGTGCCTGTAGTGCCGTTTTTCGTAGCCAATTTGCTGCCAGCTTTGGTTGGGGTGCCGCTTTCCCGTTACGCCATTTCGACCTGTCTGGGCATCATTCCTGGGGCGATTGTCTACACCTCGGTTGGGGCAGGGCTCGGCGAGGTTTTTGCCGCGGGCGAGGCCCCGGATCTGGGCATCATTTTCGAGCCCCATGTGTTGTTGCCCCTATTGGGGTTGGCGGGGCTCGCGGCCCTGCCTTTGGTGATCAAAGCCCTGCGCGGGCAAAAAGAGGTATGAGTAATGGCCGAGTTGACATGTGATCTTTGCATTATCGGAGCGGGCTCTGGCGGGCTGTCGATTGCGGCTGGCGCAAGCCAGATGGGCGCGGATGTGATCTTGCTCGAAGGCCATAAGATGGGCGGGGATTGTCTGAATTATGGCTGTGTGCCTTCCAAGGCGCTGATCGCAGCGGCCCATCATACCCATGCTATGGGGGCGGGGGCGCCGTTTGGCATTGCCCCAGTGGTGCCGCAGGTGGATTTCGCCGCCGCCAAAGATCACGTGGCGCAAAGCATCAAAACCATTGAGCCGGTGGATAGCCAAGAACGGTTCGAAGGGTTTGGCGTGCGGGTGATCCGAGAATTTGGCCGCTTTATCTCGCCAACTCAAGTGCAAGCGGGCGAGGATGTGATCACCGCCCGGCGCTTTGTTATCGCCACCGGCTCGCGTCCGGCGCTGCCGCCCATACCGGGGCTCGATAGCGTGCCAGTGCTGACCAATGAGACCCTGTTTGATCTGCGTGATCAGCCCGAGCATTTGGTGGTGCTGGGCGCGGGTCCCATCGGGCTTGAGATGGCGCAAGCCCATCGCCGTTTGGGCAGCAAGGTTACGGTGCTAGAGGCAGAGCGTGCTTTGGGGCGCGAAGATCCCGAGCTTGCCGAGGTCGTGCGAGAGCGTTTGCGCGCCGAAGGAGTGGAGATTTTGGAAAACACCCGCGCCGAAGCGGTGAGCGGCGCGGCGGGGGCAATCTGCGTGAAAACCTCCACTGGGGATGAAATCACCGGCTCGCATCTTCTGGTGGCGCTGGGGCGGCACGTGAATACCGATGATCTCGGGCTTGATCTGGCCGATGTGGCGCATACGCCCAAAGGTGTCACGGTTGGGGCCGATCTGCGCAGCACCAACAAGCGTATCTATGCGGTGGGCGACGCGGCGGGTGGGGCGCAGTTCACCCATTTGGCAGGCTATCATGCGGGCGTTGTCATTCGCTCGATCTTGTTTGGCTTGCCCTCCAAGGCCCGTACAGATCACATCCCGCGGGCGACCTATACCGCCCCAGAGATCGCCCATGTGGGGCTGAGCGAGGCTGAGGCCTCGGCGAAATATGGCGCTAAGCTCACCGTAGCCAGGTTTGATTACGCCGAGAATGACCGGGCCATTGCCACTGGCCAAACCGAAGGGCTGATCAAAGTCATGGTGGTGGGGGGCAAACCGGTTGGGGCCTCCATCGTTGGGGCGCAGGCCGGGGAATTGATCGGGATCTGGGCGCTGGCCCTTGCCAATGGGCTGAAAATGAGCGCCATTGCAAACACGGTGCTGCCCTATCCCACATTGGGCGAGGTGAATAAACGCGCCGCGGGGATGTATTTTTCCCCCAAATTGTTCGACAATCCCACGGTCAAGCGGGTTGTCGGGCTGGTGCAACGCTATTTGCCCTAAGGGCGTGAAAGACCCCGATGTTCAATTCGCTCTCCGGTCGGTTTCTTATCCTGACAATGATCTTTGTCATGCTGGCCGAAGTGCTGATCTTTGTGCCTTCGGTGGCGCGCTATCGCGAGGATTATCTGCTCAGCCGCCTTGAACGGGCGCAGATTGCTTCGCTGGCGCTGCTGGCCGATGATATGATCGACCCGGCGCTAGAGGCAGAATTGCTGGAGAATGCCGGGGTGTTTAATGTGGTGTTGCGGCGGGATCAGACCCGGCAATTGATGCTGTCTTCGCCGATCCCATCGCCGATTGCGGCCACATATGATCTGCGCGAGGCCCCCGCTTATGTGCTGATCCGCGATGCGTTGCGCCGGTTGATCACACCCGAGGATCAAATCATCCGCGTGATCGGCAATCCCACCCGTGATGCAGGGCATTTGATCGAAGTGACCATGCGCAGCGGTCCGTTGCGTATGGCGATGCTGGATTATGGGCTGCGGATTTTGGTTCTGTCGGCGGTGATCTCTGTGGTCACTGCGGTGCTCTTGTTCTTAGCCGTGCGGCGGCTTTTGGTGCTGCCGATCAAAGGCGTGGTGCGGCACATGAAAACCTATGCCAATGCGCCTGAAGACGCCCGCGGGATCATCACCCCAAATGCGGGGGTGCGCGAGCTGCGCCAAGCGGAAGAGGCACTGCAATCCATGCAAACTGAGCTGACCGGATTGCTCCGCCAGAAAGAGCGCCTGGCCCAGCTCGGCGGGGCGGTGGCCAAAATCAGCCATGATCTACGCAATATCCTGACCACCGCACAGCTTTTTGCAGATCGCATGGAGATGAGCGAGGACCCAAAGGTGCAGCGCGCCGCGCCAAAGCTGATGAACTCTATTGGTCGGGCGGTCAGTCTTTGCGAAAGCACCCTGGCCTTTGGCAAGGCCGAAGAGCCGCCGCCCACCTTAACGCGGGTCTCCTTGGCCGGGTTGGTGGGTGAGGTGCTCGATAGCGAGCGCTTGGCCGAAACCAGTAATATGGTGCGCTATCGCGCCCAAGTGCCTCTGGATATGCAGGTGCGCTGTGATCCCGAGCAGCTGTTTCGTGTGCTCAGCAATCTCACCCGCAATGCCCGGCAGGCCATTATCGCCAGCCGGGCTGGCGGTGAGGTATCTATCAATGCTTGGGAAAATGACGCCGCTTGGGTGATCGAGCTTGTGGATACCGGGCCCGGTTTGCCCGCCAAGGCGCAAGAGCATCTTTTCACCCCGTTTCAGGGCGGCGCGCGGGCGGGCGGCACCGGGCTGGGCTTGGCGATCTCGGCGGAATTGATCCGTGGGCATGGAGGCGAGCTTGAGCTGTTGCGCACCGATGAGACCGGCACGGTCTTTGTCATCAGCCTGCCCAAAAGCGAGGTGCTGGCCGAGATTGGCTAGGCGACAGGGGGATGGAAAAAGATTTCTGAAAAAGTGAGGATTTCCCCTTGCGCTCCCCCGCCGCCAAGACTAATCAGCACCTCCACGCGCTGGTAGCTCAGTTGGATAGAGTACTTGACTACGAATCAAGGGGTCGGGGGTTCGAATCCTCCCCAGCGCGCCATTTCCCCCTTGTTGAACGTCAAGCAACTTTGACCTTTCCGTCAATAACTGACCTCATCGACGCGATTTTCTAAGTATTTCGGAATGTACTGCTCTAAAGAGCAGCGCGAGTTCTTGGTCTTGAGGCAGAAACGCGCATTGGCGCCAAGCAAAGCAGCTCGTGCCTCAAGGAAGGCCATGCGCCAGATTGCTTCCCGCTTTACAAAACTTTTTGCTGGGGGGCCGAAAGCGGCCGTTCGCTGTTTGCGCGCAAAACTATGCCAAAGTCTCCGAAAGCGGGCATTCATAATGCATGGCAGGGATTTAGTGTGACCGATATTTGGTTGGGCGTTTTGCCCGGTTGGATGTGCTGGATGGTGATGCCCTTGTTCTCGGCTCATAATATCAATGTTACACTGATATTTTCCGGGCCTTCGCTGCACTGGCGCATGTTCGGGCGCATTATGACAGCTTTGCTGCTATGGCTCCGCTCTTACCGGTATCATTGCTGTGCTGAGCGTTAAGGGGCGGGCCCGTGTTTATACCGGGCCCGTGGCGAGAGAGGTGTTTATTCCGCGGCGGCGGCGCTTTCGGCTCCGGGGGTGTAATTCAGGACCGGAGCCAGCCAGCGTTCGGCCTCTTCCAGGCCCATGCCTTTGCGCGCGGCATAATCGGCAACTTGATCTCCTTCGACCTTCGCAACGCCGAAATAATAAGCCTCGGGATGGCCGATATAGAGCCCTGAAACCGAAGACCCGGGCCACATCGCCAGGCTTTCGGTCAGTCTCACGCCGGTATTGGCCTCCGCATCCAGCAGTTTGAAGAGCGTCCGCTTTTCCGTGTGATCGGGTTGAGCAGGATATCCCGGAGCAGGGCGGATGCCGCGATAGGGCTCGCCAATCAGCTCTTGGGGTGAGAATGCCTCATCTGGCGCATATCCCCAATGCTCGCGGCGCACCCGTTCATGGAGCATTTCGGCCATGGCTTCTGCATAGCGATCTGCCAAAGCTTTCACCATGATGGCGCTGTAATCATCGCCGTCTTTCTCGAATTGCTCAGCAATCGCGAGCTCTTGCGGACCGGCGGTGACGACAAAGCCGCCCACCCAGTCCTCAACCCCATCAGGGGCCACGAAATCGGCCAGCGCCAGGTTTGGGCGGTCTTTGCGCTTAGAAGTTTGCTGGCGCAGCGTGTGCAGCGTTGCCAAAGGCGCGTTGCGTTCCTCATCCGAGAATAGCTGAATATCATCTCCGCTACGGTTAGCCGGCCAAAAGCCCAGCACAGCGCGGGGCTCAAACCATTGCTCGCCAATGATGCGTTGCAACATGGCTTGGGCGTCTTTGAGCAAACCGCGCGCGGCTTCTCCGTATTTTTCGTCTTCCAGAATACGCGGGTAAACGCCTTTAAGCTCCCAGGTTTGGAAAAACGGTGTCCAGTCAATATAGCGGGCGATCTCGGCCAGATCCCAATCTTCGATCACCTTCGCACCAGTGAATTTTGGCGCCGGGACGCGATAATCGCTCCAGTCGATTTGCATCGCATTGGCGCGGGCCGCGTCAATGGAGATACGGGCCTTGGCGCGCTCGCTGCGTTCGTGGCGTTCAGCAACCTCGTTATATTCGCTGCGAATGCCATCCAAATAACCGTCGCGTTGGGTCGGACTGAGCAGCGATGAAACCACGCCCACGGCGCGGCTGGCATCGGTGACATAGATCGCCTGATTGCGGGTGTATTTCGGAGAGATCTTAACGGCTGTGTGCACTTTCGAGGTGGTCGCGCCGCCGATCAGCAGCGGTACGTCAAAGCCTTCGCGCTCTAACTCCGTGGCCAGATGCACCATTTCATCCAGCGAAGGGGTGATCAGCCCGGATAGCCCGATCACATCCACATCATGGGCCTTGGCCTCCTCCAAGATCTTCTGGGGCGGCACCATCACGCCCAGATCGATGATCTCGTAATTATTGCAGGCCAGAACGACGCCCACGATATTCTTACCGATATCATGTACATCGCCCTTGACCGTGGCCATCAGCACCCGGCCAGCGCTGTCGCGGCCGCCGGATTTCTCGGCTTCCATATAGGGCAGCAGCACCGCCACCGCTTGTTTCATGACGCGGGCAGATTTCACCACTTGAGGCAGGAACATCTTGCCTTCGCCAAAGAGATCGCCCACCACATTCATTCCCGCCATAAGCGGGCCCTCGATCACCTCAAGGGGTTTGTCTGCGGCCAGGCGCGCAGCTTCGGTGTCTTCTTCGACAAATTCGGTGATGCCATTGACCAGCGCATGCTCAAGTCGCTTTTCCACCGGCCAGTCGCGCCAGGCCAGATCGCGCTTTTTCTCTTCGCGGGCGCTGCCCCGGAACCGCTCGGCAATATCGAGCAGGTTTTCCGTGGGATTGCTGCCATTGGCGGGCGCGCGGTTAAGCACCACATCCTCGCAGGCCTCGCGCAGATCCGCATCGATCTGGTCATAGACCGCCAGCTGGCCCGCATTAACGATGCCCATATCCATCCCGGCTTTGATCGCGTGATAGAGGAACACCGCATGCATCGCCTCGCGCACCGGTTCATTGCCGCGAAAGCTGAAAGACAGGTTCGAAACCCCGCCCGAGATATGGCAATGGGGCAGGTTTTCCCGGATCCAGCGGGTGGCTTCGATGAAATCGACGCCGTAATTGTCATGTTCTTCGATGCCAGTGGCCACCGCAAAGACATTGGGATCAAAAATGATGTCTTCGGGCGGGAAATCGAGCTCTTCGGTGAGAATGCGATAGGCGCGCGCGCAAATCTCGGTCTTGCGCTCGAAACTATCGGCCTGGCCCTCTTCGTCAAAGGCCATGACCACCACGGCCGCGCCATAAGCCATGCACAGCCCCGCATGATGGCGGAACGCCTCCTCGCCCTCTTTCAACGAGATGGAATTCACCACGGGTTTGCCCTGAACGCATTGCAACCCGGCTTCGATCACCTGCCATTTGGAGCTGTCGATCATGATCGGCACCCGAGCGATATCCGGCTCGGCGGCAACCAGATTGAGGAAATCGATCATCGCTTGTTTGGAATCGATCAGCCCCTCATCCATATTCACATCGATGATCTGGGCACCGTTTTCCACTTGGTTGCGGGCCACATCCAGCGCGGCGGTGTAATCGCGATTGGTGATCAGTTTGCGGAACCGGGCCGAGCCGGTCACATTGGTGCGCTCGCCCACATTCACAAAGGGAATGTCGCTGGTCAGCACAAAGGGCTCAAGCCCAGACAGGCGCAGAAGCGGATCAGCCATTGGTTTTCTCCGAAACTTTGCGCGGCGGGTATGACGCGACGCGCTCGGCAATCGCCTGAATATGTCCCGGGGTGGTGCCGCAGCAGCCGCCCACCACATTTACCAGGCCTTCTTTGGCAAATTCTTCCACCCGCGAGGATGTGTCCTCGGGGGTTTCGTCATATTCGCCAAAGGCATTGGGCAGGCCCGCATTGGGATAGGCGCTGATGCGCGCCTCGGCCACGCCGGAAAGCTCGGCCAAATGCGGGCGCATGGCATCGGCCCCAAGGGCGCAGTTCAGCCCCACAGTGAAAGGCCGCGCATGGCGCACCGAATGCCAAAACGCGGTGGGGGTTTGCCCTGAAAGCGTCCGCCCCGAGGCGTCGGTGATAGTTCCTGAAATCATGATGGGTAAACGGCGACCCACCTTCGCGAAGCTTTCAAAGGCGGCGAAAATCGCAGCCTTGGCATTGAGCGTGTCAAAAATCGTCTCGATCAGAATCAGATCAGAGCCCCCGGCAATCAGCCCATCGATCTGCTCGCCATAAGCGATGCGCAGATCGTCAAAGCTGACCGCGCGATAGCCGGGATCATTCACATCTGGGCTGATGGAAGCCGTGCGGTTGGTTGGCCCAACGGCCCCGGCCACCCAGCGGGGTTTGCCATCCTCAGCGGTGGCTCGGTCAGCGGCGCGGCGCGCGACCTGAGCACCCGCAAGGTTCAGATCGAAAACGGCGGCTTCCAGCCCGTAATCGGCTTGGGCGATGGTGGTCGAGGAAAATGTATTCGTTTCCAAAATATCGGCCCCGACCATGGCGAATTCATACTGGATGTCTTCCACCGCTTTGGGCTGGGTCAGCACCAGCAGATCGTTATTGCCCTTTTGCGGGTGCTCCGAGTGATAGTGATGGCGGCAGCCGGGCCCATGAATATGGCCATGACCGGTGAAATCCTCTTCGGTCATGTTCAGGGTCTGAATCATCGTCCCCATGGCCCCATCCAAAATCAGGATGCGCTCGCTCGCGGCGCGGATCAGGGCGTCGTAGCTATCGGTATAGGGCAGGGAAAAATTATGCATTGCGTCCTCATGGGGTGAGGCCGCTACCTAGCAACGGAGCTGCAACATAGGCAAATTCATCTTGTTGCAGAGAATTATGAATTTCCCTCAAGTTTGACCGGGTGCGTGGCTACATCATGCGCCGTCTTGCTTTGGCCCCGCCCCGGCGTTTGCGCTCTGGCAAGGTCAATTCCAGCATTTGTAAGGGCCGGTCGGTCGAGGCACGCAGTAGGGCACAAAAAGCGGCGACCGCTGGGTCTGTGGCTTCGAAACCTTGGGCCAAGCGTAAGGCCGCCTGGGTTTCTTCAAGATAATTCGCGCCCGGCCTTAGCCCGGCCAGCCATTGCAAATACCCAAGGGTGCCCAGTTCTTGGGCGCGTGTTGGGCATTCGGCCCTGGTTTGCAATGTGGTGAGTGTACGTTCCAGCAACATGGCGCCCTCCGCGCAAGGGGCGCATGGGTTGGGCTCAGCGATGTCATCGGCCTGATCAGGTCCATCTCGATATCTCTGCTGCCCAAGGCGCCCCGCCTGGGTTTGAGTGACTGCGATGCGGAAGCCGCATCGGAGATGGCAGGTCTCCTGACTTGCGGGTCGCTGCGATCTTGAACCTTCCCGGGCCATCGACCCAGTGGCATGTTTCAAAATCGCTCGCCGCTTACAGTTGCGGGGGCAGTCGCGGATTTGGGCCTTGGCCCGCACCGCGTTCCCTTTTCAGCCGCCCGGTTGGGCAGCACCATCGCGATGGCTTTTGCCATGGGGGGCAGAGCGCGTCCATGGCAAAGGGCATGCTGTGGCAGTGTGATGCGGCGACCCGAATGGGCCTTGGGCTCGGGGCCACCGATCCAGGCAAACTTGCGTTTTGCGCGGCAATCTGCGAGCGAGAGATTTGTCAGGTGCCTCCGCTTGGAGGAGAATCGGGAAGCCGGGGAAGATCCGGCGTGGGCCCGCCGCTGTGACGGGGACAAGGGGGCATGCGGCCACTGGAGCGATCCGGGAAGGCGTCCTGCTTGGAAGATCCGAAGCCAGAAGACCGGCCTGACACCATGGTCTGCGATGTTTGGACGGCATGGCAGCGTTGTGAACCCATTGGAGGCCAGCTGTGCCCGACCCGTCCAATTGCGCGCCGCAAAGCGCGCGCGTCTTCTCCGCTGAAGAAAAGCAAGCGATCTATGATGTGATCGCCCATCGCCGGGATGTGCGAAACGAATTCTTGCCCGACCCAATTGAGCCAGATTGCTTGCAGCGCATTCTGGCTGCGGCCCATGCCGCCCCATCGGTGGGCCTGTCGCAGCCGTGGAATTTCATCTTGATCCGCGACACGGCCCGGCGGGCGCAGATCAAAGCCGCATTTGAAAAAGCCAATACCGAGGCCCAAGCGATGTTTCCCCCGCAAAAGCGCTCGGCCTATGGCGCGCTCAAGCTGGAGGGGATTGAAAAAGCCCCGCTGAATATTTGCGTGACCTGTGATCGCAGCCGTGGCGGGGATGTGGTTTTGGGACGGACCCATAACCAGGATATGGATCTGTATTCGACAGTTTGCGCGGTGCAAAATCTTTGGCTTGCGGCGCGGGCCGAAGGCATCGGCGTCGGCTGGGTGAGCATTTTTGATGAAGCCGATATTCGACCGTTGCTGCGATTGCCCGATCATGTGGCTATCGTCGCCTATCTTTGTGTGGGCTATGTGGACCGGCTGTTTGAGCGCCCAGAGCTTGCCGCGCGGGGTTGGGCTAGCGAAGATGCGCTTGCGGATGTTGTCCTTGAGGAGGTTTGGGGCCCTTAGCTCTCCCCGAGCCCGCAGTTTCCAGCGGGTTGGCACTGGCTATAGATGGGCCATAGATCTGGAAACTTCCTCAAGGCTCTGACAGATAAGCGACAAGATTTCCTTTTTGTGAAAGGCCAGAGCCTTGACCGATACACCGCAACTCACCGACGCTCATTTTCAACCGATTGACGCTGATCAGCTTGCCCCTGTGCAAGCCTCGACCCATGCGCCGCGGATCTTGCTGCTGCACGGCTCGCTGCGTCAGCGCTCTTTCAGCCGTTTAATGAGCCAAGAGGCCGCTCGCGTTTTGCAGCGCTTTGGGGCCGAGACCCGCAGTTTTGACCCTTCGGGCCTGCCTTTGCCCGATGATGCAGCGCCAGAGCATCCCAAAGTGCAAGAGCTGCGGGATCTGGTCACGTGGAGCGAGGGCATGGTTTGGTGCTCGCCCGAACGTCACGGGGCGATGACGGGCATCATGAAGGCACAGATCGATTGGATCCCACTGTCACTTGGGGCGGTGCGTCCTACCCAGGGCAAAACCTTGGCCTTGATGCAGGTTTGCGGCGGTTCCCAAAGCTTTAACTCGGTTAACCAAATGCGGATCTTGGGGCGTTGGATGCGCTGTTTGACGATCCCTAATCAAAGCTCGGTACCCAAAGCGTTCCAGCAATTTGGCAATGATGACCGCATGAAACCCTCGCCCTATTACGACCGGATGGTTGATGTCATGGAAGAGCTGGTGAAATTCACCCTGCTGACCCGCGATATCGGCCCCTATCTGGTGGATCGCTATAGCGAGCGTAAAGAAAGCGGCGAGGCGCTGATCGCTCGGGTCAATCAAAGCGCGGGCAAATAGGCCGCGCTCCAACGCGCATTTGTGCAAAGAAAATCCCGCGCCGAAGATCCGAGCGCGGGGTTTTGCGATACGCGTGGAGCGGGCGTGTTACTGCGCGGCCTCACAAGCGAAAAAGGTGGTCAGTGTCCCCATGGCGGCCTCAGAGGCCATCATTTGTTTGCGGGCGGTGAAATCCTGATAGACCCAGCGAATGAAAGCCCACCGCATTTCAGCGGGGATATTCTGTTCGGGCAGGCAGATCTTGCTATCGGCGCCGCCTATCATCCCGGCAGCTTCCAAAGCATCCACAAAGCCGACCATATATTGCTCGCACTCCACCTCGGCGGCTTTGCCGTCGCGGGCGTCGTTATCGGCCTCTTGGCAGGGGGCCAGCAGGGCCGCCACTGTATAGCCAGTTTTGGTGCTGCTTTCATGGCCATCGGCCAGGGCGGCAGAGGACTGGGCCAAACCAAAAGCAAGGCTCAGGGAGAGAACGGGGATCAGGGGGAAACGCATCTGCTTCGCTCCAACTGTCGGAAAAAAGGCGACCCCCGCCGGGATGGCGGGGGCCGGGGGGATTATTCAGCCGCTTTCTTCTCGGCGGCCAGAGCGTGGATGGCTTTGTCCATGACCTCTTGGTGCTCTTCGTTATTCACGAAGCGATCAGAGTTCACAGCCTCCCAGACATCCTCATCGGTCATGTTCTGGTGGCAGCCCATGCACAGCCCCGTGCGCTCCATCTTCTCGCGCATCTCTTGGGGCAGTGGCCCGGTAAGCGGCCAGTGCGAGCCCACGGTCACCAGCTGCTTGCCATCTTCGGTGACGATGCGGCTGAGATCATGATCAAGCGAGGGGATGGGTTGCGATTGCATCTGGGTCTGGCGCGGGATGATTTGCCCTTGCACCGTTTCCAGATCCACCGTGAAGCCATCCTCATAGCCTTTCATGAACCGCCCGCCCGAGATGCCATAGCCCAGAGCTTTGGGGTTGTTATGGCAGCTCTCGCAGCTGCGGGCCTCGCGACCGGCTGTATGGGGTTGCACCGCCGCATGATCGAGCCCTTTGGTGCCGCCTGCATCCGGGGTCATCCAGGTCTCGTTATGCACCACCGTGTTGCCGTCTTTGTCGATCACCGTGGTGATCACCTGACAGCCGGGCATAAGCGGCGAGACGCGGCCTTCGCCATTGATGCCCAAGGTGGGTTCTTCCCAACGCAGGTAGGAACGGGTTTCCGAAACCTTGCCGGCAGAGGTCAGACCATTGGTGCCCATCTCATTATCCGGGGTCAGGCCAACATCGCTGCGGGCATTGGCATTATTGATCCAATCCACATCGGTTTTGCCTTCGGAATAATCCACCGTGATGTGGCAGCCGTAGCACTGTGGCGCCCAATCCGCGTGGCAGGCATAGCATTCCATGCTTTCCATATGCTGGCCAACGCTCATCATCGCGACCTCGGCATTGGGGGATTTCCAGCTGCCATCCTGGGCGATTTGCGCCAGCACGGGCACTTCGAAATCCAGACCCGAGGCCGAATGCATGATCACTTTGTCACCATCCTTGACCACATTGCCGAACGGGTTGCCGCGGGCGGTCAACAAGAACCCATCGCGGGGCTCGTAATCGGTGGCAAAGGCAAAGGTTTCATCCAGGCTGTCTTCGGCCAAACCACGGGGGGTATCCGCGATCTCGGTCTGGAATTCCTCGCCATAGCCCAGGGGCAGATCCCAGGGGAGTTTGCTGACCGTGCCGTGGCAATCCTCGCATTCGATCTCCACCTGCGCCAGGGTCGTGCCCGGCAGGTTGCCATCGCCATGCATATCAATGGTGGTGTGGCAGTCTTGGCAGAGCATCCCGCCTTCGGGATTGCCCGGACGCGATTCCACCTGGTGATGCAGGTCATCCTTGATGAAGAGATAGTTCTTCGTATGCAGCTTGGGCTGTTTCGAGGCCCCGCTTTCGCCATAGGGTGAGCCATAGGGGAATTCCATGATGCCTTGATAGCTCACACCGATCCGCTTGCCGCGGTTATGGCAGGAATTGCAGGTCTCGGACGGGATGCCGGAATATTCAATGCCATTCACATGCACTTTGGATTTCCGGGTCGCTTGCATCTGGTGCACCAGCAATTTGCCGGGCTGGTCTTTGGCGATGGTGGGGTCATTGCCCTCATAGAACCCATCGTTGGAATAGGGCACGTGGCAGGACGAACAGCCCGCGCCGCGGAAATCACCGCGTTTCTCGCGCCCGGTCACCCCCACATGGCAGCGCTGACATTGCTGGCGAGAATAGGTGATCCCGGCCAGATTGGGATGCTCGCTGATCTGATCCACATCGACTTCGGGCACCTGCTCCATAGAGGCGGGCATCTGATCGGGATGGGCCTCGGCAAAGGCGACCATATAGTCTTGATAGGCTTCGGTGCCGACGCTGGGCACAAAGCCATCCTCATCCACCAATGCGTAATTGCCATAGACCGAACGATGGGTGTCGAGCACGCCCCAGGACCACAGATTGCCCTGCAATTTCCCGGCCTCGGTATTCATCAGCGATTTGCTGAGCCGTTCCGCATAGCCGTCATGGCATTGCCCGCAAGCCCGTTCCGCTGCGCCCCAAAGCGCGCCGGGGTCGGGGTAAAAATCATGGGGGCCATATTCCGCCAGATCCGCAGGGCTGCCGCTATGGGCCTCTTCTTTGGTGGTGGCCGAGGGCGTGCCCCCATGGCAGACTACACAGCCGCCGGGATCGCCATATTCCTCGCCCTGGGCATGGATGGTTTCCATCATCACGCCTTGGGTGAAATCTTCGATACCTTCATGGCAAGAGAGACAGCCTTGTTCTGCCGCCAGGGCGGCATCGACTTCCTCGGGGGTGGATTGAGCGCTGGCGGCAGTGGCACCGACAAGCGTCAAAATGGCGAAATATAATAGCTGTCGCACCAGAATCGCTCCTGAACAGGCAGATGGCTTCACCACGATGTTATCCACCCGGCCCCGGGGGCCGCGCTGACATTTGTCAGGCAGATCCGCTTTTCTTGGGGCAATCGCGCCCTTGGCACGGGAGCATTGATCTAGCGCAATGTGCCCAATGAGCGGCTCGGCCACAGGTATACGACCAGCTTTTTTGGCATGGCGTGCTGGCACCCAGCAAAGATGCGCGCGCGCATCCGGGGGTGGGAGGTGAGGATGAGCTACAGCCAGGCGAGCCTACGGGCGGACCCAGCGGAGATGGCCCAATGCATGGGCTGTCATGCGGATCTTTGTGGTCTGCGAGAGGCGCTGCGCGAGGAGACCGCCGCGCGTATCCGCGTGTTGGCGCGGGGCGAGCGGCTGGAAAATGGCGATGGCTCTGGTTGTTTCATGTTCTGGACAGTGATGGATGGCTGGGCCGCAAGCTGCACGATCTTCAAAGATGGGCGGCGTCAGATCATCGGGCTCGAAGGGATTGGCGATGTGATCTGCGCCTCGATGTCCGGGGGTGGGGCCAGTTGGCTAGAGGCCCTGGGCCCGGTGCGGATCTGCGAGATTGATTTTTCCCGCTATGCCGAGGAACTGCGCCAAGACCCCGAATTCATCACCTCAGTGTTTCGCATCACCCATCAGCGTCTGGCCCGCAGCGAAGCGCGGCTTTCGGTGCTTGGGCGACTGGATAGCCGCGAGCGGGTGATGCTGTTTTTGGCCGAAATGGCCGCGCGGTCGGGCTATGGCGAGACCCATCTGCCCATGTCCCGCGAAGATATCGCCGATTATCTGGGGCTGAACGCGGAAACCGTGAGCCGTATCATGACGCGGCTGCGCAAATCTGGCCTGGTCCAGTTTCAAAGCCCCACCGATTACACCATCCCGGATATGGGCGCGATCACCCGGCGCTTGCCCGCCGAGATCCTGCCCCAACATATTCGCCAAGAGGATCCCCAGCCATGAGTGTAGAGCTTGGCCATTTCGCATTGATCCTGGCGCTGGTGGCGGCGCTGATCCAATCCAGCTTGCCCCTTTGGGGGGCGCTTTCGGGATCGGCTGCGGCCATGCGGGTGGGAGACCGGGCTGCGCAGATCCAATTTCTCGGGGTGGCGGGCGCGTTCGCGGCGCTGACCTGGGCCTATGTGGTGTCTGATTTCTCGGTGCTCTCCGTGGCGATGAACTCCCATTCCTCGAAGCCGCTGCTTTATAAAATCACCGGGGTTTGGGCCAATCACGAAGGCTCCATGCTGCTTTGGGTGCTGATGCTGGCGCTGTTCGGGCTGCTTATCTCAGTGTTCGGCGGAGTGATCCCGGCGGCGCTGCGGGCCACGACCTTGGCGGTGCAAGCCATGGTGGGGGTGGGGTTTTACCTGTTCATCCTGCTGACCTCGAACCCGTTTGAACGCATCGCCCGCCCGCCGCTGGACGGGCAAGGGATGAACCCGCTTTTGCAAGATATCGGCATCGCTTTGCATCCGCCGCTGCTTTATATGGGCTATGTGGGCTTTTCGACGGCGTTTTCCTTTGCGGTGGCGGCCCTGATCACCGGGCGGGTCGATCCCGCCTGGGCACGTTGGATGCGGCCCTGGGTGCTGCTGGCCTGGTCGGGTCTGACCGCGGGCATCGCGCTGGGATCGTGGTGGGCCTATTACGAGCTTGGCTGGGGCGGGTTTTGGTTCTGGGATCCGGTGGAAAACGCCAGTTTCATGCCGTGGCTCATTGGCACCGCCCTCCTGCATTCCGCCATCGTAGTGGAAAAGCGCAACGCGCTGCTGAAATGGACCATCCTTCTAGCGATCTTGACCTTCGCGCTCTCGCTGATTGGCACCTTCCTGGTGCGCTCGGGCATCCTGACCTCGGTCCATGCCTTTGCCACGGACCCCTCGCGGGGCGCATTCATTTTGGTGCTGCTGTCGATCTATATTGGTGGGGCGCTTTGTCTTTATGCCTGGCGGGCCAATGCCATCCGCGACACCGGCGTGTTCGCGCTCTGGTCCCGGGAAAGCGGGCTTTTGCTGAACAATGTCCTTTTGGTCAGCGTTACTGGCATCGTCTTTGTGGGCACGCTCTATCCTCTGGCACTCGAGCTTTATAACGGCGCGAAAATCACCGTGGGGGCACCTTATTTTAACCAGACCTTCCTGCCGGTCTTTGCGGCGATCATGTTGGTTGCGGCGCTGGGCCCGTTCTTGAGCTGGAAACGTGCGCGCCGGGCTGATGTGCTGCGCCGCGCCGGGTGGGTTTTGGGGCTGAGCGTGGCAGGCACCGCTGGCATCGCCCTGGGGTTCGGATTGCGCGAGCCTGTGGGCCTTTTGGGCATCGTCATCTCGCTCTTTCTAGCCATCGCCACATTGGCCGATCTGCTGCGCCGGGCGGGCGTTCCCGGCGCGCCCATTGGCACTGTGCTGCGCCGGATCATTGGCATGCCGCGATCGGCTTGGGGGCTTTGGATCGGCCATGGCGGGTTGGCGCTGGCCGCTGCGGGTGTGGTGGCCGTCTCGGTCTGGAGCGCCGAGGAAATCCAAACCGTGCGCAAGGGCGAGGAAACAGCAGTTGGCCCCTATAGCTTTGCCCTGATCGATATCGAGAACACCCAAGGGCCCAATTACCAGACCTCCATCGCGGCGCTGCGGGTCACCCGCAATGGCGAGCTGGTGACCATGCTGTTCCCGGAACGGCGCTGGTACCCGGTGGAGCAGCAACCCACTACCGAGGCGGGCATTCGCACGCTTTGGCATGGGGATCTTTACGGGGTGCTGGGCGATCCCGATGGGCGCGGGGGCTATGTCACACGCTATTACTATAATCCCGGCGTGCCATGGATGTGGGCGGGCGGGGCGCTGATCACCCTTTCGGGGCTGATCTCGCTGACCGACCGGCGGTTGCG
The DNA here is from genome assembly GCA_025800345.1 of Mangrovicoccus sp. Taxonomy (GTDB): domain Bacteria; phylum Pseudomonadota; class Alphaproteobacteria; order Rhodobacterales; family Rhodobacteraceae; genus JANSYP01. The sequence goes on along the minus strand of JAOXSB010000050.1, from coordinate 11,441 downwards.
CGTGGGCGCACCTTCGGCCCGCAGGTCACGGCGCCGCGCAACCCCCAGCCCGGTTGCGGCGGAATGAAAGGGCGGGTGATGAAACGGGCAGTGATGAAACCCATCTTGATCAGCGCGGTCCTGCTGGCCATGACCGGTGCGCCGGCGCACGCCCTGGACCCGAACGAGATGTTTGACGATCCGGTGCTAGAGCAACGAGCGCGGGATTTGGGGCGGGAATTGCGCTGTGTGAAATGCCGCAACCAGTCGATCTTTGATTCCAATGCGGGCATTGCCCAGGACATGCGCGTGGTGGTGCGTGAACGCATCGCCGCCGGAGACAGCGATGAAGAAGTGCTGGAATGGCTGCGCGAGCGCTATGGCGATTATGTGCTGCTCAACCCGCGCGCCACGGGGCAGACCGCGCTGCTGTGGCTCGCGCCGCTGGGCTTTCTGGTGCTCTCGGGTCTTGGCGCAGGGGTTTACCTTTATCGCCATGCGGGTGGGGGGGATGCGCCGGACCCTGCCCTGAGCGATGAAGACCGCGCGCGCGCCCAAGCCTTGCTCTCGGGAAGGGAGAAAACCCCATGATATTCTGGATCATCGCCGCGCTGCTGGCTGGGCTTGCCGGGCTGTGGATGGCGCTGCCATTTTTGCGCGCACGCTCTATGGAAATGAGCGGGGCCGAGGGCGCGATTTCGATCTATCGCGACCAGCTTGACGAGGTGGATCGCGACCGGGCCGCGGGGTTGATTTCCGAGGCTGAATGCGAGGCCGCGCGGATGGAGATCGAGCGCCGGGCGCTCGTGGCGGCGCGGCATATGGATCAAGGCATGGCCATTTCCACCCGTGCGCCAGTGCTGGCGGCGGGGCTGACAGGGCTGGCCGCCGCGCTGGTTCTGGGGGGCTATGCATGGCTTGGCGCGCCAGGCGCAGCGGATGCGCCTTTGGCCGCGCGCCGGGCCGAGGCCTTAGCGGCGCAAGCGGCCGCCGGAGATTTGGGCAGCCGTATCCAATTACTGATCGAGCGCAGCCAGGACGACCCCGAAAGCTTTGAAACCTGGTGGATGCTGGCCAGCAGCTATAGCGCTATTGGGGATCATGCCTCTGCCGCGGATGCCTATCGCCATGCGGTGGAGCTGGCCGGGGATAAGCCCGGGGTGCTGTCGGCCTATGCTGAGGCGATGACCCTGGCCAATGGCAATAAAGTGCCCACCGCCGCGCTGGTGATTTTTGACAAGCTGGCCGCAGAAACAGGTGATCCGCGGGCGCGCTATTATCTGGCGTTGGCGCGGGCCCAGGCGCAGGATTTCGAGGGGGCTCTGGAGCGTTGGGCGGCCTTAGCGCGGGATTCTGCCCCGGACGCGCCTTGGATGGGTATGGTGCGCCGCGATATCGTCAATATGGCGCGGTTTCTTAAGGTGGATGTGACCGAGAGCCTGCCTGATGCAACAGCCGCTGAGATTGCTGCTGCGGGCGGGGCAGGGGCCGGGCCAGGCGGGGATCTGGCCGCGCGCATCGCCGGGCTGGAAGTGGCGCTGGCCGCAGAGCCCAAGGATTACAAATCCTGGATTGCTTTGGCCGAGGCCCGGTTGCAAAGCGGCGATGAGATCGGCGGGGCCGCAGCTTTGGGTCAGGCGCGCCGGGAATATGCCGCTGCGCCCTTTGTGCTGCAAAAAATCGATGAGGCCGAACGGGCGTTGGGGCTGGATCTGACAGCGCCCGCCCCTGCACGCCGCGGCCTTGATGCCGAGGATATCGCTGCAGCATCCGCATTATCTGACCAAGAGCGCGAGGATATGATTGATGGCATGGTGGCGGGCCTTGCCGCGCGGCTCGAAGAGCAGCCAGAGGATCTGCAAGGCTGGGTGATGTTGGTGAATTCCTACCGCACTCTTGGGAAGCCAAGCAAAGCCCAAGACGCCCATCGCAGCGCGCTTCGGGTCTTTGGCGGTGATCCCGCAGCCGTGGCGGCCTTGGAACGGGCTGTCGGGGCCGCGCCCTAAAGCGCGCGCGGCATCATCTGTAACGATAAAGGGCAGCCCGAAAGCTGCCCTTTGATCTGTTGATGTCCCGCAGGATTAGCGGTTTTCCACATCCACATAGTCGCGCTCGTTCTCGCCCATATAGAGCTGGCGGGGGCGACCGATTTTCTGCGCCGGATCGTTGAGCATTTCTTTCCACTGGCTGATCCAACCCACGGTGCGCGAGAGCGCAAAGATCGGGGTGAACATCGAGGTGGGAAAGCCCATCGCTTCGAGAATGATGCCCGAGTAGAAATCCACATTCGGGAACAGTTTCTTGTCGGCGAAGTAAGGATCGGACAGGGCCTGTTCTTCGAGCTGTTTCGCAACTTGCAGCGTGGGGTTGTCTTCGACCCCCAACAGACCCAGCACTTCATCGGCGGATTGCTTCATCACCGTGGCACGCGGGTCGTGGTTTTTATAGACCCGGTGACCAAAGCCCATCAGACGGAACGGATCGTCCTTGTCTTTGGCGCGGGCGATGAATTCAGGAATGCGGTCCGGGGTGCCGATCTCGCGCAGCATTTCCAAGCAGGCTTGGTTGGCGCCGCCATGGGCAGGGCCCCAAAGGCAAGCGATGCCCGCGGCGATACAGGCAAACGGGTTGGCGCCCGAGCTCGAGGCCAAACGCACGGTCGAAGTCGACGCGTTCTGCTCGTGATCGGCGTGCAGGGTAAAGATCCGGTCCATGGCGCGGCTCAGGATCGGGTTCACCTCGTAATCTTCGGCGGGCACGGCAAAGCACATGCGCAGGAAGTTGGAGGCATAATCCAGATCGTTGCGCGGATATACGAAGGGCTGACCGGTGTGATACTTATAGGCCCAGGCCGCGATGGTGGGCATTTTCGCGATCAAACGGATCGAGGCCACTTCGCGCTGCCAGGGATCAGACACATCGGTGCTGTCATGATAGAAGGCCGACATGGCCCCAACCACACCCACCATGATCGCCATCGGATGCGCATCCCGGCGAAAACCCGAGAAGAACCCGCGCATCTGCTCGTGCAGCATAGTGTGCTTGGTCACGCGGCTTTCGAAATCTTCCAGCTGTGCGCCGGTGGGCAACTCACCGTAAAGCAGCAGATAGCAAACTTCGAGATAATGGGATTTCTCAGCAAGCTGGCCGATCGGATAACCGCGATGCAGCAAAATGCCTTCGTCGCCATCAATATAGGTGATGGTGCTTTTGCACGACGCAGTCGAGGTAAAACCAGGGTCATAGGTGAAGATATCACCCTGGGCATAGAGCTTGGTGATATCAACCACATCAGGCCCGTTGGTCGGCGAATGCATCGGCAATTCGAGCGTTTTGTCTTTGAATGACAAAGTTGCCGTTTTGGCGGGTTGTGTCGTGTCTGGCATAGGTCCCTCCGTTGCCGGTCCGCGCTGATGCGCGAGACCGTGGGTATGTCAGTTAGCGGGCCGCTATATTTCAGACAGGCGCGACCTCAATCTTGGGCATCCTTCAGCCGGGCGAGAGTCTCTTCCCGACCGATGATGAGCATCATATCAAAGACGCTGGGGGATACCGTGCGACCGGCAAGCGCAGCCCGTAACGGTTGCGCGATTTTGCCGAGTTTTATCCCTTGGCTGTCGGCCGTTTGGGCGACGGTTTCCTCGAGTGCCTCGCGGGTCCAGCTAGCAGTTTGCAGGTGCGGCGTCAATTCGGCCAGTATACCGCGGGATACCGTGTCTAGGGCCTTCAAAGACTTCTCATCGCGCTCCAAAGGGGCGTTATGGAGGGCAAAATGCGCTTTTTCGAGCAATTGGGGCAGAGTCTTAGCTCGGTCCTTGAGGCAATAGAGCGCATCTGAAACCCGCTTGCGTTGCCATTCTTCAAAGGCAGGCAGGCCAGTGGCCGTCATGAATGCCTCTAATTCCAGCAATAAGGCGGCTTCCTCAGCCATGGCGAGATGCTGACCGCAGATGTTTTCGAGTTTTTTAAAGTCAAACCGGGCCGGCGCTTTGCCGATTCCATCCAGATCGAACCACTCCAGCGCCTGGGCGGTGGTGAAAACTTCATCATCCCCATGGCTCCAGCCCAGACGGGTTAGGTAATTGCGCATCCCCTCCACGGGATAGCCCATATCGCGGTATTCTTCGACGCCAAGCGCCCCGTGTCGTTTGGAGAGTTTCTTGCCATCGGGGCCGTGGATGAGAGGGATATGCGCCCAAACCGGCAGCTTCCACCCCATGGCTTGATATACCTGGGTTTGCCGCGCCGCATTGGCCAGATGATCATCGCCGCGGATCACATGGGTCACGCCCATATCATGATCATCCACCACCACCGCCAGCATATAGGTGGGCGTGCCATCCGAGCGCAGCAAGATCATGTCGTCGAGCTGATCGTTCTTCCAGGTGACTTTGCCTTGCACCTGATCATCGATCACGGTTTCACCCTCGCGCGGGGCTTTGATCCGGATCGCATAGGGCGCATCGGGATGGCTGGCGGGATCTGCATCGCGCCAAGGTGAGCGGAACAGGGTCGAGCGCCCTTCGGCTTTGGCGGCCTCGCGGAATGCGGCGATTTCCTTTTGGGTGGAAAAGCACTTATAGGCCGCGCCTTGGGCCAGCAGGCTTTGGGCCACTTCCGCATGGCGCGCGGCTTGGGCAAATTGGCTGACCGCCTCGCCATCATGATCCAGCTTGAGCCAGGCCATACCGTCCAAAATCGCTTGGGTGGCCTCGGGCGTCGAGCGGGCGCGGTCGGTATCTTCGATGCGCAGCAGGAACTGGCCGCCACGGGCGCGGGCGTAAAGCCAGTTGAACAGGGCCGTGCGCGCCCCGCCGATATGCAAATAACCCGTAGGCGATGGGGCAAAGCGGGTGACCACTGGGCGGTCGGTCATGGCTGGGTCTCCTACATTTTGGCGCGGTTTAGAGCCTTGGGCAGAGCCCGTAAACCCGCAGCGACGCTTGGCTTGGTTAACCGATCGCTAACCATGGGGCGCGAAAATCACCGTTTGGCCCGCGAGGGAGCCGCGGATGCAGATCGCTTGGCATTTGATCCAGCAGGCGGCCCGGTTTTTGGCCGCGCGTATCGACCAGCAACGGGGGGCGTTATTCGCCTGGCTGCCCGTCTGTTTGGCGTTGGGCATTGGGCTTTATTTCGCGCTGCCTGTGGAGCCCGGCGGCACGGTGATCGTGGGTTTGAGCATTGGCGCGGTAATGGCTTTGGCCGCGCAGCGCCAGGTACCTGAGGCATTGGGGCCGGTGCTGATTGCGCTGGCGGCGATCAGCGCAGGGGTTTGCCTCGGGGCCTGGCGCAGTCACAAAATGGCGGCCCCGATGGTGGAGTTTCGCTATTACGGGCCCGTGCAGGGGCGGCTGATCGCCATGGACCGGTCCATCAGCGATAAAACCCGGCTGCTATTTGATCAGGTGGTGCTGGCCAAGATGGATCCAGCGCAAACCCCAAAACGGGTGCGCATTTCCCTACATGGGGATCGCAGTTTGGATACGGCGCTGGTTCCCGGCAAGGTATTGATGCTGACGGCGCATCTTTCTGCCCCGCGCGGACCGGTGGAGCCTGGCGGGTTCGATTTCCGCCGCCATGCCTATTTCCAGCAGATCGGTGCAGTGGGCTATAGCCGCACACCGATTTTGGCGGTCGCCCCGCCCGCGCCAGGGCTGTGGATTGGGGTGCAGCGCCTGCGGGCGCAGATCTCCCAAGGGGTGCAATCCCATCTGCCCGGTCAGAAAGGGGCTTTTGCGGCGGCGGTGCTGACCGGGGATCGCTCTGGGCTCAGCCGCGAGGTGGTGGATGCCATGCGCGCCACCAATCTGGCCCATCTATTGGCAATCTCGGGCCTGCATATGGGGCTGCTGACCGCGGTGGTTTTTGGCGCTTTGCGCTTTGGCCTGGCCGCGATCCCGCCTTTGGCGCTGCGCATCAATTCTAAGAAATGGGCCGCTTGCGGGGCGCTTTTGGCGGCGGCGGCCTATTTGGCGCTGTCGGGGAAAAATGTGTCGACCCAGCGGGCTTTTATCATGGTGGCGGTGATGCTTTGCGCTGTGTTGCTTGATCGCCGGGCGCTAAGCCTGCGCGCGGTGGCTTTAGCGGCTTGCATCGTGTTGATCCTACGTCCCGAAGCCTTGCTTGGGCCGGGGTTTCAGATGTCTTTTGCGGCCACCAGTTGTTTGGTTTGGGTCTTTGCCGGGCTGCGGCGGCGCCATGAGGCCGGTGTGACAACAGATTTGCCTGCCCGTTGGCGGCGTTGGCTGCGCCCGGTGGCGGCGCTGGTGATCTCATCGGCCGTGGCGGGGCTGGCCACGGCGCCCATTGGCATGGCTCATTTCAACAGCTCCGCCAGCTATGGGCTGCCTGCCAATCTGATGTCGGTGCCAATCATGGGCTCGGTGGTGATGCCCGCGGCCGTGCTGGCGGCGGGGCTGTGGCTGATCGGGCTGGAAGGGCTTGGCCTGTGGATCATGGGGCAGGGCATCTCAGTGATCTTGTGGCTGGCCGATAGTTTCGCGGCTTTGCCGCAAGCTGTCCGCCATGTGCCGAGCCCGCCGGGTGCGGTGCTGTCCTTGATCGCTTTGGGGGCGCTTTGGGGGATGCTCTGGCAAGGGCGGGCGCGTCTCGCGGGGCCGCTGGTGATTTTTATGGCACTCGGGGTTTGGGCCAATAGCCCGCGCCCAGATTTGCTGATTTCCGAAGATGGCCGCTTGATCGGCGTGATGACCCCGCAGGGCCGGGCGTTGAGCCGCGATCGAGGCAGCGGTTTTGCGGCGCGGGCCTGGCTGGAAAATGATGGCGATCCAAGCGAGCCCAGTGCCGCTCATGCCCGCTGGCAAGCCATGGGTGGCGACACGGCCCAAGCCGCATTTCTTCCGGCCGCGGCCGTGCCGGAAAGCTGCGCTTATGAAGCTTTGGTTTTGGCCCTGCGCGCGGCGGGATCAGGCATTTGGTGCACAGATCCACCACAACCCAGCGGGGCGCTCGCGGGCGTTTATTTGGGGGAAGGGCAGTGGCACTGGCGCAGCACCCGCGCGCAAATCGGGCAGCGGCCTTGGACACCGCCCCGTTGGCGCAGCCCGCAAAAGCGCCGCCCGTTAAAAGGCGCTTTTGAAAACTTGGTGCATTTGGTTGCGCCAACTCCAGAGCCCAGCCGTTGACGCAGGCCTGGCGAGTTGCTTTTACAAGGGCAGAGGCAACAGAATATTGAGGCAGTGCATATGAAATCTCTTCTTCTTCCCGCGATCTTGGGGATGAGCTTGCTGGGCTTGGCGGCCTGTGGCGGCGGCGGCGCGAAACAGACCACCAATGTGCAAGCCACCACCGTGGGACAGCAGCTTGAAGATCTGAAATCGGCGCTGGATAGCGGCGCGATGACTCAGGCCGAATATGAGAAAGAGCGCAAAAAAGTCCTGAAGGGCAAATAAACGCGCCAGTCAAACGCCCGCTATGGGGCGGGCGTTTCGATAGGGCAGGGCTCAATAGGTGCGGATCAGCCCCACCAGTTTGCCCATCACTTGCACTTGGCCCGCGGCGCGGATGATCGGGCTAAACTCTGCATTGCAGGGCTCAAGCCAAATCCGATCCCCTTTGCGCATGTATTTTTTTAGCGTCGCTTGGGCTGAATCCACATAGGCCACGACGATATCGCCATTCTCAGCGGTGTTGTCTTGCTTGATCACCACCACATCGCCGTCATTGATCCCGGCCTCGATCATGGATTCGCCTTTGATCTCAAGCGCGAAATGATTGCCGCTGGAGGACAGCATTTCCGCGGGCACTGAGATATTCCGCTCCACCTCTTGGATCGCCTCAATGGCCACACCGGCTGCGATTTTCCCCATCAGGGGCAGGGCCACGGCGCTGCTCACCACCGATTGCGCGCCTTCGGGCAAGCTGGGCTCGGGCTCTTTATCGCCGCTGATCACTTTGGGGGTGAAGCCGCTTTTGCCCAGAGCATCAGGCAAGCGCACAATTTCAATGGCCCGGGCCTTATGGGCCAAGCGGCGGATAAAGCCGCGCTCTTCCAGGGCGGTGATCAGCCGGTGGATGCCCGATTTAGACCGCAGATCCAGCGCGTCTTTCATTTCCTCGAATGACGGGGGAACCCCATCCGCCTGCATGCGGGTATGGATGAACTCGAGTAGATCGAGCTGCTTTTTGGTCAACATAAGCGCATCCTCGCCTTGGGCTGCTTGCGGCCTGCTCTGCCTGTGTTTTTACAATGTTCTAAGGCCGTTCCCTTTTTGTGTCAACATTGCCGCCTAAAGAGGAATATATTGTGATGACTCACCCGGTATAGTTGCGGGGGCGTGGGGCGGGCGCAAGATCAGCGCATTGGCTTGCGATAGAACCGACAGCAGGCTGCTGTCTTGACGGGAAAAGGCGCGCAGCCCTTCCGGGGTCAATTCCGCGCGCAGATAATGCTCGCGCGGGCCATTGGCGGCTAAGGGTTCCAGCAAAGGCGCGCTGCGGCGCGGCGCGGGGGCGGCGGGCAGGCCTTGCATGGCGCGGATCACCGGGGCGACAAAAACGGTGCCGCATACCATAGCGGAGACGGGATTGCCCGGCAGCCCGATCAGTGGCACGCCGCCGATCCGCCCGGCCATGAGCGGTTTGCCCGGGCGCATGGCGACTTTGTAGAAATTCCGCTCGAGCCCTAAAGCCTCCGATTGCATGCCCAGCAAATCATGATCGCCCACTGAGGCCCCGCCAATGGTGACGATCAAATCGGCGCCAGCGGCGGCTTTGAGCACAGTTTGCAGCGCGGGCAGATTGTCCCGCGCGATGGGCAGCAAACGGCATAGGGCACCAGCCTCTTCCAGCAAGGCGAGCAGCCCAAAGCTGTTCGAGGCGATGATCTGATCCGGGCCAGGGGCCTCACCGGGCATGACCAGTTCATCTCCGGTGGCAATCACCGCCACCACAGGCCGCCGGGCCACATCGATTTGATCGAGGTTCATTGCCGCCAGCAGCGCCAGATCCGAGGGGCGCAAGCGCCTTGGTGCGGCCAGATGATCGCCCGCGCGGAAATCCGCGCCAGCGGGGCGGACAAATGCATCGCGGCTCAGTTCCTGGCCCAGCACCACCTGATCGCCCGCGCGCTTGGTGTCTTCTTGGATCACCACGCGGTTCGCGCCTTCGGGCAAGGGGGCACCGGTGAAAATCCGCAAAGCTTCTCCGGCAGCCAGAGTGCCAGAATAGCCATGGCCGGCGGCGGCCTCGCCAATCACCGTGAGCCTTGCGCCGGGCTGGGCATCTGCATCGCGCAGGGCATAGCCATCCATAGCCGAGGCGGCAAAAGGCGGCTGATCGCGCCGGGCAATGGCATCGCTGGCCAAAACCCGCCCGGCCCCGGCGCGCAGGGGGATGGTTTCATGGCCCAAGGGCTGAGCCAGTTCAAACAGATGGCCAAGGGCCTGGGCGACCGAGATCATGTTTCGGCCTGATAGATGCCGGATTTCCCGCCCTCTTTGCGCAGCAGGCGAATGTCGCGGATCACCATGGATTTTTCCACCGCTTTGACCATGTCATAAAGGGTCAGCGCGGCGGTGCTCACGGCGGTGAGCGCTTCCATCTCCACCCCGGTTTGGCCCGAGGTGCGCACGGTGGCTTGAATGCGCACCCCTGGCAAATCGGGATCAGCGCTTAGTTCAACAGCGACTTTGGTGATCGGCAGGGGATGGCAAAGCGGGATCAGATCAGCGGTGCGCTTGGCCCCCATGATCCCGGCCAGGCGGGCCACGGACAGCACATCGCCTTTCTTCGCGCGCCCTTCGGTGATCACCGCCAGGGTCTGGGCGCTCATTTGCACCGCGCCTTCGGCGATGGCCAAGCGGTCGGTCACGTCTTTGCTCGACACATCGACCATATGGGCATCGCCCTTACCGTCGAAATGGGTCAGCCCACTCATCTTGTGGCCATGCCCGTCAGTGGCTGGCTCAGGATATTGCGGGTGGCTGAGGTTACATCCTCTTGGCGCATCAAGCTTTCGCCAATCAGAAAAGCGCGCACCCCGTAACGGGCCAGTTCCGCCAGATCTTCAGGGGCGTTGAGCCCGGATTCGGAGATGATCATCCGGTCCGCAGGCACCAATTTGGCCAGCCCGCGGGTGGTATCAAGCGTGGTCTCAAATGTATTCAGATCGCGATTATTGATCCCAATCATCGGGGAGTTCAGCCGCACCGCCCGGTCGAGTTCTTCGCGGTTATGCACCTCGATCAGCACATCCATATTCCAGCTTTGGGCAGCCGCTTCCAATTCCGCCGCGCAATTGTCATCGACCATGGCCATGATGATCAAGATCGCATCCGCGCCCAAGGCCCGCGCTTCGGTCACTTGATAGGGATCAAGCATGAAATCTTTGCGCAGTGCAGGCAGGCTACAGGCGGCGCGGGCAGCGCTGAGATAGCTGTCATCGCCTTGAAATGACGGGGCATCGGTTAGCACCGACAAACAGGCCGCGCCGCCATCTTCATAGGCTTTGGCCAAAGCAGGCGGGTCGAAATCTTCGCGGATCAGCCCTTTGGAAGGGCTAGCTTTTTTGATCTCTGCGATCAGCCCATAGCCTTGCTGGGCCCCGCGCATCAGAGCATTGCGAAAGCCTCGGGTTTGGCCAGCATTGCGGGCATCAGCCTCCAAATCCGACAAAGAGCGCGCTTCTTTACAGGCGGCAACATGGTCCAGCTTATAATCGCGGATCTTGTCGAGAATGGTGGCTGCGCTGTTCATGGGGCCTCCGATGTGATCCGGGCAAGAGTTGTCAAACAGGTTTTGGCGGCACCGCTGTCAATGGCGGCGCGGGCGCGCTCTACCCCGTCTTTAAAATCGCTGGCCGCGTCGGCAATGACCAAAGCCGCAGCAGCGTTAAGCAAAACCGCATCGCGATAGGCGCCCGGGGCGCCCTCCAGCAATGCGGCAAAGGCCACGCCGTTTTCTTCCGGGGTGCCGCCCAAAATGGCTTCAAAGGGATGCACGGGCAGGCCCGCATCCTCGGGATGGATTTCCCGCTCGCTCACTTTGCCATCTTCAAGGGCGGCCACGGCAGTGGGGCCGGTGATGGTGATTTCATCAGTGCCGTCCGAGCCATGCACGAGCCAAGCGCGATCGCTGCCAAGCGCTCCAAGAGTTTCGGCCATGGGGCGGATCAGATCGGGGGAAAACGCCCCGGTCAATTGCCGCGTCACCCCGGCGGGGTTGGTCAGCGGGCCCAAAATGTTGAAAATCGTGCGGGTGCCAAGCTCGGCCCGGCTGGGCATCACATGTTTGATCGCCGGGTGATGCATCGGGGCCATCATAAAGGCGATGCCGGCTTCAGTCAGGGCGCGTTCCACCACCTCTGGCCCGACCATCACATTCACGCCCATCTGGCCAAGCGCATCGGCGGCCCCGGATTTCGAGCTGAGATTGCGATTGCCGTGTTTGGCCACGCAAACCCCGGCCCCGGCCACCACAAAGGCGGTCGCGGTCGAGAT
>JAOXSB010000049.1 GCA_025800345.1 Mangrovicoccus sp. | reverse complement strand
GACACCGCCGTCATCACCGCAATCCCCACCTGCCAATTGCCCGTCAGCTCAAACACGATCAAGGTGGTGGAAATCGGCGCGCCCAAAACCGAGGCCGCCAAAGCGCCCATCCCAGCCAGCGCATAAACCGCCTCGCTGCCGGACACTTCGGGAAAAAATGATGTGGCCACATAGCCAAAGGCCAAGCCCGTCAATGCCCCGACCATCAGAGATGGGGAAAACACCCCGCCGCCCATGCGCCCTGCCAGGGTGATGGCCACCGCCAGCGCTTTGACAATGGCAAACACAACCGCCTCGTGCCACAGAAGATTGCCCGCCAATGCCGCATAGGTGGTCTCATAGCCCACGCCGATAATATGGGGGAACTCGATCGCGATGAGCCCGAGCAGCGCCCCTGAGAGCGCCGGGCGCAGCCAGCGGGGCAGCCCGACGCGCGATTGCAAACGGCTGGCCGTGTCTTCGGCCCAAAAGATGCTCCACATAAAGACCGAGGCGAGCAGGCCGCAAATCAGCCCCAAGATCAAAAACGCAGGCAATTCCACGTAAAAGGCCAAGATCGCGGGCTCTGGCAGCGTAAATTCTTGCACATTGCCAAATTCAAGCCGGCTGATCACCGTGCCGGCCACCGACGCGATGGCAATGGGGGCAAAAGCATGGACCGCGAAATGGCGCAGCACCACTTCGAGCGCGAAGAGCGCCCCGGCAATGGGCGCATTAAACGAGGCAGAGACCGCCGCCGCCACAGCGCAGCCCAAAAGATCCCGCCCAGTGATCCCATCCGCATGCAGCCAGCGGGACATCCAGGTGGAAATAACCCCCGCCAAATGCACCACCGGACCCTCGCGCCCGCTGGACCCGCCGGTGGACAGGGTGATCAAAGAGGCAAGTGCCGAGGCCAAGCCCGCCTTGGTCTCCACCCGGCCATTTTCCATAGCCGCCCCTTCGATCACATCGGCCACCGAGCGCACGCGCCCGTCATCGGTAAACCGGTTCAGGATCACTCCAACAACCAATCCCCCCATGATCGGCAGGCACAGCACCCACCACCAGGGCAGCGTCTCGGCCACGCTGGCCAATGTCACATCATGGGTGCCATAGAAAAACGTCTGAAGCGCGGCGATGGCTTTGCGAAACAGCAAGGCCGCCAGCCCGGCTGCAATCCCGATCACCAAAGCGATGATCCAAAACCGGATGGCTTTGGGCGCATTGCCCATCAAGTTGCGCAAGGTCTGCCGAGGCTTGGCCCATTTGGGCACTGGCGGCAGCGGGACATGAGAAGAAGGCGGCACGGGCACAGATCACCGGTTCCGGGCGCAAAGGCCACCGAGATGCCGCCGCCCATACGCCAACCCGATCAGAATTCATGCGCGATGCGCAAGCTAAGGGTGCTATGCTATTGAATTGATTGCAATGGCTATAACGCCGCGCAAGCGTGCTTGTTATCCGCGCGCCCCAAGCAGCGAGGCCGCCGCCGCACGCGCCTCGGGCGTGATCCGGTCCCCCGCAAGCATGCGCGCGATCTCATCCACTCGCGCATCCTGGGAAAGCGGCAGCACATTAGAACGCGTTTGTCCGTCCTGGACCTGCTTTTCCACCCGCCAATGATGCCCGCCCAAAGCCGCCACTTGCGGCGAATGAGTCACCACCAGCACTTGCCCCGCGCGCCCGTTTTCACCCTGGGCCAAAGCTGCCAAGCGCCGCCCCACCGCATCAGCGGTCGCCCCGCCCACGCCGCGGTCGATCTCGTCAAAAATCATGGTTCGTTGCGGAGCATTGCGCGACAAGCAGACTTTCAGCGCCAGCAAAAACCGCGACAACTCCCCACCAGATGCGATCCGCTCTAGCGGCCCGCTGGGCGCGCCGGGATTGGTGGCCACACGAAAAGCCACCCCATCGCGCCCGTCTGGGCCGGCCTCGGCCGCCTCAATTTCGGTGGTGAACACCGCCCGCTCCATCTTCAGCGGTGCCAGTTCAGCCATCACCGCCTGATCAAGCCGTTCAGCGGCGGCAAAGCGCGCCTCGCTCAACCGGTCCGCCGCTTGATCATAGGCCTCTTGCGCCGCCTCAACCGCTTGCTGCGCAGCCGCAAGCCCTTCGGCCCCGCTATCAATCGCTGCCACTTGCCGGGTAAACGCCTCGGTCAGCCCCGGCAAATCATCGGGCAGCACCCGGTGTTTGCGGGCAAGTTCCCGCAATGCAAAGAGCCGCTCTGTCACCCGTTCAAGGGCCATTGGATCAATATCCAAACGCTCAAGCGCCGATTGGGTTTGGCCCGCCGCGTTGTCGATCTCGCTCAAGGCGCGATCTAAGGCCGCCAATGCCCCGTCCAACGCCCCGTCTAGCTCTTCGGCCACAGGTTCGAGCCAACGCATGGCGCTGGCCAAAGCGGCACTGGGCGAGGCCTCGCCATCGCCTTGCAACAACGCTGCGGCGCGGGCCACATCTTCGCGCAAACGCTCGGCCGCTTGCATTTGGCGACGCTCCACATCCAAAGCCGCATCTTCACCCGGTTGCGGATCAAGCGCGGCCAATTCATCCAAAGCGGCCCGCAAAGTTTCTTCTTCGGCGCGCGCCGCTGCTAGGCTTTCCGTCAAGGCTGCTTGATGCTTTTGCGCCGCGCTTAGGGTTTTCCACGCCCCGCGCAGATCAGCGCAAAGCGCCTCATGCCCGCCATAAGCATCCAGCAAATTGCGATGGCCCCGCGGGTCAAGCAATCCGCGATCATCATGCTGCCCGTGCAATTCGACCAAGCATTCCGATAGGCGCCGCAACACCTCGCCCGATACCCGGCGATCATTGATCCGCGCGGTTTTACGGCCATCGGGGGAATTGGTGCGCCGCAGAACCAGTTCATCCTCATCGGGCAAATCCGCATCTCGCAACACCGCCCGCGCGGGATGATCTGGCGTGAGGGCAAACACCGCGGTCACCTCGCCTTGATCAGCCCCTTGCCGCACCAGATCCGCGCGCCCGCGCCAACCCAGCACAAAGCCCAACGCATCCAGCAAGATGGATTTACCTGCCCCGGTTTCCCCAGTGAGCACGTTCAAACCCGGCTGAAATGCTATCTCCAGCCGGTCGATGATCAGGATGTCGCGAATATCCAACGCGCGCAGCATCGGCCTGCCCCTGCTCACTCCTGCCCCAATGGGGCGCACTTGCGGCCCTACGCGCTTACCTGGTTAGAGCCATTCACCTTTAATCGACTGCCGATAAACCGTGCGCAACCAGCCATCCCCAGAAGGTTTAAGCTGCAAGCCTTGCCCGGTCAGCAATGCAAAACTGTCATGATACCATTCGCTGGATTGGTAGTTATATCCGAGAATCGCCCCAGCGGTCTGGGCATCCTCCACCAACCCCATGGAGAGGTAACATTCCACCAGACGGTGCAACGCTTCGGGCGTGTGACTGGTGGTTTGGAAATCCTCCACCACCACCCGGAACCGGTTGGCCGCAGCGGTGTAATGGCCTCGCTTCAGATAAAAGCGCCCGATCTCCATCTCTTTGCCCGCAAGATGGTCAAAGGCCAGATCGAATTTCAAAATCGCCGAGCGCGCATATTCGCTATCGGGGTAGCGTTCGATCACCGTGCGCAGCGATTGCAGCGCTTGAAAGGTCAGACCCTGATCGCGGCCCACATCATCAATCTGATCATAATAGCTCAGCGCCAATAAATATTGCGCGTAAGCGGCATCTTCATCGGCAGGATAGAAATCGATAAAGCGCTGCGCGGCGGCGCGGCTACCCTCATAATCCTTGTTCCGATGCAGCGCATAGGCTTGCATGATCAGCGCCCGTTTGGCCCATTCCGAATAGGGGTAAAGCCGCTCAACCTCGCCAAAATAGCGCGCCGCCGTTTCCGGGTCGCTGGTTTCAAGCTCGTATTCCGCGCGGTCATAGATTTCTTTGGGCGAGAATTTCTCAAACGGTGGATCGGATTCCCCCGCACATGCGGCAAGGAAAATCGCAGCCCCCGCCCAGATCACTCGTCGTGAAACCGCCGCCTTCGTCATACTTGCCTGAGCCCTGTTTATCGTTTGGCTGGACGGATACCACCGCAGCGCCCCAGGTGCTAGCATAGATGATAGAGAGGCAAAATGGTCCCAGCGAAAAGCGCGACGCCAGGACCGCATTTGTGATCAGGCGCAGAGCGCCAAATCTGCCACACGCACGCCCACACCAGGCAGGCGGGCCGCGATCCGCTCATCTGCGGTGATCAAACAGGCTGCGCCAGGGCGCGAGAACACCGCGCGCAGCAATTGCGCGGTCAGGGCATGGCCCGCGCGATGGCCGGTATAACGGCCAAGAATCGGCGCACCCGCGAGATAAAGATCCCCCAGAGCATCAAGCATCTTATGGCGCACGGGTTCATCTTTATGGCGCAAGCCGCCAGGCGACAGCACCTTTTCGTCTTCGACAACAACCGCGTTTTCCATAGTGCCGCCCAAGGCCAGGCCATTGGCATGCATATATTGCACATCGGCGTTCCGGCAGAAGGTGCGGCTATCGCAGAGCTCGCGCACAAAGGTGCCGTTGCTCAGATCCAAGCTTTTGAGCTGATGGCCAATGGCGCGATCGGCAAACTCGATCTCGAAATCCATCTCGAAACGGTCGCAAGGCTCCAGGCGGGCCATCGCATCGCCTTCGCGCACTTCCACAGGCTCTAGGATGCGCAGCACCCGAACCGCAGCATGTTGCATCGCCAAACCCCGGGCCAAGATACCGCGCACAAAGGGCGCAGCGCTGCCATCAAGGATCGGCACTTCCGCGCCGCTAATCTCGATCAAAGCGTTATGGATCCCCAAACCTGCCAAAGCGGCCATAACATGTTCAATCGTGGATACGGAAACGCCATCGGCGTTTTCGATCTTGGTACATAGGCGCGCCGGATTAACGGAATCCCACCGCGCAGAGATCAGATTGTCAGCCCCGGTCACATCGGTGCGGCGGAACCAGATCCCAAATTCTGCCGAAGCAGGATGGATGACCATGCGCACAGGCGCGCCGCTATGAAGGCCGACGCCTTTAAATGTAACCGGAGATTTAACGGTGTACTGCACTGCTTTTTTCCTGTTTTTCGACACCATTCAAGCTCCCTTCCATTAAGGGCGGTTCCACATTCTTCGCAATTCAAAGATTGCAACGGTCTGAAACATGGCTTGTAACGGTTTGGCGAATTCTCGCCACTGCAGCAAGTTAACGCAGCAAGGCATTGTTAAAAAACAAAAAAGGCCAGCCAATGGCCAGCCTTTTTATTTTCAATCTGTGACGAATTAGTTCGCTTGGCGCCGCAGGAAGGCAGGAATTTCGATCCGATCCATTTCGGGATCTTCTTCCAATTGCTCTTCTGCAACCGTTGCCGCGGGCGGCACGGGGCGACCCATGGGGCTGCGCGTTTCCGCAGCTTGACCTGTCATCCGGTTAATAAGGGAGTTAATGCCAAAACGTGCACTATCTTCCTCAGAGGCATTTTCTTGCGACGGGGAATTCGGGTCTTTGCGCGCCGCAGCGTGCAAACGCGCGATCACTTCTGGCGAAGGATTGCCGGGGCCGCGCGGGGTTTCGGCCACGAAAGGTTCGGGCTCGGCCACGGCTGCGGGCTGCGGGCTGTAGGCCGGGGGCGGCAGACCATCATCGGCGCTGGCGCTTTCTGCCGGGGCGTCATCCAAGCTGGTCAAAAAGCTTGGCTCGGCGCTCGCTGCGGCGGCAGGTTGTTCGGCCGCCTCCAAAGGCGCGTCGTCAGTGGCAATATTGCCTCGCAAAGGCGCAGCCAAGCTGCGGCGCGGCACTGGCGTTTCGCCAATATCGGTGGCCGCATCAATGCCCGTGGCCACAACAGACACGCGCATACGCCCTTCCATTTCCGTATCGAGGGTCGAGCCCACGATGATATTGGCGTCTTGATCCACTTCTTCGCGGATGCGGTTGGCCGCCTCGTCCAGTTCGAACAAGGTCAGGTCGTAACCGCCAGTGATATTGATCAGCACGCCCTTGGCGCCTTTGAGGCTGATCTCGTCCAGCAGCGGGTTGGCAATGGCTTTTTCGGCCGCTTGAACCGCGCGGGTCTCGCCCTCGCCCTCGCCAGTGCCCATCATGGCTTTGCCCATTTCGTCCATCACGGCGCGCACATCGGCAAAATCGAGGTTGATCAGACCCGGGCGGACCATCAGGTCCGTCACGCCTTTGACACCTTGATGCAGCACATCATCGGCCAGGCTGAACGCTTCGGTAAAGGTGGTTTTCTCATTGGCCAACCGGAACAGGTTCTGGTTGGGGATGATGATCAGCGTATCAACAACCTTTTGCAGCGCTTCCACGCCTTCTTCGGCCTTGCGCATACGCTTGAGGCCTTCGAATTGGAACGGCTTGGTTACAACACCAACGGTCAGCACGCCCAATTCGCGGGCCGCTTGCGCGATGATCGGGGCCGCGCCAGTGCCGGTGCCGCCGCCCATACCAGCGGTGATAAAGCACATATGGCTGCCGACCAGATGATCGACGATCTCTTCAATAGTTTCTTCCGCAGCAGCCGCGCCAACTTCGGGACGTGCGCCCGCCCCAAGGCCTTCGGTCACCCGCACACCCATTTGCACTTTGGCAACCGCCCGGCTTTGGGCCAGGGCTTGGGCATCGGTATTGGCCACCACGAACTCGACCCCGTCGAGTTCTTTTTCGATCATATTATTGACTGCGTTGCCGCCAGCCCCGCCGACACCAAAGACAGTGATCTTGGGCTTGAGCTCTTCGTGCTCGGGCACAATAAGATTGAGGGTCATATGAGGTCCGCCTGCTCGAATTTTTGGTTCTGCGGACTTTGCGCCCGCGACTGCTTATGCACAGACAGTAACTGTGAATGACCCGCAGGTCACGCCAAAAAAGCCACAGTGCGCAAAAAACCGCTTCCTAGTGCTTGCCGCGATATGTTGTGTCTGGCGCGGCAGATCACCAATTTTCTTTGAACCACCGCACCATACGGCGCAAAGATTGGGGGCCCCGAACCATAGAGGGATCGGCAAAATCCCACCATTCATCTTGGGGATGTGCGGCCAAAAGGCACAGGCCAACCGCCGAAGCAAAGCCCGGACCTGTGGCCGCTTGGGGCAGTCCGAGCACTCGCAGGGGCCGGCCAAGGCGCACTTGCTGACCAAGGATTCGGCTGGCCATCTGCGCCAAGCCCGGCACTTGGCTTGCGCCGCCAGTCAGCACAATCTTCTGGCTCGGCAAATGTTCAAACCCTGCCGCATCCAGGCGCATGCGCACTTCTTCCAGGATCTCTTCCACCCGCGGGCGCATGATGCCGATCAGTTCCGAGCGGGAAATCTCGCGGCTGTCATGTTCCCAATCTCCGGTTTCTGAACGCAGCTTGATCATCTCGCGATCATCCCGCCCGGTGGCGGTCAGCCCCCCATGCACGGTCTTGATCCGCTCGGCCATGGCCATGGGAATGCCCAATCCGCGGCTGATATCTTGGGTCACATGCAACCCGCCGATGCGCACGGTATCGGCGTAAATCATGTGATTGCGCAAGAAGATCGACAAGCTGGTCGTCCCGCCGCCCATATCAATGCAGACCGCGCCGATTTTCTGCTCGTCTTCCACAAGCGAGGAAATCCCCGCCACATAAGGCGCAGAGGCAATCCCCGCCAGTTCCAGATCGCAGCGGTTCACACAATGCAGCAAATCCCGGATACAGCGATCTTCAACGCTGAGCAGGTGCATATCCGTGGTCAGTTGATTGCCCACTTGCCCGCGCGGATCCGACAGGCCCGAGCGGTGATCCAAAGCAAAATTCACCGGCTGAGCATGCAAAACCGCGCGGCCCTCGCCAATATCGGGAATATCGCAGCTGGCCAGCACACGGGCGATATCGTGATCGGTGACCGGCGCACCGCCTAGATCAACCGCGCCCACCAGCCCATAGGAGCGCGGCCGCGCCCCGGCCATGGAAACGATCACATGATCCACGCGGGTTTCTGCCATTTTCTGCGCCGCTTGCACCACGGTGCGAATAGCCCGCTCGCCTTCGCGGATCACATCCAATTCACCAAAGCTCACACCGCGCGCACGGGTGGTGGCTGCTCCAATGATGCGGAACCGGCTTTGCCCGGCCATGGCACCGATCCCCTCAGAAGGGCCAGATTCTTCGCCATCAAAGCGCAGGATCAAACAGGTCACTTTCGAGGAGCCAATATCCAAAATGGCAACCACCCCGCGTTGGATGGCAGCTTGGCGCATTTGGCGCATGGCCCGTTGGCTTTGATATAATCCGGTCATTGCGTGGATAACCCCTGCTCAAAGGCTCGCATGGTGTTGAGATAGGCCAGCGCATCTTCGCGCAGGCGAACGGTTTCACGACCCGGGCGGCGCAGATCAATCAGCGCCACATCCCGGCCAAGAATGTCTCGCGCGTCTTGCAGCGCGAGCATCCGCTCGAGCGCCGCAACAGGCTTTTCTTCGGGCAACTGAATGCGCTGGTCTTGATCCAGCACCACATCCCAGCGGCGTGCCCCTTGGCGGGTCAAGCCGCGCAAACGATGGGCCACAGGCTCTGCCGCGACCAAAATCGCCAGCGCTTCAGCCACCGCATGATCGGCACCATCGCCGGTGATCAAGGGCAGATCGGCCCGGCCATCCCGGCGATCGATCAAAGCCACCCGGTGCCCGGTGATATCAAGCAATTCAAGCCCGCCATGATTGCGCCAAAGCACGACCGGCACGCGCTGTTCGACCCTCACCCGCACCGCGCCATTTAGATCCAGCGTCACCGACGCATCTTCGACCGCATCAAAGGACAGCACCACCGCGCGCAGCTCATCCGTGTCCAGATCAAACCAGCTTACCGGGAATTTAACGGGCATCTTCTCGCGGATCTCCCGCGACAGTTCCGGCACCGCGCCAGAGATGATCATTTGGCGCATGACGAATTCGGGCCGCTCAGCGATCGAGCCTCGCAGATCCTGCGCCCAATGCAGCACCCCGTCACGATGCACGGAATTGAGCGCCCAAGTGCCCGCCACCCCCAGCAGCACAAGCACCGGCAATACCACTTTGACGCAAAAGCGGAAAAACGGCGACAGCCACAGCCGCGTGACCCGATAGGCCGCGCGGCTAGGCGCGGGATCGCTGCGCACCGGAGGATCGCGCCTTATCGTCCGCATGAGGCATCCTCGACAATCCAGCGGCACAGCTCGGGAAAGGAAATGCCGCAATAAGCCGCTTGTTCCGGCACCAGCGATGTGGGGGTCATCCCCGGCTGGGTATTGGTTTCCAGCAAAATCAGCCCATCGAGCCCGCGGGCTTCATCCCAGCGAAAATCCGTGCGACTCACCCCGCGGCAGCCCAAAGCCTCATGGGCGCGCAGGGCATAATCCAAACAGGCCGCGGTGATCTCTTCGGGCAGCTCGGCCGGGATCACATGATGCGAGCCGCCAGGTTTGTATTTGGCGTCATAATCATACCAGCCTTCTGCGATGATATCGGTGACAGCCAGCGCCCGATCGCCCAGCACGGTGGTGGTCAGTTCACGCCCAGGCGCGTAACGCTCCACCATCACCATCTCGGGCATGTCCGGTCCAAGCTGGGGCGGGCCATTGGCCGCCTCATGCACCAGATAAACCCCCACCGAGGATCCTTCATTATTGGGCTTCACCACATAGGGCGGATCCATCACATGCCCGGCGCGCACATCTTCGGCAGGCACGATCCGGCTGGGCACGGCAGGCAAGCCCGCTTCGCGATATACCAGTTTGGAACGTTGCTTATCCAGCGCCAGGGCCGAGGCCAGCACCCCGGAATGGGTGTAGGGCAGCCCAAGCCATTCCAGAAGGCCTTGCACGCAGCCATCCTCGCCCCAGCGGCCATGCAGCGCGTTGAACACCACATCCGGGGCGGCAGCGGATAACTGCGCGGGCAGATCCGGCCCAGCGTCAATTTCGCACACACGAAACCCTGCGCTGCGCAACGCTGCAGCACATTCCGCCCCCGAGGCCAGCGAAACTTCTCGCTCAGCCGAGGGCCCGCCCATCAGGACGGCCACTAAGGGGTCTGTCGGTTGCGACATACCCTGCCTCATTCTTACGGCGCACCTTTGGCGCTGCCTGCTGCTCAAAACGCCGGGTTGGCCCGGTCGCGATTATCTTTGTGCTTTTGCACAATTTACGAAAAGGTTACCGATCACGATCTGCCCTAGGGGCAGGATGCTTAAGGCTCACCAATCCGCATGATTTCCCATTCTAACTGGATCCCGGATTTTTCATAGACCTTTTTGCGCACCGCCTCACCCAAAGCCTCGAGATCCGCCGCGCTCGCGCTGCCGGTATTGACCAAAAAATTGGCGTGTTTTTCCGACATCTGCGCCCCGCCAATCCGCGCCCCTTGCATTCCGGCCTCTTGGATCAGCTTCCAAGCCTTAAGATCATGGCTGTCATCGGCCCGCCCCGTAGAGGAATGGCCCGACGGATTGCGAAAGGTAGAGCCCGCCGTGCGATCTTTGACCGGCTGGGTCGCGTCGCGCTTGGCCAATTGCTCTTGCATACGGGCTTTCAACGCCGCTGGATCGCCCAAAGGCACGCGAAACTGCGCTTTGGTGATGATGGTATCTGCGGGCAAATTAGAGCTGCGATAGACCAGGCCCAGGGCCTCGGCGGGCAGCTCTTCCAAACGGCCATCACGGTGCATCACCTCTGCGGAGACCAACACATCAGAGACATAGCTGCCATAGCAGCCCGCATTCATGCGCAGCGCGCCCCCCACCGTGCCGGGGATGGTGCGCAAAAACGTTAGGTCATGCCCGGCCTCGGCAGCCCGGCGGGCCAGCATCGCATCGGGCAAGGCCGCACCGGCGGTGACCAGACCATCGGCGCAATGGCATTCCATAAACCCGCGCCCCAGCTTGATCACAGCCGCTTTCAGCCCGCCATCGCGCACGATCAGATTAGATCCCGCCCCCAAGGGGAAAACCGGCAAATCCTCGGGCAAAGCCGCCAAAACCTCGCCCAGCGCCGCAAGGTCGGGAATTTGAAAGAACATCTGCGCCGGTCCGCCCACGCGCAGCCATGTAACCTGCGCCAAAGCCCGGTTCGCGGTGCCGTATTTTTCCATAAGATCGCCCATAGGGCCGCCCTACCCTTTGGCCGCGCCGCTGTCACCTGGCTTTGGCGCGCAGGACGAGGATTTTGCCGCCGCGCCGCTGATGCCTTCGCGCCCCTTGGCCTTGGCGTAATAAGCCCATAGCAGACGCGCTGCCACCGCCCGCCATGGGGCCCAATCCTCCGCCATTTTGCGAAACGCCGCCTCGCGCGGGCGGGTCTCCAGATCAAAAAGCAACCTAGCGGCCTCTTGCAGCGCCAAATCCCCCGGCGCAAACACATCCGCCCGGCCTAGGGAAAACATCGCATAGATCTCTGCCGTCCAGCGACCGATGCCGGGCACCGCCACCAAGGTTTCAATCACCTGCTCTGTCGGGGCCTGGCGCAATTGCCCATAGCGAATCCCAGCCCCAGCCAATTCCCGCGCATAGCGGATTTTCTGGCGCGAGAGCCCACAGGCGCGCAACTCTTCATCCCTGGCCCACGCGATCTTGCGCGGCCCGGTCAACCGCGCGGCTTTCAACCGGGTCCAAATCGCATCAGCAGCAGCCACGCTGACCTGTTGGCTGACAATGGCCGATAACAGCGCCTCGAACCCATCGCGCCTACGCCGCAAAGGCAGTGGCCCGGTCAGCTCAAGCGCGGCGGCAAAGCGCGGCTCGGCAACAGCCAGCCAAGCGGCCCCTTCAGCCACACAATCCGGCGTTTCAATAATCCGGCCGATGGGCGGCGTGCTCATGGGCTGCACCCCTCGCGCACCCAAGCGCAGGCGGCCTCGACAGTTTCCAGCGCCCGGTCCTTTGGCCCCTCAGGCCGGGCGATCATCACCACCGGCACACCCAGCGCTCGCGCCGCCATCAGCTTGGCCTGCCCCGCCGCGCCCCCGGCATTTTTGCAAATCAGATGAGTGACAGCTTCGCGCAGAAACAAAGCAGTTTCCGCCTCCGCGTCATATGGCGGACGCCCTTGCAAGAATTTCCCGCGCGTGAAGGGAAAATCCCCCTCTGGCACGTCAATCACCCGGATCAAAACCGTTGCATGATCCAGCCCGGCATATTCCCCAACGCTCTGTCCCCCGGTGGCCAAGAACACCACCGCACCAGGGGGAATGAATTTCACGGCCATGGCAGGGCTTGGCACAATGATCCAATGATCCTCCGCCCCTGGGTGCCAGGCTGGGCGCAGCAACCGGCGATAGGGGATGCGAAACTGATCGCAAACCCGCCTGCTTCGGGCGCTCATCCGCGCGGCAAAAGGATGGGTGGCGTCCAACACCGCGCTGATACCTTCAGATCGCAGATAGGCCGCAAAGCCTTCGGCCCCACCAAAACCGCCGCGCCTTGCGGGCATCCCCTGCGCAGCCGGGCGTTCAGTCACCCCAGCCAGGGAAACCCGCGCCCCAGGCAAATCTTGCAAAGCAATGCTGAGCGCGCGCGCCTCGCCCGTGCCCCCTAAGATCAACAAGCTCATGACCCGGCCCGGCCAAGGATGACCCCCGCGCGATCAATCACGATCAGATCAGGGACAACCGGGGCGCCGCGCAGCAGCTTTTGCACCACGTCCAGCGCTTCTTCGGCCACCGCTTGCGCCAGCTCAGGTCCCGCATGGCGCAGCGCCTCTAGCGCGGTATTGGCCTCGGGCAGCGGTTTTAACCCGCGGGCTTGGGCCAGTTTCGCCAGGCGCGCAAAATCCACCTGAGAGCGTTTGGAATGCAAATCCCGCGCGCCTTGGGCCAGCTTGGTCATTTTGCCGATGCCGCCAGCGATCGTCACCCGCTCCACCGGATGGCTGACCAGGTATTTCAGCAGCCCGCCCGCGAAATCGCCCATATCCAGCATCGCGTGATCGGGCAGCCCATAGAGCCCCTGAACGGTTTTCTCGCTGGTGGCCCCGGTACAGCCCGCCACATGGCTCAGCCCATCAGCGCGGGCCACATCCACCCCGCGATGGATCGAGGCGATCCAAGCGGCGCAAGAAAACGGCCGCACAACCCCGGTGGTGCCTAAAATCGACAACCCGCCGACAATGCCCAAACGCGGGTTCCAAGTCTTGTCCGCCAGCGCCTCTCCCCCAGGAACCGAGATCGTGATTTCCAGGTTCTGCGGCTGCTCATATTGGCTGGCAAGCTGCGCCACCACTTGCGCCATCATCTGGCGCGGCACCGGATTGATCGCGGCCTCGCCCACCGCCAGCGGCAGCCCCGCCTTGGTCACACGCCCGACACCTGGCCCGGCGGCAAAGCGGATGCCTTGCCCCCCAGGACGCACCCGCGCAGTGATCTGTGCCCCATGGGTGATATCAGGATCATCGCCCGCATCCTTGATCACCGCGCATTCCGCCCAGCCTTCACCATAGCGGCAGGCCACCAGATCAAAAACTGGCTGCTCGCCTCGTGGCAGCTCCAATCCCACCTGGCCCGGCCACTGCCCGGACCAAAGCCGGAGCAGCGCCCCCTTGACCGCTGCCGTGGCACAAGCGCCCGTGGTCCAGCCACGTCTTAGTTTTTCGGGATTGGCATCATCCATGGGTCGGTTATATCAGCGGTTCTTATTGCGCCAAGCCATTGGCTATCCCGCGCCCATTGACAGAGCCTGCATAGGATCACCAGAGCCCAATGCCTCAACCCCTTGATCTCCCCCCCTCTGATTGGCCGGTGCTCGAGCCCGGCTGGGTTTGGCTTTGCGGTGCGGGCCCCGGCGATCCGGGCTTGCTGACTTTGCATGCGCTGAACGCGCTGCGCCAAGCAGATGTGATCGTCTATGATGCGTTGCTGGACAAACGTATCCTGGACTGGGCGCGGCCCGATGTGGAAACCATTTTTGCGGGCAAGCGCGGCGGCAAACCCTCAGCGATCCAGCGCGATATCTCTCTGCATCTGGTGGAATTGGCTGAAGCGGGCAAAAAAGTCCTACGTCTGAAAGGCGGCGACCCCTTTGTGTTTGGTCGCGGCGGTGAAGAGGCCCAGACCTTAATCCAACACGGGGTGCCCTTTCGCATCGTGCCTGGCATCACTGCGGGCGTGGGCGGTCTGGCCTATGCGGGTATTCCCGCCACCCATCGCGATGTGAACCAATCGGTGGCCTTCGTAACCGGCCATGACCAAACTGGCGAGGCCCCGACCGCCGTGAATTGGGAAGCTCTGGCCCAAGGGGCCCAAGTGATTGTGGTCTATATGGGGATGAAACATCTCGACACGATCGCAGCGCGGCTGATCGCGGGCGGGCGCGATCCCAAAGACCCGGTTTGCATCGTCGCTTCGGCCACCAATCCCGATGAGCGTATCTTGGAAACCGAGCTTGATCGTGCCAGCGCCGATGTGGCCGCCGCCGATCTCAGCCCCCCTGCGGTGATCTGCATTGGCCGGGCCGTGCTCATGCGCCAGGCTTTGGATTGGCAAGCCCTTGCCCGAGGCGAGGCACCGCGAAATGTGGATCCGTTGGGGCGCGGCCAGCCCGCTGAAAACCGTTGAACGCCTCCGGGCGCGGGCTGATTCTCGCCGCGCCAAGCTCGGGCAGCGGCAAAACCACGCTCACGCTGGCATTGCTGCGCGCGCTCGCCCGTCAGGGGCTCTCGGTGCGCGCCGCCAAATCCGGTCCAGATTATATTGATCCGGCTTTTCACAGCGCCGCTTGCGGCCAGGCTTGCGGCAATCTTGATGCTTGGGCCATGGGGCCTGATCAGATCGCAGCGCGCGCCGCAGGCCCTGATCTGCTCTTGATCGAAGGCGCTATGGGGCTGTTTGACGGGGCTGGGCTCTCTGGCCGCGGAGCTAGCGCGGATCTGGCCCGGCAGCTTAATCTGCCGGTGATCTTAGTGGTGAATGCGGGGGCTATGGCGCAATCCATCGCGCCTTTGGTGATGGGCTTTGCCCAATATGACCCAGCGGTGCGGGTGGCAGGGGTGATCCTGAACCGCGTGGGCTCGCCGCGCCATGAAGCGATGCTGCGCGCCGCGCTTGCCCCCACGGGTTTGCCGGTGCTGGGGGCCTTACCGCGCAATACGGCGCTTTCGCTGCCAGAGCGGCATTTGGGCTTGGTGCAAGCAGGCGAGCATCCCGATCTTGACGGGTTTTTAGACAAGGCTGCGGATCTGGCCACGACCCATGTGGATTTGACCGCCCTCGTCGATCTCGCCGCCCCCTTGCCCGCATCCCAAACCGCCCCGCCTCTGCCCTTGCCTTTGGGCAATCGGGTGGCGATTGCCCGCGACACCGCTTTTGCCTTTGCCTACCCCCATCTGCTGGATGCCTGGTACAAGGCCGGGATCAGCTTGCACCCATTCTCGCCCCTGGCCGGTCAAAGGGTGCCGCCGGATATGGATGGGGTCTATCTGCCTGGGGGCTATCCCGAACTTCACGCCGGAAAACTGGCCGCGATGCGCGATGTTTGGGACAGTGTGGCCCAGGTGGCCGAGCGCGGCGGGACTATCTTCGGTGAATGCGGCGGCTATATGGTGCTGGGCCGCCATCTCACCGATGCCCAAGGCAGTACCCATGCCATGGCCGGGCTGCTGGATTTGCACACAAGCTTTGCCAAACGGCGGCTGCATCTGGGCTATCGGCAATTGCGCTGCGATCATGGCCCTTTCACAGGCCAATGGGCTGGCCATGAATTTCATTACGCCTCCACCTTGAGCGCTCATGGCACAGCGCTGTTTGACGCTTGGGATGCCGATGGCGCGCCCCTGCCCCCCATGGGACTGCGCGCAGGCACAATCTGCGGCTCCTTCGCGCATCTGATCGATCCAATGGCGCCAGCGCTTTCCGAACCGCCCGGTTCAGTGTAAGCGGGCCCTATGTCTGATAGCCCTGCCCCCCAAGCCGCTGAACCGGCCACACAAATCGTTGATGCGCGCACCAAACGCAATCTGAGCGTTTTAGTTGCCGCCCAAGCGCTGTTGGGCAGCCAAGTGGCCATGATCTTTGTGATTGGCGGGTTGGCAGGGCAAATGCTCGCCCCCAATCCTTGTCTGGTGACGTTGCCGATCTCGCTGATCGTCTTCGGCTCGATGACCACCGCCCCATGGCTGAGCCCGCTGATGCAGCGCCAAGGCCGCCAAACGGGGTTTTTCATCGGGGCCATCGCTGGGCTGGTCGGTTCAGCGATTGCCGTGATGGGCCTGATCCAAGGCTCGTTTTTGCTCTTCCTTCTGGGCAGCTATTTCACCGGGATCTATGTCTCTGCCCAAGGTTTTTACCGCTTTGCCGCCACCGATACCGCCCCGGAGTTTTTCAAACCCAAAGCCATCTCTTATGTGCTTGCTGGCGGGTTGGTCTCGGCGATCTTGGGCCCACAATTGGTCAAGGTCACAACGGATCTCACCGCCATTCCCTTTGTAGGCACTTATTTCGCGGCCATGGCACTGAACATCATTGGCATGGGGCTGTTCTTTTTCCTCGACATCCCCAAACCCGATGGCACCGCGCATTCCCCAAGCAGCGGGCGTTCTTATCTGGCCTTGCTGCATGATCCGAAAATCGCGGTGCCGATCATCTGCGCCACGGTCAGCTATGGCCTTATGAACTTGGTGATGACCTCCACGCCTTTGGCTGTCGTTGGTTGCGGCTTTGGTACTGGCTCAGCGGCAGATGTGGTCTCGGGCCATGTGCTCGCCATGTTCGCGCCGTCTTTTTTCACTGGTCATCTTATCGCCCGCTTTGGCGCAGAGAAAATCGTCGCCACCGGCCTCGTGATCCTGGCCATTGGCAGCGGCGTGGCGCTTATGGGCGTGGAATTGGTGAATTTCTTTGCCGCGCTGATCCTGTTGGGCCTGGGCTGGAATTTCGGCTTTATCGGTGCCACCGCCATGCTGGCCAAAGGCCATGGCCCCGAAGATCAAGGCCGGGTTCAAGGCCTAAACGATATGCTGGTCTTTGGCGGCGTCACTCTGGCCTCTCTGGCCTCGGGCGGGCTGATGAATTGCTCGGGCAGCAGCCCAGAGGCGGGCTGGTCGGCGGTGAATATGGCCATGGCCCCGTTTTTGATGCTGGCCTTTGGGGCGCTGCTCTGGATGCGTTTGCGCCCGGAAAACCTTGATCAAGACTAACGC
>JAOXSB010000048.1 GCA_025800345.1 Mangrovicoccus sp. | reverse complement strand
GATGATCACCGAGCCCTCAAGATTGATCCCGTAATAATCCTGCTCGCTGCTGCCCTGGAGCACCAGATCATTGCTGGGAAAGTTTTTGCGCGTATTGCCTGTATAGGTCTGGGCATAGATCCCATCTTCGGTGCCGCATTTGAAAGTGGTGATATCAATGCGCGAGTTATTGGCCCCTTCGATCTGCCAAGCGCAGCCATCGATGAATTGCGCCACGCAATTATCAACCGTCATGTAATTTGTCGGGCCCACGCGGATGCCATTGCATTGGCTGCGGGATTTTTTATCGCCCGTGATGCGGATATTGAAAAAGTGAGGATAGGTGTTCCAATCCCCGGCATCGAAATCCCACATGAAGACACCTGGCTGGGGATTGCTTGGTCGGATCCAGACCCCAGGCTGCATGTGAAAGGTGACGCTGGCGCGCTGCGGGATTTGCGGAAAAGTGATGTTACCGCAGGTGATGGGCTGAGGGATCTCGATCACCCCGCCGCCCCCGGCAATGGCATGTTCGGTCAGGCGGAGCAGGGCTTTGGCGGTCTCATCCCCAGATGTATCGCTGAAAATCCCCGCTTGGCGCATATCATAGCGGGATGCGTAAGCGAGCCGGGCGAAAAGCCCGTTTTCCAGCGCCAGGGTGCAAAACCGATCCGCCGGGCCTTCGGCCTGGATCTGCCAGCGCGCGCCGCCGCCATCGCCCGGGGCAAACCGGCCTGCGGTGTCCACCAGATCGCCAGGGCGCAGCCATTGGGCGGCCCGCAAAGCTTTGCTATCGGCAAAGGAAAACGGCGCAGAAAGCGGCGGGGTTTGCGACCAAACCGCCCCGCTGCCCAGTTTGACCAAGGCCCGGCCATCTTCTTGCACAGCGACGGCAAATTCCCCGGGCGCCAAAACCGGATCTTGGGCCAGCCATTGGGACAGATCCCCTTGGCGCATGGGTGAGGTGTTTGGGGGCGGGGTGTTTGGGGGTGCGGTCTCGGCCTGGGCGGCAGTGGATCCGATCAGAATATAGCCGCTGCCCAAAGCGCCTTGAGCCAGAAGATTTCTGCGCGAGACTGAGGTCATAATGAAGCACCTTAAGACAAGCAAAACCACCGCGGCACAAAGCGTTTATGAGCCCTAAATGCCCGTGGCGTCTCGGGCAGATCGCGGGGCCATAAGGCCGCGTCTTGAGTTTGCTCTTGCAGAAATTAGAGTGTTTATGCAAGCTCAACACTGTTGGATCTCTTCGGAGTTCTATCATGTTAACAAGAGTAAATAACCCTGTGAGGGCTGTGTTGAGATCGCGTGATCGATCTGGTTTTGGGCGAGTATGGGCCCATCCTCTTCGAGCCAATTCAGCGACATTAAAACCAGTCTCTATCCGTTAAAGAATGTTTTGCGCCGGTAAAAGCGCATGGCATAGTTTTTCGGAGGGTTTTGGGCTGTGCCCATGTGACGAGTATGTGGAGTGATGGAATGGGCGAGACCAACTGGCTGCCAAATTTTATAATTGCGGGCGCGCCAAAAGCCGGCACCAGCTCTTTGCATGCTTGGATTGCAGATCACCCTGATGCCTTTGGCTCGGTGGAAAAAGAAACCTATTTCTTCGTGGATCCGGGCACCCATATGTACCGGCCCGATTTCCATATCGCAGGCGGGCTAGAGAGCTATAAAAGCCAATTTCCCATCCCCGCGGGCAGCGCGCCGAAAATCATCCTCGAGGCGACGCCGGGCTATATGTATTACCAGCTTGCCCTTGAGCATATCCCGGCCCTAGAGAGCAATCCTAAGTGTTTGTTTATCCTGCGTGATCCGGCGGTTCAGATCTATTCTCTCTATACGTATTTCAGCTCCAATTGGAACTGGATCCCAGCGGATATGAGCTTTGCTGAATTCCTGGCCGCGGCCCGGGATGGCAGCCATGAGTTCAAAGGCAATGAGCTGGCTCGCCATGCGTTCAGCTATGGCCGCTATGCGGAGCATCTGATCCCGTGGCGCGAAAAGCTGGGCGAGGATCGGATGATGGTGCTGGGTTTTGATGATCTGCTGCGCGATGAAGTGGCCTTGATCAAGAAAATCGCCGCTTGGCTGGGGCTCGATCCAAGCTTTTACGATACCTATGATTTCCCTCGCGAGAATGAAACTTACGCCCCCCGCAACCAAGCTTTGCAAGGGGCCAATATCGCGGTGCGGGGGCTTTTGCCCAAAGGCAAAGCCTATGAGTTTCTTCGGGGGATTTATCGCAAGCTGAATACGAAAAAGCCCGAAGGCGCGAGCGAGGAAGAAAAAGCTTTGATCGCGGAGCTGCGCAAAGAATTCCTGCCTTACAATGCACAGCTTTCTAAAGAATTCGGCGTCGATACGAGCAATTGGTCCTGAAATGGGATTTGCGGCGTTGTTGAGCACGCAAAGGCCCGGCCAATTCGGGCATAGTGGCGTTAATGTGAAAGAATCGGTGCGAGTGTTCCAGTGGGTATAGTTGATCAAGCGAAACAGACGCTTTCCGCGGTGAATGACAAAGTCATGCCCCAGCGGGTGGTTTATCACCATGTTCCCAAATGCGGCGGAACCTCTGTGGGCCGGGCTTTGCGCAAACGGTTTTTGCTCAGCCAAGGCACCGTGGTGCCCGAGGCCAGCTATCGCGCGTTTGAAGCTTTCACCGGGCGCGAGGATCGCCAGCAGATGCTGGTGGATGTGCTGGATCTGCGCGAGCAGATGATGATGTATTTGATGTTTGAAGATGTGCGCTGCGTGTCGCTGCATGTGCGCTTTTCCGACATCGCTTATGATCTGTTCAAAGAGCGCTATAAATTCGTGACCATCCTGCGCGAGCCGGTGTCGCGCTTTGTGTCCCATTATTTCTGGTCCTATGGCAAACCCCATGCCCATGCGCGGATCGAAGAGGAATTCCCCGCATTTTTGGAAACCGATCGGGCCAAGCGCCTAGGGGCCACCTATTCGGAATATTTCTGCGGTCTGCCCAAGGATGAAGACATCACCAGCGACAAAGCGGTGGCGGCGGCGATTGCCAATCTCAAACGCATGGATGTGGTGGGCCGGCTGGATGATCTGCCCGATTTTGAGCGCCAGTTGAAAGAGCAGCTCAAAGTGCGGGTGCGCATCGGCCATGAAAACAAGATGAAACAGCCCAAATCGAAAAAGCGCGATATCGTGACCCCAGAGCTGATGGAAAAGGTCAAAGAGCTTTGCGCCCCTGATATCGCCATTTGGGAGGCGCTCCATGGCTGAGCCATCGCTCTTTGTTCTGGGCTCGCAGAAATGCGGCTCGACCACCATTGCCGATCTTCTGGCCGCCCAGCCCGAGATTTTCGTCCCCTCGATCAAAGAGACTTATTTCTTTTGCGATGAGGCGCTTTGGGCCAAAGGCTTCGACTGGTATCGGTCGGAATTTTATCGCAACTCAGCCACCGAAGGCTGCCGGGTCTATTGCGATGCCACGCCGTTTTATCTGGCCTCGAAAGAAGCCATCAACCGGCTGGCCGATTATGCCGATGAAGAGACCCGTTTTGTGGTCACCCTGCGCGATCCGGTCTCGCGGGCTTATTCCTCTTATTGGCATCAACAGCGCATGGGCAATGAAAGCCTGTCCTTTGAAGCGGCGCTAGAGATCGAGCCAGATCGCATCGCGGCAGCGCGGGCTGAAAAAGGCCGCTGGTGGCGCCATGCTTATACGGAAGTGGGCCGCTATGCGGCGCAGTTGGACTATGCGTTTGAGAAATTGGGCCGGGACCGGGTGTTGGTGTTGCTGCCTGAAGATCTCAAAGACGTGCCCAAGCTGCAAAACCAATTGCGAGAGCATGTGGGCTTGAGGCCCGCCAATTCCGAGAGCGGCGCAGAGCAAATGCGCTCGAACAGCTCTTCCATGCCGCGCTCGAGACTGCTGCATCGCTTGATCACCAAGGACAATCCGCTGAAATCCGTGGTCAGAACCCTGCTGCCACGGGAGATGCGGACCAAATTGGGCCGCAAGATTTTGTCGCGCAATCTCAAAGCTGGGCAATACCCGCCCATGGATCCCGCCACCCGGGCCCGGCTCGAGCAGCTTTTCGCGCCCGAGATTGACGCGCTGATGGCAATGGGGATCACCGGGGCCGCTGCTTGGAAAAAGGCAGGCTAAACATGGCTCCGCAAGCGCTCTCGCTCAAACGCAATGTGCTGTATGGGCTCATTGGCAATTTCGCTTTTGCCCTGACCCAATGGGGGATTATCGC
>JAOXSB010000044.1 GCA_025800345.1 Mangrovicoccus sp. | reverse complement strand
TATATGCGCGTGATCGAAATCCCCACCCCGCGCTGGAGCACCTATGACGCGGTGCGCGCGGGCAAAGCTTTGCTGGATGATGTCCCTCACAGCATTCAAGAACGCGCTTGGAGCTCGCCCATTTGGTATGAAGCCAACTGATCACAGACCGAGACCGGCCGCGTGATCGAAACTTTGCCGTTCAGTGGTGCCGACTGGACGGCATTTTCATGGCCACCCGATACCGGACCTGTGGCATCCAATCAATTTAATACCCCCGCGCATGGCCCGCCTGGAATGCAAATGTGTAATTCATGCGAAGATTACGGAAATATTGGCGCAAGCATCATGATCTTTCTTCCAGAGACTGATCTTAGATCCTAATTGGCGGAGGAATGATAAAATTAAATCCCGCCATTGCTCGAAAAAACGGCTGCTTTTCCTTGATGGTTCTGTATTCTTGTTGGTGCGGAAGCAATTTTTGCTTCCCGGTCTGTAACTCTGTGGAACCTGAGAAAACCCCATAGTTTAACCAGTATAATGAAAGGCACAGCATGCTAGTTTTTTCCGATCTTGACGGTAGCAATGGCTTCATCCTCAACGGGATCGATCTCAATGACTTAAGCGGCAGGTCCGTCTCTGGCGCGGGGGATGTGAATGGCGATGGTTATGATGATCTGATCATCGGGGCTTTCGGGGCAGATCCCGATGGCATCAGTTCTGCAGGCGAGAGCTATGTGATCTTTGGCTCCGGCGCAGGGTTTGACGCCAGCCTGGATTTGGCCGATTTGGATGGCAGCAATGGCTTCACTCTCAAAGGGATCGATGAATCTGACCAAATCGGCAGGTCCGTCTCTGGCGCGGGGGATGTGAATGGCGATGGTTATGATGATCTGATCATCGGGGCCCAATACGCGGATCCCGATGGCATCAGTTCCGCGGGCGAGAGCTATGTTGTGTTTGGCTCGGGCGCAGGGTTTGACGCCAGCCTAGATCTGGCCAGCCTGGATGGCAGCAATGGTTTCACCCTGAATGGGGTCGATGCCACTGACAGCAGCGGCTATTCCGTCTCTGGCGCGGGGGATATCAATGGCGATGGTTATGATGATCTGATCATC
>JAOXSB010000019.1 GCA_025800345.1 Mangrovicoccus sp. | reverse complement strand
CGATTTGATCGTCGCGCTGGAAAATGGCGATTTGGATGCGATTTGTGTCACCGCTCGGGAATTGCCTGCCCATCTGGCAGGGGCCAAAATTTGCGATATGCGGGTGATTGTGGCGGTCCCGCAGGATCATGAATTTGCTGGTCGCGATAGCGTCGCGCTACGCGATCTGGTCGGTCAGCCGTTGATCCAGCGCGAAGCCAGTTCAAGCACCCGCCGGATGTTCGATGCACAGGCGTCCCTGTTGCAGTTGCAAATGACCACCAGTCTCGCAGTGGGGTCTTGGGGATCTATTGTGGAACTGGTGCGCGGCGGCATCGGTCTGGGCATCGGCCTGGATTGCGAGGTGACGCAAGAAACGGGTATCAGCGCAGTGCCAATTTCTGATCCGGTGATCCCTGTGGCGCAGTTTGTAGCGCATTTGCCAGAACGGCGTATGGTGTCCACCGTGCAGGCTTTCTTGGAAATGGCGCGGCAGGCGTCCAGTTGATCTGACATTTGGACAACGGATCGGTGACGAATTCGCGACAGGATACAATCTATAGCTAAAAACTATCAATGATTATCATTGATCCTGATTGGCTATAGTTGGGAAGGGATCTTCAGACTCAAAGGCGTTCCCGATGCAAACTCCTGTGCCTCCTTCCTCCTCTTTCCCGCAGGATCCATACCTGCTGACCCCTGGCCCCCTGACAACCTCTGTTACTGTGAAAGAGGCAATGCTGCGCGATTGGGGCAGCTGGGATGGCGATTTCCGCGCTATGACCCGCGAAATGCGCCAACGCCTGATTGCTATGCTGGGCGAAGGTGGCGATGCCTATGACTGCGTTCCAATGCAGGGATCGGGCACTTTCGCAGTCGAGGCGATGCTGTCCACCTTTATCCCGCGCGATGGCAAGGCGCTGGTTCTGGCGAACGGCGCCTATGGCAAGCGCGCGGCAGAAACCCTGCGCTACATCGACCGCGCCTGCGTATTGCTGGACAAAGGCGACTACCTGCCGCCGCGGGGTGCAGAGGTTGCGGATATTCTGGCCGCTGATCCTGAGATCACCCATGTGGTTGCAATCCACTGCGAAACAAGTTCAGGCATCCTGAACCCACTCGCCGAAATTGCCGAGGCCACCGCGCAAGCGGGCCGCAAACTGTTGATCGACAGCATGTCGGCGTTCGGCGCCTTGCAATTGCAGGCGACCGATTTTCCATTCGAAGCGGTAGTCTCCTCAGCCAACAAATGTATTGAAGGGGTGCCTGGTTTCGGTTTCGTCCTCGCGCGTAAAGAGGCGCTGGAGGCATCGAAAGGCAACTGTCATTCCCTCAGCCTTGACCTGCATGCGCAGTGGGTGAACATGGAAAGATCCGGCCAATGGCGTTTTACCCCGCCGACCCATGTTGTCGCCGCCTTCCTTCAGGCGCTGCGCGAGCATGAGGACGAAGGTGGCGTTGCCGCCCGCGGTGCCCGTTACACGCATAACCGTGACGTGATGGTTGCGGGAATGCGGGAGCTGGGGTTTGAAACCCTGCTGTCCGATGATTGGTTGTCGCCGATTATCGTCACCTTCTTCTGCCCTGCTGACCCCAAGTTCAGCTTTGACGACTTCTACAATCTGATGAAGTCCAAGGGCTTCATTATCTATCCGGGCAAGCTGACCATTGCGGACAGTTTCCGTGTTGGCTGCATTGGTCGCATGGATGAAACCGTAATGCGCCAGGTGGTGACTGCAGCCGGTGAAAGCCTGGCCGTAATGGGCGTGGGCACCGCCGCACCGCCACAAAGCGCTTTGGATGAGCGTAAAAATCAACAAGCCGCCTGAACCCGCGCGACGAAAGGAACCTAAGAAATGACCAAGTTTAAAGCGGCCGTATTTGACTGGGCTGGCACCACCGTTGATTTTGGCTCTTTCGCGCCGATGGGCGTGTTCGTGAAGGCGTTTGAAACCTTTGGCATCACCGCCACCATCGCCGAGGCCCGCGGCCCTATGGGCAGTGCCAAATGGGACCATATCCGCGCGATGATGGATATGCCCGAGATCGCGGCCCAGTGGCAGGAAAAATACGGCGCGGCCCCCACCGATGGGGATGTAGACAAGGTCTATGAGATCTTCGTGCCTATGAACGAAGAAGTCGTGGCCGATTTCGCCACGCTCGTGCCCGGCTGCAAAGATGCCATTGATACCCTACGCGCAAAGGGGCTCAAAATCGGCTCCACCACCGGTTATACACGCTCGATCATGGAGCGGGTGCTGCCAGTTGCCGCCGAGCAAGGCTATGCGCCAGACAATCTGATCTGCGCCGATGATCTGCCCGAAGGCCGCCCCGGCCCGCTGGGCATGTATCAATGCATGGTCGATCTTGTGGCCTATCCGCCCGCCGCAATCATCAAGGTTGATGACACCGAGCCCGGCATCAAAGAAGGCGTGGCCGCAGGCTGTGTGACTGTTGGCGTGGCGCTTTCCGGCAATGCGGTGGGCAAAACCCCCCAAGAGCTGGCCGCGTTGAGCGCCGATGAGATCGCCGCGCTGCGCGAGAGCGCCTCGGCCATCCTGCGCGAGGCCGGAGCCCATTATGTGATCGACACAGTGGCAGATCTGCCCGCCTTGATCGAAACACTCGAAACTGCGGAATAAGCCTGCCTTTGGCGCAAGGTGGCACCGCAGCAAACCAGCCCGGCCGGAGAGGGTAGTTTCACCCAGATCCGGCCGGACCTAACATATACGCGCTTTATTTCCCCCCAACACCGGATGATCTGCGCCATTCTTTTGGGCAGGTCGCAAAAATTACAGCATCAAAAGGCCAAGCCATTGGCCATTTCCCGCATCCACCCCCTAGCCTGAAAAGGCAGAGTGCTTAGGGTTCCGCCCCGATCAAAAGGGGGCCTGGTCCGAGAAGCGCTGCCGCGCTGGCAAATTCCAGGCGGTACACGGCGGGCCAAAATCCCGGGAGATTTACTGCGACGGTTTCGTTCGCTTTATCTTCTCGTTCCGTGGCGGGCGAACCTCAGGGGCCATACGGAACGCATTTGGGGATTTGACCATGCTGAAACATCTGCTGCTCTCGGCCGCTTTGGCCGCCACTGCTCTTCCCGCCTTTGCCGAAGAAAAAACCGAATTCCGGGTCGCTTGGTCGATCTATGTGGGCTGGATGCCTTGGGGCTATCTCGAAGATTCTGGCATCATGGATAAATGGGCCGAGAAATACGGCATCGATGTGGAGATCGTTCAGATCAACGATTATGTGGAATCCATCAACCAATACACCGCAGGCAGCTTTGATGGGGTCTCGGCCACCAATATGGATGCGCTGTCTATTCCAGCGGGGGGCGGCGTAGACACCACCGCGCTGATCGTTGGGGATTACTCCAATGGCAATGATGCGGTGATCTTGAAAGGCGAAGGCGGGCTGGCAGATCTTGCGGGCAAGCCGGTCAATCTGGTGGAGCTGTCGGTCTCGCATTACCTGCTGGCGCGGGGGCTGGACAGCGTTGGCCTATCTGAGGCGGATCTGGACGGGGTGATCAACACCTCGGATGCGGATATGATCGCGGCCTATCAAACCGATGATGTGCAAGCGGTGGTTACGTGGAACCCGCTGGTCTCCAGCATTCTTGAAGAGCCCGGCGCAACCAAGCTTTATGACAGCGCGGATATCCCCGGCGAGATCATCGATGTGATGTGGGTAAACACCCAAACCCTGGCGGATAACCCGGCCTTTGGCAAAGCCATGGCCGGCGCGTGGTACGAGCTGATGGAATTGATGGCAGCGGGCGATGAGGGCGCGCTGACCGCCATGGCCGAAGCCTCTGGTACTGATCTGGCCGGGTATAAAGCGCAGCTTGCCTCGACCGAGATGTTCTATGCTCCGGCAGATGCGGTGACATTTACCTCCGATGCGGCGCTGAAGGACACCATGGTCAATGTGGCCGAGTTCTTGTTTGACAAAGGCATTCTGGGCGAAGGCGCGCCAAGCGCGGATTTCGTGGGCACCGCCTATCCCGATGGTTCCACCACCGGCGATCCCAATAATGTCAAACTGCGCTATGACGTGACCTATATGCAAATGGCCGCCGAAGGCGGGCTGTAAGCCGCGCCCGGCTGCAGCAGGCATTTCCCATGCGTTGGATCAATCGTAAACCTGCCCGGCCTTTGGCTGTGCTGCTGGCAGCCTTGCCTTTCGTGGCCTTGCTGCTGGCCTATATGGTGGCCTCTGATCTGCGGCTGGCCGCCAATCCCGCCGATAAACTGCTGCCTGCCCCGTCGACGATCATGGAAACCGCCCAGCGTTTGATGACCGAAGGGGATCGGCGCACTGGGCGGATCCTGTTCTGGCATGACACTGCCAAAAGCTTGGAACGGCTTGCCCTGGGCGTGGGGCTGGCCGGGCTGGCGGGCATAACCTTTGGCCTGCTGATCGGGCTGTTGCCCCATGCCCGCGCCATGTTGGGGGGCTTTGTGGCGGCCCTGTCACTGGTGCCGCCCCTGGCGCTGCTGCCCATCCTCTTTATCGTCTTTGGCCTGGGCGAGGCCTCGAAGATCATGCTGATCTTTATCGGCATCACGCCGTTTTTGATCCGCGACATGGCCAGCCGCACGGCGGAAATCCCCCGCGAGCAATTGGTCAAGGCCCAGACCCTGGGGGCTTCTTCGCTGGTGGTGGCGCTGCGCGTGGCCCTGCCCCAGATCATGCCCCGGCTGATTCAGGCACTGCGCCTGTCGCTCGGTCCGGCCTGGCTGTTTTTGATCGCGGCCGAAGCCATCGCCTCGGATCTGGGCCTGGGCTACCGGATCTTTCTGGTGCGCCGTTACCTCGCCATGGATGTGATCCTGACTTACGTCATCTGGATCACGGTTTTGGCCTATTTGATGGATTGGGCTCTGCGCGCCCTGTCCCGCCGTGCCTATCCTTGGGCGGAGACAAACCTATGAGCCTCGTACAAGTCCGCAATCTGTTCAAAACCTATGAAGGCCGCCCGATCCTAGAACGGGTCAATCTGGATGTGGAAGAAGGCGAGTTCATCTCGATCGTCGGGGCGTCGGGCTGCGGCAAATCCACTTTCTTGCGCCTGCTTCTGGCCGAGGAACTGCCCTCGCGCGGGGAGATTATCGTAGATGACGCCCCGCCTGCGGTGGAACCCAGCCCCCAACGCGGGGTGGTGTTTCAGCGCTATTCGGTCTTTCCCCATATGAGCGTGCGCGACAACCTTGTGGCGGCCGAAGCCTTTGCCACCCCTTTTGGCCGCCTGCCCCGCGCCAAACGCGCCGCCGCGCGCGAGCGGGCCATGGCCACCCTAGAACGCATCGGGTTGGCGCATATGGCCGATGCCTTTCCCGCGGCGCTGTCGGGGGGGATGCAGCAACGCTTGGCCATTGGGCAGGCATTGACGGCGAAACCGCGTATCCTGCTGCTGGACGAGCCTTTTGGCGCGCTGGACCCTGGCACGCGGATCTCCATGCATGAGTTTCTTAGCGAGCTG
Source organism: Mangrovicoccus sp. (assembly GCA_025800345.1). Taxonomy (GTDB): domain Bacteria; phylum Pseudomonadota; class Alphaproteobacteria; order Rhodobacterales; family Rhodobacteraceae; genus JANSYP01. The sequence continues at coordinate 12,005 of JAOXSB010000019.1, read as the reverse complement.
CGCGCCGAGACCCCGATGACCGTCTTCATGGTCAGCCATGATCTGGAAGAGGCGTTCAAATTGGGCGACCGGGTGATTGTGTTCGACAAGACCCGCTGGGATCCCACGGACCCGACCGCCTTTGGCGCCACCATCACCTATGATTTCGATGCCCGCGATGGCGGGATCCCCTTTCAAAGGATCAAGGAGGAGACCCATGTTCTTCGCCCCCACTGAGCGCACGCGCTCGCATCACCCCGCCGATAGCGCGCGCAAGGAACGCCATTACCACCACCCGGATCTGAGCAAACTGCGCGGCTGGAAAGCGATGCAGGCCGAAGCGGATCTGCCCGAAGGCCGCGCTGATCAAGAACGCCGCTGGGCCCTGAAAATGGGGCTGACCGGGGCCGATTCCATTGAGGACAAATCCATCCCCACCTTCGCGCGGGGCGAGTTGCCCCATTATGCGGGGATCAACACATTCCTAAAGGCGCCCTATGCCGAGGATGTCTCGGAAGTGGGCCATTATGATGCCACCGTGCTGGGCATACCCTTTGACGGCGGCACCACTTACCGGCCCGGCACGCGCTTTGGCCCCCAGGGCGTGCGCAAGATCAGCGCGCTATACACCCCTTATAACTATGAGCTGGGCGTGGATCTGCGCGAGCAGATGACCTTGTGTGATGCGGGCGATGTCTTCACCATTCCGGCCAATCTTGAAAAGAGCTTTGATCAGATCAGCCGCGCCGTGAGCCATGTATATTCCTCGGGCAGCCTGCCCATCATGATCGGCGGCGATCATTCCATCGGCTTTCCCTGCCTACGCGGGATCGCCGAATGCACATCGAAAAAAATCGGCATCGTCCATTTCGACCGCCATGCGGATATTCAGGAAAAAGACCTTGATGAACGCATGCACACCACCCCGTGGTTCCATGCCACCAATATGCCCAATGTCCCTGCGAAGAACCTGGTACAGGTGGGCATCGGCGGCTGGCAAGTGCCTCGCGAAGCGGTGAAGGTCGCGCGCGAGCGTGAGACCAATATCATTACCATGTCCGATATGGAGAAAATGGGCGTGGATAAGACCGCCGAGATGGCGCTGGAAATGGCCTGGGACGGGGTCGATATGGTCTATATGTCCTTCGATATCGACAGCATCGATTGCGGTTTTGTGCCTGGCACTGGCTGGCCCGAACCGGGCGGGTTCTTGCCCCGCGAAGCGCTGGCGCTGGCGTCCAAGGTCGCCGCCGAGGGTATTTGTGGCATGGAATTGGTCGAGGTCAGCCCGCCTTATGACACATCGGACATCACTGCTCTCATGGGCACGCGGGTGATCGTGGATGTGCTTGGGGCCATGGTCTCAGCCGGCACGCTGGGCAAACACAAAGCCCATATCGACAAACCGGTCACCATCCCGGCAGGGGAATATGACGGCGCGCGGAGATGGTCCAATGCCCCATGATCACAGCCATGCGCCCCATGGACATAAGGGGCATAACCACAGCCATGGGCCCGCCGATCATCTGCACAGCCATATGGAACATGCAGACCCGGCGGCCGATCTTCAGGTGCTGGCCGATGAGTTCATCGACAGCTTCCGCAGCGCTCGGGACAAATCGGCGTATCTAGAGCTTGCGGGCGTGCCTCGCGAACTTCCCGACAAGGAAGGCGGCGCGCCATTGAAACTGGTGGATATTCGCCTGACCACGGAATGGCAGGTGGGCACCGCCTCCCCCTCCTTTGGCTCGGCAGAGCTCAGCTATCTGCCCTATCCCGGCCCCATGGTGAGCGAGCGCGCCAATTTCGCCTTTGTCTATGTCTCTATGACCCGCAAGGAAGAAGTGGATCTGCGCCAGTTTCTGGCCCAACGGCTGGAGCCGTAAACGCCCATCGCGGAAAATGCCTGTGGCCTGGCCTCAACGCCGGGCCCTCGCGGCGCGCATCTGTCATGGCAGCCAGTGCCCCAAGGCCCAGATCGCTTGGGCGCAAACCGGCAAAACTGGTTATTTGCGGCGAACAGCTGCCCGCAAACGCTGCCAAAACCAGCGACAATCGCCCCAAGCATGCTGAATAACGTATCTATAACGGCGCAAGTTGCCGCTCTTGCCGTGAAACTGTCATCATATTGGTGTCATTGTGAAATACTGAAAGCCGCACGGGAATCATTCGGCGCGCAAAGGAAGGTACGACATGAAGCAGGCAACCAAAGTGGCCGATGCGGCTGCGCTTATCCCTGATGGTGCGACATTGCTCATTGGTGGGTTCATGGGGGTTGGCTCTCCCCATCGTTTGATCGATGCGCTTGTGGAGCGTGATGCCAAAGACCTGACCGTCGTTGCCAATGACAATGCCATGCCTGGCCGCGGCATCGGCAAGCTTGTCTCTGCGGGCTGTGTGTCCAAAACCATCACCAGCCATATCGGGCTGAACCCTGAAACCCAGCAAAAGATGATTGCGGGCGAGATGGAAGTGGAATTGGTGCCCCAAGGCACACTGGTGGAGCGCATTCGTGCTGGCGGCGTCGGGCTTGGCGGCGTGCTGACCGCCACCGGGCTGGGCACCACCGTGGCAGAAGGCAAACAAACCATCGTCGTGGGCGGCAAAACCTATCTTGTGGAAGAGCCGATCCATTGCGATTTTGCCCTGATCGGGGCGCATCAAGCAGATTACCTGGGCAATCTGGAATATTCGCTGACCGCGCATAATTTTAACCCGATCATGGCCATGGCCGCTGATTGCGTGATTGCCGAGCCGCAAACCATTGTGCCTGTCGGGGTGATTTCCCCTGATGCGGTGAAAACCCCCGGCATTTTGATCGATCACCTGATCGAACGTCCCCAGTAAGGAGCGATATGATGAGCGATGTGATCACCAAAATGAGCCCCAAAGAACTGATCTCCCGCCGGGTCGCGCTTGAGGTAAAGCCCGACACGCTGGTCAATCTGGGTATTGGCCTGCCCTCCATGGTGGCCAATTACCTGCCCAAAGACGTGCATGTTTTTTTCCAAGCAGAAAACGGTGTGATCGGCCTGGGCGCGCGCCCGCCCGAAGGGATGGAAGACCCTGATCTGACCGATGCGGGGGGCGGCTTTATCACCGCCGTGCCCGGCGCGGCCTCAATCGACAGCGCCATGAGCTTTGGCCTGATCCGGGGTGGGCATTTGGACATGACAGTGCTCGGCGGTTTGCAAGTGGATGAGCGGGGCTATCTGGCCAATTGGACCGTGCCGGGCAAAATGGTGCCGGGCATGGGCGGGGCCATGGATCTGGTGGCCGGGGCCAACCGGGTGATTGTCGCGATGGTTCATACCCAAAAAGGCACGCCCAAAATTGTACCCGAATGCGCCCTGCCCCTCACTGCCGAGCGTCGGGTGAGCCTGATCGTCACCGATATGGCGGTGATCGAGCCCACCGATGCGGGGCTTGTGCTGCGCGAAACCGCGCCGGGCGTGTCCCCCGAAGAGGTGATCGCCGCCACATCGGCCAAGCTGATCGTTGACGGCACGCCTCCGGAAATGCCCTTGGCATGAGCCAAAACATCACCGAACTGACCCGCGCGCTGGCCTATGCGGCCCGCGCGCATGCCAATCAGCGGCGCAAAGGTGCCGCGCAAGAGCCCTATATCAATCACCTGATCGAGGTGATGGATCTGGTGGCCGGGGCCACTGGCGGCGAGGACACCGAATTGCTCATCGCCGCCCTAATGCATGATGTGATCGAAGATACCGCGATCACAGCGGAAGAGCTCACCGATGCGTTTGGCCCGCGGGTGACGCGCATTGTGCAGGCCAATTCCGATGACATGACCTTGCCCAAGGCGGAACGCAAGCGCCAGCGTATCGCGAATATGGCCCATAAAGCGGCCGATGCGCGGATCGTGAAAATCGCAGATGTGATCTCCAATGTACGGGCGGTGGTGATTTCAGGCCCGGCCGGTTGGACCGCCGAATGGAAATTGAACTATCTCAAGGGCTGCCGCGATCTGGTGGATGCCGGGCGCGGCGCCAATGCGACGCTTGAGGCGATATTTGATGCCACTGCCAATGAGGCAGAGCGGGCCATTCTCGAAGAGGATGATATGGCGATTGAGGGCCGCCGCGAAGCGGTGCGCCATTTGGACAATGCCATCGGCCAATCAGTCTTTCGCGTTTATCTGGCCAATACGACAAAGCGCGATCTTACCCGTGCAGATCTGGAGCAGCTGGCAAAGGTCTCGGCCGAGCGTTTCCCATCTTGCACCATCGAACAGGCCGATGCGATTTTCGACGGCGAGCTGCGCCCGATTCTGACCGCCCGGATCCGCACCGATAACCAAGACGCGGTGGTGGCCTATGCCCAAGCGCTGTGTCTGGTATTCGATCAGGATTTCGTCGGGATCGAAGTGGGCGGGCGCTATATCCGCGTTTACGCCGATGACACGGGCTAAGGCTTAGATTGCCCGCAGCAATATGCAGCTGTTTTACGGGGTTTTCCGGCAGGCGATCACAGCAGCGCCGCCAAAAGCTCTAACAGCCTAAAGCCTAGTCTTTACACGCTAACGCTTTGGCAAAACCCGCCGCATTGGCAGGCAGGCCCAAGCGGCGGTGCTGCAAACGCAGCCCACCGTTCTCCAAACGGGCCATGCCATCCACCTCGCCCACAGCGGGCGCAGGCGGATTGCCAACCCGCTGCAGGGAGATCGCCACCAAATCGCGCCAATCCCCTTGGGCCAAGACAATTTCAGGACCGCTGCCGCAATCACGCAGCCCGCCCGAGATGCTTTCCTCGCCAATACGGTGATTGCTGACCCCTTTGAGCCGGGCAATCTCTGTCAGCCCGCCAGGGGCCCAGCTCCAAATGCGCAGGGTTTTGCCCAGATGCGGCGTTTCCACATAAGCAATCTCGATGACCCCATCCCCATCAAGATCCGCGATGGCCGCCGGTGCCAGCCAGCGAAAGGGCTGGCCAATGAACGGGGTTTGACCGGCCAGCTGCAAACCGCCGCGCGAGAGCTCATACACCACCAAGCGCGCGCCTTGACTGGCCTCTGATTGCACCACAACCAGATCAGCGCGCCCATCACCGGTGGCATCTACGATCCGCGGGGCGATGTCTTCGAACACATAGATCCCATCGCTGCGATCGCGCAGATCAATGCGGTAATCCCGGCCCTGATCATCGCGCGCCGCAAGCACCCGCATTTCCGGGATCTGGCCCAAAACACGGTGTGGATAAACCGTGTCGGGCGCTTCAAACCGGGCCGCGATTAGTCCAGGGCCTGGGGCCGTGACCCATTCAGAGGCCGCGAGCGGAGCGGTCAAAAACAGCCCCAGCCCGATCCCCCAAAGCGCCGCGGCCAAGCGCAACTTAAATCTGCCGCTCTGGCAGATGCAGCACCAAACCATCCACATCATCGGTGATCTTGATCTGGCAGGTCAGACGCGACAGGCCCGGTTTCGGCTCATAAGCGAAATCAAGCATATCCTCTTCCATGGCTTCGGCGCCGGGGATTTTCTCTACCCAGGCTTCATCCACGTAAACATGGCAGGTGGAACAGGCACAGGCACCGCCACAATCGGCCTCAATGCCCGGCACGCCATTGTCGCGGGCGGCTTCCATGGCGGTCAGCCCCGAGGCCACCTCGACCTCATGTTTTTTGCCGCTATGCTCGATAAAGGTGATCTTGGCCATCTGCTGTGATCCTTGTCTCGCTCTGCCGATTTCCCCCGCACTTAAGCAAGCCAGGCGGGGAAAACCAGAGCTCGCGCGCAATCGGCGGCAATCCCCCGCTCATGCGATTGAGATCAATTTACCTTTTGGGCGCAAATGCGTCTCTAGCCGCCAAGTATAAAGCGCCAAGATGACCCAAGCGGCGTGAAACAGCGCGGCCCCCAGCACCACCCAGCTGCCATGGATCGGCCCCACCGCCGCGCGTTCCATAAACACCGCAAAGCTTTGCGCGGGCTCGGGATGGATCGCCAATTTCCCGCCATAGGCTACCGCCTGAACCGCCAGGATATAGGCGTAATTCTTACGCAGCCGCCGCCCCAAGGCCCGCAGATAACTGATATGGAATTGCGGGCGCGCGTAATCGGCGGCCAAAAGCGTGTTCCATTTGCCATCCATCTGCACGCCGCGCCCGCGCAGCATGGGCACATAGAGATCGGTTTCCATCAAACGGCAGCGCGCCCGCCAAACGTTGAAATAGCGATAGCGCCGCGCCTCAAAGGCCAAAAATACGCAGACAAGCAGGCCCACTAAGAGCAGCGGCAAAGGCGTGGCCTCGGGCCCGGCAAAGGACAGCGACAAGGCCAAGCCAGTGGTGACCACGGACCAATTGGTGGTTTGATCAAGCCGGGTGCGCCATAAGGTGCTGCGATACACCTCGCCGCGATAAAGATGGGCCAAAGCCCCCAGTTCCCCAGTGCTGAATTCATCTCCCGCGCCCTGGCGATTTTCGCGCAGGGGGATCGGATCGCTTTTGGCGTTCATATTCTTCCCCTCTCCCTCTGCGGTAATCTTGCACAAAGAAAGGGCAGTCTGTCACCCCCGGCGAAAGGAGAAGGACATAAACGTTAGATATAAAGCGTCGTGGCCACGCCAAAGAGGATCAAAACCCCAAACACATCATTGGCGGTGAGAATAAAAATCCCCGTGGCCACCGCTGGGTCAAGCCGCAGCGCTTTGAGCACAAAGGGCACCACCGTGCCCACCGTGCCCGCAAAAAGGATGACCCCAAACAGCGCCAAACAAACGGTCAGCCCCAACATGGCTGGGCGCGGGATTTCGAAAAACTGTCCCGCCAGCAGCAATATGGCAAAGACTGCCCCCCCTAGGATCAAACCGTTCAGGGCGGCCCCCACCATCTCGCGGGCCAAGCGCGGTAAAAAACCATGGGCCAAGGAGGCTCCGGAATTGATTGCTTGGATCGACACCGTAGAGGCCTGCATCCCCGCATTGCCCGCTGTGGCCATGACCACCGGAATAAAGCTGGCCAAAATCGCCGCCTGGGTCAGCGCATGTTCAAAACCGGCAATCACAGTGGCCGCGATCATCGCCCCGGCCAATCCGCCCACCAGCCAGGTGATCCGGCGGCGCACGATCATCAGCGGGTTGTCAAAGGCGGTGGAGTCCGCTGACACACCGCCCATCAGCAACATGTCTTCTTCGGCCTCTTCGCGGGCAATATCGGCCAATTCCCGCGCCGTGATCACCCCAAGCATTTTGCGGTCATGATCCACCACCGCCAAGATGCTTTCCTGACGCCGCTTGGCCAGTTTCATCACCTCTTCTTGGTCCATATCCGCGCTGACCGCGATTGGATCTGGGCGCATCACATCACGCACAATGGTCTCGGCCGGGTGCAGCAGCAAATCGCGAATGCGCAAATAGCCGGTCAAACGGCCCTCGCTATCGATCACATGCAGGGAATCGATCTTTTCAATCCGAGCAGAGCGAGAGCGAATATCATCAATCACATCACCAATGCGCCAGGTTTCAGGGATTTGCAGACCGCCGCGGCGCATCTCGCCCGCTGCCGTATGTTCAGTTTCCAGCGCTGCGCGCAGCGCCTCTTCATCGGGATGGCCTTGCAGCAATTCCTCCACAAAGGAATCGGGCAGTTCTTTGAGCATACGCAGGGCTTTGTTGTGATCCATGCGGCGCATCAATTTGTGGAATTTGGCCTTGCTGCGATCCTCGATCAGCACCGCATGGGTGCTGGGGTCCAGTTCCGCCAGAACCCGGATGCTTACATCATCGGACAGCCAGCGCAGCAGCTTTTGCGCCCGTTTCGTGCGCAGCCGTACAAAGCAAGACAGCACCGCCGCAGGGGCCCAAGGCTCTAGCAGCTTCAAGACCTCTTTCTTATGCCCTTCTTTGATCAGCTCTTCCAAACGGGCGATGGTTTTATGATTGGCAGCCTTGCCTTCGGGCGTGTCGTGATCACACCAGCGCAGCATTTCCTTAGCCGGTTTCACAGCAGGCGCGGCGGCGCTCTGGGGGGCTGGCTGCATCATTCACTCACTCTCCAAATCCCAAACAGGGTCTGGATGAGGTAATAGCTCAGCATGACGAGAAAATGACGCCGAAACGGCTCTTGGCCGAATTATTGCCACAGGATGCGCAAAGCCGACGCCCATGCGCTGATTGCAAAGGCCCTTTGGACGCAAATGATAATTTTTCGCGCGCCTTTAGAGCGACAAAAAAAGCGGAGCCCGCAGGCCCTGCTTTTTCAGTTTTCTAGGCGCTAGAGTGAGATCACTCGATGCTGAGCGCCACAAAGCGCGGCTGATCATTGCGGCGCACCAAAAGCAGCAAGGATTTGCGCCCGGCCTCTTTGGCGGCCTCAGCCTGATCATTCACGTCGGACAGCTCGGTGACTTTCTCATTGCCGATTTCCGTAATCACATCGCCGGCCCGCAGACCTTTGGCAAATGCATCGCTGTCTTCTTCCACCGCGGCCACAAAAATGCCTTGCAGATCGCCCAGATCCAATTGCTCGCGCATATCTTCGGTGATGGTGGAGAGCGTCATGCCAAATTGCTCCGACTCTGTTGGCTCTTCTTTGGGGCGCACAGCAGCGGGCACCGCTTCAGCCGTTTCCCGGCGGCCCAAGGTCACGCTCAGGGTTTCTTCTGCGCCATCGCGAAACACCACCACATCGACGGATTTTCCCACATTGGTATTGCCCACCCGGCGCACCAATTCGCGGGTATCGGACACGTCGCGACCATCAAAGCTAAGGATCACATCCCCCGATTGCATACCTGCAATCTCTGCCGGGCCTTCGGGCACATCGGTCACCAAGGCCCCGGCGGCTTTTTCCAGACCCAACGCCTCGGCCAGTTCCTCATTCACATCTTGGATGCGCACACCCAGCCAGCCGCGACGGGTTTCGCCAAATTCTTGCAACTGATCGATCACCCCGGTGACCACCGCCGAAGACATGGCAAAGCCAATGCCGATAGATCCGCCATCGGGGGACAGGATCGCAGTATTCACCCCGACCACTTCGCCTTCCATGTTAAAGAGCGGGCCACCGGAATTGCCCCGGTTAATCGCGGCATCGGTTTGGATATAATCATCATAGCTGCCCGAAAGCGCCCGGCCCCGAGCCGATACGATCCCGGCACTGACGGAAAAGCCTTGGCCCAGGGGGTTACCCATGGCCATCACCCAATCGCCCACGCGCATCTCGTCGCTATCGCCAAAGGGCACGAAAGGCAGCGGCTCGTCGCTATCCACTTTCAACAGGGCGATATCGGTATTGGGATCCGTGCCGATCACCTCCGCCACCAATTCATCGCCATCGAAAAACTCGATCAGGATCTCATCGGCCCCGTCGATCACATGGTTATTGGTAACGATGAACCCGTCTTTCGAGATCACAAACCCAGACCCCAAAGCCGAGCCCCGGCGCTGTCGTTGCGGGTTTTGGCCGTCAGGGTCTATGAAATCGCGGAAGAAATCTTCAAAGGGCGAGCCCTCGGGCACCATAGGGCCGTTTTGATGGCTGGCCGTCGCGACATTGGTCGAGGTGGTAATATTGACCACCGAGTCGCTGATTTTCTCGGCCAGGTCCGCAAAGCTGTCTGGCGCGGCGCGGGCATAGCCCGGCGAGACTTGGCCAAAAGTAAGAGCCAGCCCAAGCGCGACCGCAGCTAGGGGACGCAGCGGGGCAAAAACGGGGGCGGTGGTGAGGTGACGCACGCCTTACTCCTTATCTCAGGTTCGATCTGACAATCGGGGCCGCGCCAGCAAAGCAGCGCGGGGTTGCTACCCATATGGGCATGCCGCAGCAGAAAATCCAATTCAACGGGTTCAACGCCAGCGTCACACTCATTTGAGACTATGGTCAAGCCCAGCTCGCGGGGCTGTGCGTTGCCTTTAAGGCGACCACTCACAGAGCTGTGATCCTAGTGAAACATCAAAAACGAAACGTAAAACTGCCCCCAATGATCGGCGCGGGATCATAATCGCTTTGCTCCAACAGCCGTTCGTCTTCATCGCGCAAAGACAAGGTGCCGCCCAATTCCACCCCAGCGAACCCGCTTAAGCGCATACCCGGATTGGGGGCCCATTCCGCACTGATCACAACGGGGATCACCCGGTCCCGGCCAATTCCCCCAGGGGCCACGCCCTGATCATCCAAGCGAAACTCCATTTCTTCATACCGCGCCGCAAGGCCCAAGCTCCAATCTTGATCCAACTGATAGGTTAAGCCCAGACCTGGCCCTTGGCTGGCGGCCAGGCCGCGCCCGGTGGTCAGGCTGAGCCGATCTGTCATAGCCCAATCGATGATCAAGATCGGAAAGACCCGCGCGCCGCCGCTCAGCCGCGACATCACCCCAAGGCCCGGCCCCAAGGTCAGCCCATCATTCAAACGCCAAGCCACCCCGGCAATGGCCCCATAGCTTTGCCCATCGGCCAAATCCGCATCGCTTTCCGCCTGCCAACGGATCGAGGGGATAAACACCCCCTGCCCGGTCTCGCCGATGGTAAAGCGCGCAGGTAGTGAAATCCGGTATTCTTCAATGCGTTCCCATGGATCGCCCCCGGAAAGCCCCGTGGCATTGTTGAAATCATATTCCGTCACCCCGGCACCAAAGCTGATGCCAATCGCGTTGCGAAAATCCCAGCGGTAATCGCCGCCAAAACGGATAAAACCGCGAGAGACCGAAAAGCTCCCTGGGCTGTCTTTAAGATCGCTGCGCGATTGGAAAAACCCGCCCCCGGACACATTGCCCCCCACCGGGCCGGGCGCGCCTTTGGGCTGGGCACCAAGCAGTGTGGCAGACCCTGCCAAGGCAAAAAGCGCCGCGGCGCTGGATTTTACTAAAAAGCGGAGAAAGGGCAAAAGCGGCATTGTGGCGTCCATGATCGTCTCAAGCGAAAGCTAGCACGCCGCGGGGAAAGATCACCCCATCAATGCTTTAGAGAGCCATAAAAGCGCCACACCTATGGCCAGGGCTGTCAGGCCCAGCAGACGCCGGCTTTCTACCGGCATCTGCGCAAGCAAGGCGGCGAGATCATCCAAACGGCCTGGAAGCAGTGCGAAAAGCAACCCTTCAAAGACCAGAACAAATCCCACCGCCAGGATCAGCGTGCTCATTGCGGTTCAGCACCGGACCCGCTGAGATAGTTGAAGAACTCGCTATCGGGCGAGATCACCATGGAGGAATTCGACCCCTGAAGCGCGCGCTCATAAGCGGTGAGCGAACGGTAGAACTCGAAGAAAGAGCGATCCGTGCCGTAGGCTTCTGCATAGACGCGGTTGCGCGCTGCATCGGCTTCACCGCGGGTGATCTCGGCGTCTTTTTGCGCCTCTGAGGTCAGCTCCACCACGGTCCGGTCGGCTTGGGCGCGCACCCGCTGGGCCGCTTCCTCACCGCGGGCGATTTCATCGGCTGCTTCCCGTTCCCGTTCTGCCCGCATCCGGGCAAAGGTGGCTTCCAGGTTTTGCGCGGGCAGATTGGTCTGCTTAAGCTGCACATCGACAACTTCGAGCCCCAAAGCCCGCGCGCTTTCGCGAGATTGGTCGCGGATCCGGTTCATCAAACCGCGACGATCGGGCGAAAGGATGGTGTCAGAGGTCACCTGATCAGAACCCAGAACTTCGCGGATTTGCGCGTTCAGGATCGAAGACAGACGATCTTCAGCAGCGCGCACGCCGCCCACACCAACCGCTTGCCGGAAACGCACCACATCCGCGATCCGGTAGCGGGCAAACGCATCCACGACCAAACGACGATCATCAGATGGTGTCACCTCGATCTCATTGGTGTCGAGCGACAAGATCCGCGCGTCGTATTTCACAACCTCTTGGATCAGTGGAATTTTAAGGGCCAATCCGGGCTCTTCTTTCACCGATTTGATCTGGCCAAATTGCAGCACCAGCGCTTTTTCCCGCTCATCCACGATGAAGAGCGAGGACAGCAAAGCCACCACCGCAATCACCAGAACGGGGATGAGATAACTGATTTTATTCATATCTTAGTTCCCCTCCGACGATGCCGAATTCCGGCGCAGCTCATTGAGCGGCA
>JAOXSB010000006.1 GCA_025800345.1 Mangrovicoccus sp. | reverse complement strand
CCCACGAAATGTTTTTGGCTGCCGTTTTTGGTGCTGCGGTATTCTTTCGAAAACCAGATGCTGCCCGGATCGCCTTGCTCATAGCTCAGCGGGGTTTCAGGGGTGATGGGGAAATCGCGTAGCTTGCGCCGGCCCAGCATATCCGTGGCGATAAAGGCGCGCTGCGTGCTCAAAGAATACCAGCTATGGCGGCGGCGATATGCGTCCAGCCACAAATAGCCCCCTGCCACCCGCAGACCTTGAAACAGGAAAAAGAGCCCGGCCAAAGGCAAGATCAAACCGGGCAGGCCGGGCGGGGCCGCTTGCATTGCGCCAGCGGTCCAAAACAGCGAAAAGCCGATGATCACTGCGCCGAATGCCGCGCGTTTGAGGTTAAATTCCTCCCAGGCGATCCGGCGATCGGGCTGACCCTGCCAAAGCAGCTTTTCGCCGGGCTGCAAAATCCCCTCCCAACCGGTGCTGGGGTCGCGAGCGGCAGCTTGGCCCATGCTTAGCCTCCGATCCAAACCATCAGCATGGTCAGCGCGCCTGCGGCGAGCAGGGCCGCCATGGCAATCATGCCGCTGACCCGCGCATCGCTTTTGCGCGGTTTGACCGGCGCGCTTGGGGGCTCTGCGGGGCCGGGCGCGGGCTCATCTGCCATCATGGGGCTGGCCGCTTCGGGTGTGTGGATCAGCGAGACCGCCGCCAAAGGGGTAAGGCCGATGCGCGGGGCAAGGCTTGCTGCTTGCCCGCCAAAAGCGCGCGAAAGCACCAATAACATCCGTTTCGGGGCTGTGGCCAAAGCAGGGCGCAGCGCCGCAAGCGCCTCTTCGGGGGGATCATACCCGGCCTTGAGATAGGCCTCGAGCCCGCCCATGGGCTCCACATCTTTGCGATCGATCAACTCAATCCAGGCAGGATCGAGCAATTGATTGCCCAAAAGCTGCCCGGCGATTTCGGTCAAGGCCGCATTTCCTTGGCTGGCGGCCTCGATCAATTGCGCCTCGGGCCGGCTGTTTTCCTCAAGCGCGAATAGCCGCATGGCCTGGGCTTCATCGGCGCTGACCTGCAAGGGATCGGGGGCGGGATGCAGGCTCATGCCATTACCTCGGCGGGGCGGGCGCGCAGATTGCGGGCCAGCAGATCCATCGCCGCCATGCGCACGGCGACCCCCATTTCCACCTGTTCTTGGATCACAGAGCGGTTGATGTCATCGGCGATTGTGCCGTCGATTTCCACGCCGCGATTCATCGGGCCGGGATGCATCACGATGGCATCGGGTTTGGCATGGGCGAGCTTCTCCGCATCCAAGCCAAAGCGGTGATAATATTCCCGGCTTGAGGGGATGAACCCGCCATCCATCCGCTCGCGCTGCAAACGCAGCATCATCACCACATCGCAGCCCTCTAGCCCGGCGCGCATATCGTCAAACACTTCAACACCCCAATCGGCCACCCCCGATGGCATCAGCGTTGGCGGCCCGATCAGCCGTACCCGGTTTTCCAACTTATGCAGCAGCAAGATATTCGAGCGCGCCACCCGGCTATGGGCGATATCGCCGCAAATCGCGATGGTCAGGCGCTGCAAGCGGCCTTTGGCCCGGCGGATGGTCAGCGCGTCCAGCAGCGCTTGGGTTGGGTGCTCATGACGCCCATCGCCAGCATTGAGCACGGCGCAATTGACCTTCTGCGCCAGCAGCGCCACCGCCCCGGAATGGGGATGACGCACCACCAGCAAATCAGGATGCATGGCATTCAGCGTCAGCGCGGTGTCGATCAGGGTCTCGCCTTTTTTGATAGAGCTGGCCTGCATCGCCATATTCATCACGTCCGCGCCCAGTCTTTTGCCTGCGAGCTCGAAACTGGCTTGGGTGCGGGTGGAATTCTCGAAGAACATATTGATCTGGGTAAGCCCGGCCAAGGCGTCGCCATGTTTATGGGCGCGCCGGTTCAGATCCACATAGCTATCAGCCAGATCCAACAGCGTGGTGATCTCCAAAGGGCTGAGCGGTTCGATCCCCAGCAGATGTTTGGCGTCAAAACTCATAATAGCCCCCATAGCGATCTGAGGCTGTTCTAGGATGGGCGGGGCATTGCCTCAAGCCTTGGCAGCACACTTGCCGTGAAGAATGGTCAATTGCGTTTGTCTGGGGCATAATCCGTGCAAGCGAATAGGGAATGCAAAATGGGCGAGATCAGCCGCGAGGCCGCAATAGCGGCTTTGGCATGGCAGCAAGAACTGGGGGCAGATGAAGCCATTGGTGCAGAGCCGGTGGATCGTTTTGCGTTGGCCGAGGCGCCCAAAGCCGCCCCAGCCCAGCCTGGTGCAGCGCCGGTTTCTGCCCGTATCGCAGAAGATCCCGTTGAGGTCGCGACAGCCGCGGCAGAGGCCGCCGGAAGCCTTGAAGACCTGCGCGAGGCCATGGGTCGGTTCGAGCATTGCGAGCTGCGCCATGGGGCGCGATCACTGGTTTTTGCCGATGGTCAGCCGCGGGCGCGGGTGATGATCATTGGCGAGGCCCCCGGGCGCGACGAGGATATGCAAGGCAAACCCTTTGTGGGCCGGGCTGGGGCTTTGCTGGACCGGATGCTGGCGGCGATTGGTATGGGGCGCGATGCGCCGGATGCGGAAAAGGCGGTCTATATCACCAATGTGCTGCCCTGGCGGCCGCCGCAAAACCGCGATCCCAAACCCGATGAGATTGCCATGCTCATGCCGTTCTTGCGCGCCCATGTGGCACTGGCAGATCCCGAGATTATCTTGGCCATGGGCAATATCTCTTGCCAGGCATTGCTTGGAAAACGCGGCATCACCCGGCTGCGCGGCGGCTGGACCGAATGCCTTGGGCGGCCTTGTTTGCCGATGTTCCACCCGGCCTATTTGCTGCGCAATCCCGGTGCCAAACGCGAGGCATGGGCCGATCTGCTCTCGCTTTCAGCGCGCCTGGATGGAGCAGGTTAGGGCGCTTTTGCCTCTCTCGACAAGCCCGCGCGCCCCGCGCTAGCCAAGAGCGGTGAGCCGCGCGAAAGGAGCCGTCATGAGCCGGATCGATGAAACCTTGCCATTTGAGCCCGTGCGCATCGCGGTGCTGACCGTCTCTGACAGCCGCAGCTTAGAAGAAGATCGTTCCGGCACGGTTTTGGTGGAGCGGCTGCAAGGGGCGGGGCATCACTTGGCCGATCGCAAGATCCTGCCCGATGAACGCGCCGAGATCGCTGATCAATTGCGCGCTTGGTGTGCGGACCCGCAAATTGATGTGGTGATTTCCACCGGCGGCACCGGGCTGACCGGGCGCGATGTGACTGTCGAGGCCCATCGCGATGTCTATGAAAAAGAGATCGATGCCTTCGGCACAGTGTTCACCATGGTTTCAATGCAGAAAATCGGCACCTCAGCGGTGCAAAGCCGGGCCACGGGCGGGGTGGCCAATGGCACTTATCTTTTCGCGCTGCCGGGCAGCCCTGGGGCCTGTAAAGATGCCTGGGATGAGATTTTGCTCAAACAGCTCGATTATCGTCACCGTCCCTGCAATTTCGTGGAGATTTTACCGCGCTTGGACGAGCATTTGCGACGGAAATAAGCGCGCGCCCCGTATCACGTGGGTATGAAAGCGCCGCTCATGGACTTTTCGCGCCATGCGAATAGGTTAGAGCCCAAGCAACCGCGCGATTGCGCCAAGGGAGATTAGCCAAGGATGCATTTTCTGCGCCGCGCCATCTCGGGAATTGTTTTGGCGGCCGTGAGCCTTGCCTTGCTGCTTTGGGCTGGGGTCAGCTTAAGCCGCGCGATCCAAGAGGCCGCAGAGCGCGCCGCGCCCAATATCGAGCGCGCCGAAGAAGCCATCGCCGTGCGCGCCATGCCGATTTTCGCAGGCACCCATAGGCCAGAGCTGACCTTGCCCGGAGAGCTGCGGGCCCGCAAAGCGCTCGAGCTGCGAGCGCGGGCCTCGGGTTTGGTGGTGTATGTGGCCCCAGAGGTGGAAGAGGGCGGCGCGGTGCGCGCGGGTCAGCTTTTGCTGCGCACCAATCCTGCGGCGGCCAGCGCTGCGTTGAAAAGCGCGCAAGTGGATCTGCAAGAGGCGCAGCAAGAAGAACAAGCTGCGCTTGAGGCGGTCGAACTGGCCGGGCTTGATTTGGCTGCGGCGCAACGCCAAGCCGCCCTGCAAGAGCAATCCTTTCAACGCCAACAAGATCTGCAAAGCCGCGGTGTCGGCAGCAGCTCGGCGGTGGAAGCCTCAGAACTGGCGGTGGCCTCGGCCAATCAGGCGGTGGTGGCCCGGCGGCTATCTGCGGCCCAGTCCGATACCCGTGTGAACCAGGCCGCAGCGCGCTTGGCCCGGGCGAGCGTGGCCCTGTCAGAGGCTGAACGCGCTTTGGCCGATACCGAGATACATGCCGCCTTTGACGGGGTTCTTGCGAATGTGAGTGTCGTGGATGGGGGATTGGTGGCCGTAAATGAGCGCCTGGCCCAACTGGTGGACCCGGTCGACCTGGAAGTCGCACTGCGTCTGTCCACCATTCAATATTCGCGTTTGCTGGATGATGCGGGCAAGCTTTTATCTTTGCCTTTACTCGTCAGTTTGGAAAGCGGCGGTCTGACTTTGCGAACCGATGCGCGCTTGGATCGCGCGGCGGCTTTGGTGGAGGCCGGGCAAACCGGGCGCCAAGTCTTTGCCACGCTTACCCAAAGCGCGGGGTTTCGCGCTGGCGATCTGGTGCGGGTGCGAATTCCTGAACCGGAACTAGAGCAAGTGGCCAAACTGCCCGCCAGCGCGGTGAGCGCCGAGAATACCGTGCTGCGGATCTCAGCGGAAAACCGGCTTGTGGAAACGCCGGTATCGGTTCTGCGCCGTCAAGGCGATAACATTTATATCGATGCGCAAGGACTTGAGAATTCGCAGATTGTGTCTGTTCTAACTCCGTTGCTGGGGCCTGGGGTCTTGGTGGTGCCTTCGGATTTAGAGAGCACCGTTCAAGGCGGCGCTTCTGCGAGCGAGGATATGTTGCGCTTGAGCCCAGAGCGGCGGGCGCGGCTCATTGCTTTTGTGGAGAACAGCGATAGCATGACTTCTGAGGCGAAATCCCGTGCCTTGGCCCAGCTTGCGGCCGAAGAAGTGCCCGCAGGGATGGTGGCGCGGCTGGAACGCCGGATGGGCAGTTAAGCCATGCGTATGCTGGGAACCGGGCGCGTGTCAGGGGTGCTGAGCTATTTCACACGCCATCCCACGGCGGCCAATCTGATCTTGGTGATGATGGTCATTGCCGGGCTTTTCGCCGCGCCAAAGATGCGAGCGCAGTTCTTTCCCGATATCGAGATCAACCAAATCATCGTCAATGTCGCTTGGGAAGGGGCGGGGCCCGAGGATGTGGATGCGGGCATTGTGGCACCGCTCCAGCCCGCGCTTTTAGACATTAACGGGCTTTCAGAGAGCAATGCCAAAGCGCAACAGGGCCGGGCCCAGCTTTATCTGGAATTTGAGCCGGGCGTGGATATGGCGCAGGCACAGCAGGATGTGCAAGCTGCCGTGGATGGGGTCACGACCTTACCCGCGGAAGCGGATGAGCCCGTGGTCAATCGCCGGGTCTGGCGCGACAGGGTTACCGATGTTGTGATCACTGGGCCTGTGAGCGTGGATCAACTGGCGCGCTATGCCGACGAATATGTGGCCGCGCTCTATCGCGAAGGCATCACCCGTACAATCCTGCGCGGCTTTGCTGATCCCGAGATTATGGTGCGCGTGGATACGCTCTCCCTGATCCGTCATAATCTGAGCCTGGCGCAAATCGCTGCCGCGATCCGGGCAGATATGGACAGTCGCCCGGCGGGGATTTTGGAAGGAGCCAACGCCCGGGTGCGCACCGGGGCCACCCGGCGCAGCGCGGATGAGATTGCCAATGTGGTGCTGCGCGAACGTGCGGATGGGGCGGTGCTGCGTCTGGGGGATGTGGCCGAAGTGAGCCGCAGCCTTCTGGATCGCAACCGCGCCTATTATGTGGGCCAAGATCCAGCCGTGACCGTCCGGGTTGATCGGGTTGCCGGTGGAGATGCTTTAGACATCCGTGAAATCGCCGCCAAATCCGCGGCAGAGATTTCGGCAGGCATGCCGGAAGGCACAAGCGCGTTTTTGATCCGAACCCGGGCCGATGCCATTGCGGAGCGTTTGGCGATTTTGCTCGATAACGCGGCGATGGGCTTGGCATTGGTGCTGCTTTTGCTGTTTTTGTTCCTCAATGCGCGCACGGCGCTTTGGGTGGCGGCGGGCATTCCCGTGGCGCTGTTGGCGGCGGTGGCGGGCATGTATCCCTTTGGTCTGTCGCTGAATATGGTCTCGCTCTTTGGGCTGATCATCACCCTGGGCATTGTGGTGGATGACGCGATTGTTGTGGCTGAACACGCTGATGCGCGGGCCCGGCGTCTGGGGGAGCCGCCCCATCAAGCGGCAGAGCGCGCAGCCCGGCGCATGGCTTTGCCCGTATTCACCGCCACGATTACAACCATCATCGCTTTTTGGTCGCTGACCGCCATTGGCGGGCGCTTTGGCACCATGGTGCGCGATATTCCATTGACCGTGGTGGTGGTGCTTTTGGCCTCGCTGGTGGAGTGTTTTCTGATCCTGCCGCACCACATGGCTCATGCGCTGAAACACACGGCGAAAGAGCATTGGTATGACTGGCCCAGCCGCCAGGTGAATCGCGGCTTTCGCGCCTTTCGCGAGGCCGTATTTCGTCCCTTTATGAGGCTGGTGGTGCGGGCCCGCTATGTGGTGGCCTCTGCCGCGATTGCCTTACTCGTCTCGCAAGTGATTATGCTGATCTCTGGCGATGTGCCTTGGCGGTTTTTCAACGCGCCGGAACGGGGGTCAGTGACCGCAAATATTGCCATGCTGCCCGGGGCCAGCCGGGCAGAGACCGATGCGCAATTGGCCGAGCTAGAGCGCGCGGTGAAAGCCGTGGGTGCCGGGTATGAGGCCGAATATGGGCGCAATCCGGTGGATTTCATCCTGCGCGAGATCGGCGGCAATGCCGGGCGGGGCTTGTCTGGGGCGGAAAGCAAAACCCCTGATGAGCTTGGCGGGATCTCCGTGGAGCTGATTGATGCGGATGAACGCCCCTATAGTTCCTTCGATTTTGTTTATCGGTTGAGAAATGAGGTGCGCCAGCACCCGATGACCGAAACGCTCAGTTTTCGCCGGGGACGTTCTGGCCCAGGGGGCGATAGTCTGGATGTGGCGCTTTATGGCCGCGACAGTGCGCAGCTCAAAGCCGCAGCCGAACGGCTCAAATCCGTGCTGGCGGCCTATCCCGAGGTCTCTGCACTCGAAGATGATTTGGCCCATGACCGGGTTGAGCTGATCTTAGAGCTGACGGATCGCGGTGCGGCTTTGGGCTTTACAGTAGAGGGGCTGGGCCAAGAGCTGCGCGGGCGGTTGAACGGGATTGAAGCCGCCAGTTTCCCGGCCGGGCCGCGCTCTGGTGCGGTGCGCGTGGAAGTGCCCGATAGCGAGAAAACCGCCGATTTTCTGCAAGGGATGCTGATCCGCTCTCCAAGCGGCGCGGATGTGCCTTTGGTGGATTTGGTCAGCTTGCGCCAGGCGGATGGCTATTCCGTGTTGCGCCGGGAAAACGGGCAACGTGTGGTAACGGTTTCTGGGGATATTTCCGAAGATGATCCGGCGCGCGCCCAAGAGATCATCGATGAGCTGCGCGACGTGATTTTGCCGGAACTGGCGCAAAGCCAGGGGATTACCTGGGAGTTGGGCGGCTTGGCAGAGCAAGAGCGGAGTTTTCTCAATGATGCAGGGCGCGGCTTTATTCTGTGTTTGATCGGGATTTTCCTGGCTTTGGCTTGGATCTTCGCCAGTTGGACCCGGCCCTTTGCCATTATGGCGATCATTCCCTTTGGCCTGGTGGGCGCGATTTGGGGTCACGCCCTATGGGATGTGCCCATGTCCATGTTCTCGGTCGTGGGTTTGATCGGGATGACTGGGATTATCATCAATGATTCCATTGTTTTGATTTCTGCGGTGGATGAACATTCCCGTGGCCGGGCGCTTATCCCTGCGGTGATCGAGGCGACCTGTGATCGTTTGCGCCCGGTGGTTCTGACCACATTGACCACGGTGCTTGGTCTGGCACCGCTGCTATATGAGGGCTCTCAGCAAGCGCAGTTTTTGCGCCCCACTGTGATTGCCTTGGTCTATGGGCTCGGCTTTGGCATGTTGCTGGTCTTGCTATTGGTGCCAGCGCTTTTGGTGATCGGCCATGATATTCAACGCAATCTGCGCTCGGCCCGGCGCATCTTGGCAGGGGGCGCGTTGCTGCCGCGCCAAGCCCATCGCGCAATCTATGGCTTTGCGATGAGCCTTTGCATCTGGGGCGCGGCAGTGTTGACGCCCGCTTTGTCCGGATGGGGGGCGCAGGCCCTGCCAGAAATTTTGCAGCGTCCAGGCGGGGCCGTGATGGTGTTTATGCTTGGGGCGTTGCTGCTCAGCTTGCTGTTTCGGGCAGCGCTGCTAAGGCCGCGCAGTTAGCCCGCAGCGCAGCCCATCACATCCACAGCGCCGTCATCGCCCAAAACCGTCAAGCGTACGGTGGAGCGATCCAAAGCAAAGGGCGCCGCATTCGGTGGCACCAAATCGGCCACGGCACGCAATTCAGAGCCTTGGCGGATGATTTCGGGTTGCGAGACCCAAACATCATTGCGCCCGATCTCGATCACCGCGACCTCGTCATCCCCTTGGGATGGCAGGGTGATCCGCGTGGTCAGGCGCAGCCCGTCGCTAATCGGTTCGGCCATGCAAGAGATTTTCAGATCTCGCGCATGGCGCGGACGCGCGTTCAAGGCATGGGTGATGGCGCGGCTGGCGGCATCTGGTGTCAGCTGCGAATCTGCTTTAAAGCCGAGATTTGCAGGCAAACATATATCTTTGCACACGCCCAATTCGGCCTCGCCGCGCACGGTCACAGGTTTGCCAGGATCCTTCGCGAAAAGCTCCACCGGCAAAACCACTTCGTCTTGATAGCCGATGGTGCGCAGCCCGGCGGTATCAAACACCTCTGGCCGGGGCCAATGGATGCGCACGGCCCGCAAATTATCTGAGCCAGCCCAGGAAAACTGCGGTGGGATGCCCGCATCTCCGGGCGCGCGCCAATAGGTTTTCCAGCCTGGTTCAAGGGTGATGCGAATACCGCCCATTTCCACGCCTTCAGAGACCTGCCAGCCTGGCAGATACTCCATGGCGATCATTTCAGATGGGATTTGCGCCCCCGCGGTTTGAGCAGATAGGGCGCAGGCACTGGCGAAAAGGAACTGACGAAATGGTTTCATAACCGATATATGGCTGGGCGCTGCGCCTTTTTGAAGTCACATTGCAGCGAGTTGTAAAGGCTGTTGCCAGTCTTTCCTTGCGCTGATGCCGTAATTCGGGCTTGCTGGGCGCATGGCACCCCAGACCGCAAGTTCTAATCTTGATCTCAGCGGCAAGCTGCTTGTCGCGATGCCCGGCATGGGCGATCCGCGATTTGAGCGTAGCGTCGTGTTTTTATGCGCCCATTCCGAAGATGGTGCGATGGGTTTGATCGTGAACAAACCCGCAAAAGATGTGAAATTCTCGGATCTTCTGGAACAGCTCTCCATCGATCAGACGCCAGAAAGCGAAGATCCCCGCATTCATTTTGGCGGCCCGGTGGAACATGCGCGCGGCTTTGTGCTCCATAGCGGCGATTACGATGGCAGCAAATCCACCCTGCGCATTGATGATCGCTTTGGCATGACGGCGACATTGGATGTGCTGGAAGATATCGCCCGTGGCGCCGGGCCCGAAGCCAGCCTTTTGGCTTTGGGCTATTCCGGGTGGGGGCCTGGGCAATTGGAAGATGAGATCGCCGCCAATGGTTGGTTGATCGGCGATAGCAGCGCAGATCTGGTCTTTTCCGCGGATAATGGCGGCAAATGGGGCGCGGCCCTTGGCAGCATGGGGATTGATCCGCTGTTGCTATCGGCCACGGCGGGGCGGGCCTAACGAGGGTGTTGCCCAAAAGCGCAGCCTAAAGCCGCGCTAGGCGTTCTGTCAGCAGATCATAATAGCCCTGGGCATTCAGATCCCCAATGAACAGCGCATTGGGCGGCCGGTCCGTCACGCCCCACCAATCGGCTACGGTCATGCCCAGGGTCAAAGCGCTTTCGGTTTCGATCTCCACATTCACGCGCCGCCCAGAGAACAGATCATGGCGCAGCAAATAGGCGATCACACAAGGATCATGAAGCGGCGCGCCGGGGCTGCCATATTTTTCCTTGTCAAAGCGTTCAAAGAAGCCTGTCCAAGCGGCCACGGCCTTGCCGACGGGCGTGCCAATAGCGGCGAAAGCGGCATTGCGCTCGGGGCTGGTGAGCGCCTTATGGGTCACATCCAGAGGCAACACCGTCAGATCAAGCCCGGCGCCAAAGACGATTTTCGCCGCATCCGGGTCCACATAGATATTAAACTCCGCCGTAGGGGTGCTGTTGCCGACTTCGAAATAGGCCCCGCCCATGAGCACCACTTGGTCAATACGCTCTGCAATATCAGGCGCTTGGGTAAGGGCAGTGGCGATATTGGTCAGCGGCCCAAGCGGGCAGAGCGTGACCGTGCCGGGCGGCTCGCGGCGCAGGGTTTCAATGATGAAATCCACCGCATGCTGATCCTGCAAAGCCATGGCAGGCACGGGCAATTCGATCCCATCCAGCCCGCTTTTGCCATGCACTTTTTCGGCGGTGAACAAATCACGCTTTATCGGGCGGTCGCAGCCAGCATAGACGGGCAGATCCGCCCGCCCGGCCAATTCGCAAATGATCCGGGCATTGCGCGCGGTCAGCTCCAGCGGGACATTGCCCGCCACTGCGGTGAGCCCCAAAACCTCTAGCTCGGGGCTGGCCAAAGCCAATAAGATCGCCACCGCATCATCTTGGCCGGGATCTGTGTCGATGATGATTTTTCGGCTGCTCATGGGCTTGGCTCCTCAGCTTGCGCGTTTCTCAGCGGCTTTGGCCGCATCCCAAAGCGCATCCATCTCGTCCAAATTGCTGTCTGCGGGGGTTTTGCCTTGATCGGCTAAGGCGGCCTCAATCGCGGCGAAACGGCGGGTGAATTTCGCATTGGCCCGGCGCAAAGCTGCTTCGGGATCTACCTCAAGATGGCGCGCTAAGTTTGCCATAACAAATAGCATATCCCCCATCTCATCCTCAATCTCGTCATGGGAAAGGGTCTCGCGCGCCTCGGAAAGCTCGCCGGCCTCTTCTACCAGCTTGGCGAGAACCTGATCGATCTGCGGCCAATCAAACCCCACCCGCGCCGCGCGTTTTTGTAATTTTACCGCCCGCAGCAGCGCGGGCAGGCCCAAAGCCACATCATCCAGCACCCCGCCGCGGGATTTTGCAGCGCGCTCTTTGGCTTTTTGGCTCTCCCAATCCATGATCTGCTGTTCGGCGGATTTATCGCGCGAGTCCTCGCCAAACACATGGGGATGGCGCGCGATCATCTTTTCGGAAATCCCATGGGCCACAGCGTCAAAATCAAACAGGCCCGCTTCTTCGGCCATTTGCCCATGATACACCGCTTGCAATAGCAGATCGCCCAGCTCGCTTTGCAGCTCGTCCCATGCCTCGCGCTCAATCGCATCGGCCACTTCATAGGCCTCTTCGATGGTGTAAGGCGCGATGCTGGCAAAATCCTGCTCGATATCCCAAGGGCAGCCATGGTCGGGATCGCGCAAGGCGCGCATGATCGCCCGCAGGCGTTGCATTCCGTCAGGGGGGTTGGGGGCGGGCAGGGGCATGGAGATCTCCTTCACATCCGCTTTGTTCCAAACATCCTCAATGCAAGCTGTCCAGCCCCGCCAGGCAGGCATTGCGGGGAAAATTTCTGGTCGCCTGCATAAAAGGACGTAGCGGCGCATGGGGGCCGCGCTTGCCATATAGGGGATGTGCCATAGTGTCAGAGCAAAGAAAAACCCAACCGGTGAGGATGATCATGGGAACGTTGCTGTTTGTTTTGGCCCTGGTGATCCTGGGCCTTGGTCTGCTCGTGCGCTTGGCGCCCAGCAATCCCAGCCAATGGCATCTGGATCCCGGGGCGGTCTCTGTCCCGAAAAAGCCAAATTTCGACCTCATGCGCCCTCAGGACGGCTCGCGCGCGCCCGCCCAATTCTCAGAGCCGCCCGAAGCGCTGTTGCAACGGCTCAACGCGGTTGCGCTGGCCGAGCCGCGGGTTTCGGTTCTGGCGGGCAGCCCGGCGGAAGGTCAGATCACCTATATCGCCCGCAGCGCGCTTTGGGGATTTCCCGATTATGTCTCTGTGAAAGCTGTTGATGATGGGGCCGGGGGCAGCCAATTGCTGGCCTTTTCCCGGGCGCGCTTTGGCTATTCGGATATGGGCGTGAATGGCAAACGCATGACGGCCTGGCTGGCGGCGCTTGGGGCCTAAGCCTGGCCTGGCTTTCCCAGCCTTGACCCCGCTGCCCGGCAGGGTATCACACTGCGATGATCCCCGAGACGCGCCTGCAACATATCACCGACCGGTTTGACTATCTCGAAGCTCGCATGGCCGAGGGCGGCGATGGGACAGGTTTTGCTGAGCTGGCGCGCGAATATGCAGAGCTGCGCCCAGTGGTGGAGGAAATCGCCGCTTGGCGCGGCCTGACCGGCGAGATCGTAGATGCCGAAGCGCTGTGCGAAGATCCCGAAATGCGCGCCTTGGCAGAAGAAGAACTGCCTGAGTTGCGCGCAAAGCTCGAGGCCGCCGAATCTGCTCTGCAGATCGCACTGCTGCCCCGAGATGCGGCAGATTCCCGTTCGGCCATGATCGAGATCCGCCCCGGCACCGGGGGCGATGAAGCCGCGCTATTCGCGGGCGATTTGCTGCGCATGTATCAACGTTTTGCCGAAGCCCAAGGCTGGCGGGCCGAGATCGCTTCGGAAACCGCCACTGAGCTTGGCGGTGTGAAAGAAGCCGTGCTGCATGTGCGCGGCGATGGGGTTTTTGCGAAACTCAAATTTGAAAGCGGCGTGCATCGGGTGCAGCGGGTGCCTGTCACCGAAACCGGCGGGCGGGTGCATACATCGGCGGCCACGGTAGCGGTTCTGCCCGAAGCCGAAGAGGTGGATGTGGCGATTGATCCCTCCGAGCTGCGCATCGATACCATGCGGGCCAGCGGCGCGGGCGGTCAGCATGTAAACACCACCGATAGTGCGGTGCGCATCACCCATTTGCCCACGGGGATCGTGGTTACCAGTTCCGAGAAATCCCAGCATCAGAATCGCGCGATCGCGATGCAGGTGCTGCGCGCGCGGCTTTACGATATGGAGCGTCAGCGCGCTGATGAAGAACGGGCCGCGGACCGTCGCAGCCAAGTTGGCTCGGGCGATCGTTCGGAGCGGATCCGCACCTATAATTTCCCCCAAGGCCGCGTCACGGATCACCGAATTGGCCTGACGCTTTATAAGCTCGATCAAGTGGTCCAAGGGGATTTGAGCGAGTTTATTGATGCGCTGGTGGCCGATGATCAAGCCGCGCGCTTGGCCCAGATGGAGGCATGAGCCCGCCCCTGACCATCGCCCAAGCCATGTATCAGGGCAGTGCCGCCTTGCGCGAGGCGGGCGTGCCCGAGGCCGCAGGCGATGCGCGGGCGCTGATGGCCCATGCGCTTGGCGTGGGGCGCGATCGTCTGACGCTTTTGGCCCCAGATCCGATACCCCATGAGGCGCTGCCGCGCTGGCGTGACGCTTTGGCCCGCCGTGCCCGGCGCGAGCCGGTCAGCCATATCATCGGCAGCCGGGCATTTTATGGGCGTGACTTTAAGGTCACATCAGATGTACTTGATCCTAGGCCAGAAACCGAGATTTTGGTGGGGGAGGCCCTTGGGCAGCCTTACACCCGTTTGCTTGATCTTGGCACGGGCAGCGGGGCGATTGTGCTTAGCCTTTTGGCAGAGCGGCCCAGGGTCACAGCAATGGCCACGGATATATCCGCCGCCGCGTTGAGCGTGGCGCAGGAAAACGCTGCCAGTTTCGGCGTGACAGATCGCGTCGAGTTCCGGCATTGCGATTGGTGGGATGGGGTCGATGGGCAATTTGATCTGATCGTGTCCAACCCGCCTTATATCGCAGAAGATGAGCTGCCGGATCTGGCGGCGGAATTGCAGCACTACGAGCCCATGGGCGCGCTAAGCCCTGGGGGAGACGGTTTGGAGGCCTACCGTCAGATTATCGCTGGTCTCAGGGGGCATTTGCGTCCAGATGGCCGGGCCTTGTTCGAGATTGGCGCAGCGCAAGGTCCCGCAGTTTGCGCATTGGCAGAGCAGGCTGGATTTTCGCAGATTTTATGCCTGCCGGATCTGGATGGGCGGGACCGAGTGGTCAGCCTTCGGGCATGAGTCGTGCCATCTGCGCGGAAAACCGAGTAAAACCCTCATGACACGCAGAAATCGCTTGTTTTTGGCAACGACGCGTGATTTACGAATTCCTACGCAAATTGTCCTTACGATGGACCCTGCGTATCCAAGCCGGTCAAGCTCAAGTCCACCGCACGCGTTCCTGCGGGTAACGGACTGCACGGTTCTTTTATAACAAGGCAAAAAACTCGTACCCATGAGATCATCCAAGTCACGTTCGCGGTCCAAGTCGAACCGCAACCGTTCAGTTGGCAATATCGTCAACCGTGTGTTCGACAGTTCCGGCCCGGAAGGTAAAGTCCGCGGGACGCCGCAACAGATCATTGAGAAATATAACCAACTCGCCCGTGATGCGCAGTTGGCCAATGACCGTGTTGCTACCGAAAATTTCCAACAGCATTCCGAGCATTACACCCGCATGTTGGGCGAGGCGCAGCGCGAAGCAGAAGCGCGCCGGGAACAGCAAGAAGCGCAAAACCGCGAGCGTCAGCGCGAGCGTGAAGAGGCCCGTGCCCAGCAACAGCATGGAAATAACGAGGCTGATGGCGCGCAAATGGCGCCGCCCATCGCCGCGGCTCCTCCAGCCGATGCGCCGGTTGAGCCGGCCAGCGATCCGGCTCCGGCCCCAGTGGCCGCTGACAGCAGCGATGCGTTGGGCGTGGTCTCTGACAGCAATGCCGAGGCCGATAGCGGTCTGGTGGAAACACCTGAAAGCAAACCGCGCAAGCCGCGCCGTCCGCGCAAGCCCCGTGCCCCGAAACCGGCCCCTGTAGAGCCTGCGGTGAGCGAGGCAGCCGAAGCAGCCCCTGCGCCAGCAGAACCCAAAGCGGCAAGCGATGATGCGCTTGGCGATGGCGATCCGCGCAGTTCGGAAGCCGCTGAGTAATTTGCCTTTGATCCCAGCGAGGCTTGGCTCGCTGGGGCATCCCCCGATCTTAACCGGTTGGGTTTTCCTTTAGATCTCGTGCCAAGGTACAAAACGCCTCTAGATCAAGCCGTTCGGCGCGATCCGTTGGGGCTATGCCCAGACGGCTCAGGCGCGATTCGATATTTGGATCAAGCGGTTTGAGCGAGGCGCGCAGCATTTTGCGCCGCTGCCCAAAGGCCATCGCCACGGTTTTCGACAAGATCGCGGCATCCGCCTCAAAACGCGGTGCGGGCAGGGCTTTGAGATGCACCACCGCCGAGCTAACTTTGGGCGGTGGGGTAAAGGCTTGCGGCGGCAGATCCATGACGATCCGTGCGTCAGCGCGCCATTGCGCCAAAATCGCCAAACGCCCATAGGCTTTGCTGCCGGGCTCGGCAACGATGCGTTCGGCCACTTCGCGCTGAAACATCAAGGTAAGGCTTTGCCAAAAGGGCGGCCATGTTTTCGGCGTGAGCCAGCGCACCAGCAATTCAGTGCCCACATTATAGGGCAGATTGGCCACGATCTTCACTGGTGCGCGCAGCATTGCGGCGGCGTCAATTTCCAGCGCATCCCCGCCGATCACCTCAAGCTTGCCGGGATAGGCCGCGGCGACCTCTTCCAACGCGGGCAAGCAGCGCGGATCGCGCTCCACCGCCAGCACCCGCCGCGCACCTTCAGAAAGCAGCCCGCGGGTCAGACCGCCAGGGCCAGGCCCGATTTCCAGCACATCACAGTCGCTGAGATCTCCGGCCTGTCGGGCGATTTTCGCCGTCAGGTTCAAATCCAGCAGAAAGTTCTGCCCCAAGGCTTTGCGCGCGCTGAGCCCATGGGTTTTGATCACCTCGCGCAAGGGCGGCAGGGTATCAATCGCGCTCATGGGGTGGCGCGCGCGGTTTGCATTTGCCACGCCAGGCGCAAGGCGGCGATCAGGCTGGCGGGATTGGCGATGCCGCGCCCGGCAATGTCAAAAGCGGTGCCGTGATCAGGCGAGGTGCGAATGAAGGGCAGGCCCAGGGTGACATTCACCCCGCCGTCAAAATCCAAGGTTTTGATCGGGATCAGCGCTTGGTCATGATACATGGCCACGGCCGCATCATAACGGCTGCGGGCGGCTGTATGGAACATCGTGTCCGCTGAATGGGGCCCGGTGATGGTCAAGCCTTCGCCTTGCAGCTTGCGGATCACCGGCGCGATCAACGCGTCATCTTCATGGCCCATGGCGCCGCCTTCGCCCGCATGGGGGTTGAGCCCGCAAACGGCGATGCGCGGTGTTTCAATC
Source organism: Mangrovicoccus sp. (assembly GCA_025800345.1). Taxonomy (GTDB): domain Bacteria; phylum Pseudomonadota; class Alphaproteobacteria; order Rhodobacterales; family Rhodobacteraceae; genus JANSYP01. Next base: position 970 of record JAOXSB010000006.1, on the reverse strand, counting down.
CCGAAATCCCGGCGCAGCCCTGCATGGGTGATGCGCAAACATTGCTCAAGCCCTTCCGCGGTGAGCGCATCTGGCACCTCGCTTAAGGGGATATGGATGGTCGCAGGCACCACCCGCAGCGCCTCGCTGGCCAGCATCATCACCACTGGCGCGTCCCCGCTCAGATGGGCCAGATATTCCGTGTGCCCAGGAAAGGCGAAGCCAGCACCGTCTTTCAGCGCTTTTTTATGGATCGGCGCGGTGCAAAGGCTACCTGCCTGCCCGGCCTCGATCAGTTTCACAGCCCGGGCGATCACATCAATCACTTGCGCGGCATTGCCTGGGCTTGGGGCGCCAGGGGAGGCTGGGTCGGGGAAAGTATGGGGCAGCACTGGCAGGCTGCTGCCCGAGACCATCAATGCCTCGCTTGGATCCGCGATCTCGGTGATATCGGTGCCCTGAGGCAAATGCCGCGGGTCTCCAAGCCAGAAAAACGGGATCTCAGCGCCGAGCGCCTGGCGCGCTTTGGCGGCGATCTCGGGGCCAATACCGGCTGGCTCACCGCAGCTTAGAACAATCGGGGCGTGGGGCATGGGGCTCATGGACGGCGGATGACGGCATTGGCGCGCAGCTCGGACAGATACCCATCGGCGAAGCTTTCCAAGCGCTGAATGAAGAGCTGTTGGGCAAGCTGATCGCGGGCCTCGGCGTCAGGTTCGGCCTCGGAGCGGCCGCAAAGCATCACCACCGCGTCAGTGCCAAGGGGGGCCATTTCACCGGGATCGAGAGTGTTCAAAACGCTTACCAGATTAGAGGGCAATTCCCGCTTGGCTTTGGAGTCGCGCAGCAATTGGCCTTCGGCGGCATTAGGATTCTCGCCGAAGAAACCGTTGCAATCATCCACCTGTGGTTTGAGCCGGGCGATTTCCGCAGCGGGGCTGCTGCCCGTCGGCAGGCGCAGTTTCGCGTAATCGATCTGGACGTTTTTCGA
>JAOXSB010000322.1 GCA_025800345.1 Mangrovicoccus sp. | reverse complement strand
TGCGCGGCTTGATATTCGCAGCAGCCCTAAGGCCGAGCGCTATATGACATGGTCGCAGCGCGATTGGAAAACCACGTGGAATGCCCAAGGGGCGCGGCTGGCGGGCCCGGATATCACCTTGCGCGACAGCACTCTGACCGCAGTGTCCCATGGGATTTCTGCCGAAGGGGCGCGGGCGCGGATCATCGGCAATGAGATCCGCGGCTTTAGCGGTGATGGTATTCGCGGGCTCAGCACTGGCGGGCTTTATCAAAGCAATCTGATCCGCGATTGCGTCAAAGTGGATGGCAATCACGATGATGGGTTTCAAGCCTGGGTGGCCGAGCCGGGCCGCTGGGGGCCGCGGGCGTTGCGCAATGTGCGGTTTGAAGGCAACCGGATTTTCGAATGGACCGGGCCGCGCGATCATACATTCCGCTGCAGCTTGCAAGGGATTGCCCTGTTTCGCGGGCCTTTCGATAATTGGACCATCGCCAATAATCTGGTGGTGGTGAGCGCCTATCACGGGCTGACGCTTTATGGCGGGCGCAAATGCAAAGTTGTTAATAACACTGTGATTTCCGCCGATCTGCGCGGCGGCAGAAGCCCGTGGATCCGCCAAGGGGGGCTGCGCGCTGATGTGCCCCGCGATCCCAATTTCCAGCTCGCACCTGGCGATCGCAGTCAGGACAATCTCTTTGCCAATAATGTGGCCACAGCCCTGAGATTGGGCGAGGGGGTGCGCAATCCTTTGGCCTTGAACACAGTGTCCAAACAGCCGCTGCGAGATTTCGAAGATCCGGCGAATTTCGATTTCCGCCCCCGGGCCGATAGCCGATTGCTGGGGGCGGCCGATCCGCGTTTTGCCCCGGCGCGGGATTTGTTCGGCACCAAACGCCCCCAAGGGGGCGGGCCGGATCTGGGCGCGGTGGAGCGTTAGACCACTTCGCTGGCCGGGCGGATGCTCCCATCGGGGGCGACATAGCGCACTTCGGCGCGCAATGGCGCGGCCAATTCGCGCTGTGCGGCGCGGGTGATCTCGCCAATCAGGCATAGGATATCTTGGGCCGTGGCCCCGCCTTTATTGACGATGAAATTGGCATGGCGCGGCGAGACCTCGGCCCCGCCGATGCAGCGGCCTTTAAAGCCAAGCTTTTCGATGATCGCGCCCGGCGGGCCATGGGCGGCATAGGTGGCGGGATCTGAGATAAAGACCGAGCCGCAATTGGGCAATTTGCGCGGGAATTTCCGACTGCGGCTGATCAGAATATCCAGCATTTCCCGGCGCAGCGCGGCGCGGTCCGGAGCGGGGCGCAGGGCCAATGTGGCTTGCACCACCAGCTCGTCATTGTCTTGAAAGATCGAATGGCGATAGCGGAAATCGCACTCTGCGCCGCTGCGCTGGTGTATTTGGCCCGCCCGGTCCACGCTTTGCACGCTTTCGATCACTTCGCCAATACCATGGCGCTGGCTGCCCCCATTCATACAGACCAGCCCGCCCAGGGTGCCGGGAATGCCTGCCGTATGGGCAATGCCTTCCAGCCCCGCTTGCATGGCGCGCCGGGCCAAAGCGGGCACCCAGGCCCCGGCCTCAACGGTGATGCGCTGGCCAGTTACGGTGATCTGATCAAAGGGCGCGCCGATCTGGATGCAAGGCACTTCTAGCCCGGCATCGGCAAATAGCAGATTGGTGGTGGCCCCGATCACAATATGGGGCTGATGATGACCCTCTAGCCAGCGGCGGAGCTGGGACAGCTCTGCGATATTGCGCGGCCGGAAAATCGCCGCGGCCCGCCCGCCCACTTTCCAAGCGCTTATCTCATTGAGCGGGACATCATAAGTGACCGCATGGGGCAGCAAAGCGCTGAGCGGCTCGATCCAGCCTGTCTTGGGATTTGGGGGCATATACGCAGACCAACTCAAATTTCGCACCGGGCGGCGGGCGCTCGCCGGGCCAAATTACGAAGCCGGAACGGATTTTCCAAGCGCCATAGCGCAGCGCGGTAAAAGCGATTTGTCCCGCAGGCCCGGGCGCTGGTTTTTGGGGGGCCTAAGCGGGAGATCTATGGGGGTGGCAAAAGACGCGGGGGCGGCTTAGCGGGGGGTGCCATTGTCCAGCACATCATAGCGCCCACCCCCTGGGGCGGCAAAAGCCCCGGCGGGATCGGCGCGCATCTCGATAAAGGGGGGGCTGCTGGGCGGGGTTGGCCCGCTGGTGAAATCGCGCCATTGCCGCAGCCAAGCGACATCCCCAGAGCTGGCCCGCAGCAGCCGGTGTTTGCGCCCGCCGCGCACCGCGCCGGAAAAACTGCCATCGCTAAAGAGCAGCGGATCGCTAAGAGGCGTGCCATTCACATAGATCTCGGCCCGTTCTTGCCCTGGCTCAAAGCGCAGCTTGACCAACAGCTCGCAAAACCCATCTGCGGCGGCTTGGATCACCCCAGGGGCAGAGGTGAATTTGATAGAGCGCAATGTGGAAAGATCCAGCACACCATCGGACAGCGCCCGCAAACGCCATTGCGAACTGCTATCGGCATCTTCGGAAAAGATCAGCTTTTGGCCAGGCACGAAACGCGCCGCCAGGCTTAAGGCATTGCCCGAGAAATTCACCGCCGAAAGGGTCTCTATATCGCCATCACTGGCGGTAAAGATCGGCTCGCCCGCGGAAAGCGTATTGGCTTCATTCAGGTGATTGCTGTTGAACGGGGCTTGCAGACTATGGCCCAGCACAGTGGGCACGCCAATATCCACCACAGGGATATGATCGCTCAGCCCGGCGGCGGTATAGGTCTCGCGGCTGACCCCTTCGATCCCCTGATAGCCCGAGCGATAAAGCATGTAATAGACCCGCGAGGTGCCGGTGAAAGCGGGGCCATTGGGATAGATCCGCAACCGGCCGGCCATGGCCGGGGCGCCGCTGGCATCGGTGATCTCCACCCGTTCGATATTGGCCAAATCCCCATCGGAAAAGCCCAAAACCTGGGCCAGCCCTTCCACCGGCGGATTGACTGAGGGATCGAGGGGGAAATTTCTGCTCTGCCCTTTCAACCTTTGCCCGGTGGTGATGGGCCCCGCATCGGACCAAAGCTCAAGATATTCCGGGGTCCAATGGATGTGATCGATCTGCGGCAAAGGATAATCCAAAATAGCCCCCCCGGCGCGCATCATCCCCACCGCCATCCAGCGGAATTTCTCAGGCATGCCGCGTTCCAGATTGGCTTTGTCCCAATGGGGATCCCCGGAGGGCTGTACCATCCCGCCTTGATGGCCAACAAATTGCACCCGGTCGGCGAAATTCTCCAACAATCCCAATTCGTACCAAGACAGGCTCACATCGTTGTTTTCGATCTCTTTGGCGTAATTATTGTGGATTTCTTGGATGATGAATTGCGCCCGCCCGGTGAGCAGATCGGGATAGGCCTCGGGCCAGACATGATTGACATTGAGATTGCCGATTTCGGTCGTGGGGAAGGCCCCGGAGATATCCAGATCCGGGTTGCGCGTGCCATCGGGGTTGCTGGCGAAAAACGCCCCGGCATACCATTCTACCTCATTTTCCTCGCGCGTGCCTTTCGCATGCATGGACCAGACCAGGCCCACGGCGCTGCCATCGGCTTGCAAAGCATTGGCCAAATCTAAGGAATTGGCCCAGGAACGGTCCGGGTCCGCATCATTGAGCGGGTCGTTTTCTTGCGAGCCGCTCAAAGTGTCAAAACCGATCATCACCTTGAGCCCGGGGGCGGATTTGGCAAAGGTTTCGGCCATGGCCGCCAGCGAGGTGGTGGTTTTATTGGCATCGCTCACCATCACCGGGCCGCGCAGCCCATCGCCGTCATCGCCCAGCCAAAAGACCTGAAAATCCCCTGGCGCATTGCCGATGGTGACAGGGATCACCCCGCCATTATTCTGTTTGGCCTCATCGAGATTGGTTTTGAGCCCTTGATGGGTGTTGGATTGATCCTCGACGAAAATCACCACCCCCACGCCAAAGCGATTGGCGGCCCGGGCCGCCGGGGCGGCAGAGCCTTTGACCCGTGCTTCGGCCCGCAGCCAATGGGCCGAGCGGGCCACCGGGCGCTGACCGGTCCAGAGGCCCGAGGTGACAATGCCGGTATCGGCCCAGCCCAGGATTTCCGCGCCGCTTTGCCCATGCAGGATCCGGGTTTCAATCACCGCCCCATCCGGGGCATTGCTGCTGCCTTTTAGGGGAATATCGGCACGGTTATTGCCCCGGCCAGTATCGCTATCAAAAATCGATTGATCTCGGCTAAATTCTGTTAATGTGGCGAGAAATTCTTGGGAAGGAGGGGCTTCATCCCCCGCATTTTGGAGGGGAACGCCAAGGGTAAGGGCCAGACCGATAAACATTGTCAGGAAAGCTCCGGGAAAGACCGAGCGGCCCATATTGCCTATTGTGCAGGCAAAGCGGGGGCTGGGTATGAATAAGATCGCCGGAGGTTAGCATCGCGATTTTTTGCGTTGCTGTTGACTTAGATGAAAGGACGGCGGGCTTACAAGCTGTTAAGGCCTTATTCGCAGGGCTATTGGGCCCGTATCAGCGACGCATTAGCTGGTTGCGGGCTTTGGGTTGAAATGCCATGAGATTTGCGCGTAGGGGCTGCGCGCGCCAAAAGGACGACCATGACACAGACTTCACCTGCTCTGAGCTATGACATTGTTATGGCCACGCGCAATCGCCCCGATGTGGTGGAGTTGTCCTTGCCATTGCTTTTGGCCCAAAGCCGCCCGCCGGAACGGATTATCATCGTCGATTCCTCAGATGATGAGACCCCTATTCGCCGCTTGGCTGAACATGCTGATGCAGGCTCTGATGTGCCTGTGGAATATATGCGCGCCCCTGCGGGGCTGACCTTGCAGCGCAATATCGGCATTCGCGCGGCGCGGGCAGATGTCATTATTTTCCCCGATGATGATTCCCTCTTCTATGAGGATACCGCGGCGCAGATCATGGCGATCTATGATGCGGATATCGATGGGGTGATCACCGGGGTTGCCGGGCGCGGTGTGGATCGCGCGCCTTTGAATATTTCGGGGGATTTGAACGCCTATGAGGCGGAGAAAACCAGCGCTTTGCGCAGTGCTCTGAAAGGCACGCGCCAGCAGCTCAAAGAGATTTTCGGCTTTGCCAATCCATTTGTGGCCACGGGCCGGGTGTTGAACCGGAAATATCCCCGCCCGTCATGGCTTGGGGCCCGCTATGCGGATGTGGTCCCTTATATGACCGGCTATCGCATGAGCTTTCGCCGGGAGGCGCTGGCCAAATTCGGCTTTGACGAGACCCTCAAGAAATATGGCTGGTTTGAGGATATTGATGCCTCTTACGGGGCCATGCGCGAGGGGCTTGTGGTCATGGCCAATAAAGCGCGGGTCTATCACCACCGGGTGGCCGGGGCGCGGGGCAATGGGCACCGGATCGGGCAATGGGCGATTTTGAACCGGGGCTATGTGGTGATGAAACATGTTCATGCCCATCCCGAGAAATTTCCCCATCCCCGGCGGGAAGCCCGGCGCTTGCATATCTATTGCCGCTTGCGCGGCCTGGCCTATACGCTGATCGGGGTGAGCGAATTTGGCCGTGATCGCGCCCGAGGGGCGCGGGGGGCGCTGCCGATGCTGCGGACTTTGACCTCGGCGCCGGCCAATGAGCTGACGCAGATATATTGCCATATGGATAGGCAATAGGACCAAAGACAGGCCAGGGTTCCCCCAAACTTTCTGAGTTTTCCGGCTGTTTTGCCAAAGATGAAAAAACCCCCGCCAGAGCAGATCTGGCGGGGGTTTTTGATATTTTGCCCTATGGGGACGAGAGATTACAGCAGGAACATATCCGTGGTCATCCCCAGGATTTCCAACTCGTATTCGGAATCGCTGGTGATGCTCAGGATGAGACTGTCGCCCGCATCGCTATCCTCGACGGTGATTGCGCCCGCCGCGATCAGCTCGTTGAAATCCCCAAAGCTGTTGATTTGAGCGCTGGCCCCGTAGTTGAGCACTTTCAGAGAGTTGCTCGAATCGACGCTGTCATCGAAGAAATCCCGCACGCCGCTGAGCAGATAGATGAAATCGCCCTCGGAGAAATCGAGATCGGCGATCACATCCCGGGCCCCTTCATCATAGCTCCGGCGGATATCGAAATAGAAGATATCCTTGCCCGAGCCGCCATCACCAATATCGTTGCCGCGCAGATAAAGCTTATCATTGCCGCCATTGCCGATCAGCAGCTCATCCCCGCCATGACCATTCAGGCTGTCTTTGCCCGAGCTGCCATTCACGACTTTCAGCGTGGTGGTTGTTTTGTCGATCTGAGCCCGGTCGATGCTTTCCGTGCCGGTGGGATAGATCGAACCTTCGCCTGGTTCCACAGGATCCACCGGATCGACTGGGTCTACGGGGTCAACTGGATCCACCGGATCGACTGGGTCCACGGGGTCAACTGGATCCACCGGATCAACCGGGTCTACGGGCTCATAGGTGCCGCCAAGAACTTTGGTGACTTGCTCCACATAGGATTTGTTGGAGTAGTAAAACGCCTCGGGGTTCTTGATGACTTCTTCGTAAACAATGCCCCAGTAATCATCGGCGCTTTTGCTGCGCGACAAGATCAGATTGCCGCTGTTGTCGATGTTCTTCTTGTCCAGCTGGTCATCGGTCAGGCCCAGCGTGTCGGGATCGGGCCCCGGGCGGGACAGGGACACATTGTTCTCTACCACACCGTTTTTATTGGTCGAGGTGAGGTAAATCCGGGGCAGATCGATCCCATCATAGGCCGAAGGCGATTTCGGCAGCAGCAGGTTGTTAGAAACCTCAAACCCATCCACGCCGTCCAAACGAATAGCGTTGGAATGGCCATTAATGATGAGATTGCCGGTGACGACAAAATCGCTGGCGGGCAAGCCTTTCATGCCACCATAGATGGTCTGGGTCCAAATATCATCCTCGGATTGGACGAACAGGTTATCCTTGATGGTCAGGCCTTGAATGCCTTTGGTCCCGTTGGTGCCCCAGTATTGGATCATATCCGGGTGATCGCCCTTGCCCGGAGCGGGTACAAAAGGCTTAAGATCGTGGAATTTATTATCCTCGATCAAGATGTTGGTGGATTCGTAAAGATTGACGCCTTCGCGCACCTGGGAGATGTCGCTATTGGTGAGGGTAATGTTATTGCCCTGCATCGCGACGGCTTTTTGCAAATCACGGAACACCACATTGTCGATGACCGCATCATCAGTATAGCGCAGCTCGATCCCGGTGGAATACCCCAGGCCTTCGATCGGATCCCCGCGTTTGGTGCCCACGGCATTTGGCTTGGCACCATCGGCTTTGGTGGGCAGATAGCCGGTGATATTCATATCGGTGAAGCTGATATCTTCGCTGCCATGGACCGACACGATGGCCGCGCCAAAGCCAGCGGCAATATCATTTTCGACCACATCGATCCCGGTGAAATGTACGCCCTCCACTTTGCGCAATTCTGCCGGTCCGGTGAGCACCGCACGATCATTGGGATCTGCAGAGCGAATCGTAATGGCTTGGTCAAACGCCTTTTCGCGCAGACGGAAATACCCGTAATTTCCCGGCTCGAGTTCGATGATATCGCCATCTTTGGCCGCGTTGAATGCAGCAGTTAGCTCTTTAGCCGTGCTAACGGTGTGAATCGCCATGATTTTTCCTCGTTACAGTGCATCAGGCACGCGCTGATGCCCGGACGTTTCTTGCTTGAGGAAATCTTGGCGAGGAATTTTGCCGAGCGCGATTAATCAAATGCCCCGTGATCAAAATCGGCAGGATTCAGCCAGTGCTGCGCGGAAACCCGCCAATATCTGCCATTAATCTAGGTTAATAAGGGAGTTGCGCTTCATTTTGAAGGCAAATGCAATTGATGAATCATCCGGCTGTACTAAGGTGAAATTTATGTTTGATTATTAAACTATAAGCCTGCCTTATTGACGTTAGGAAAATCCACAACACTTAAAAAATCTTCTTGCCTTTTGAGGCCAGGCATCGATCGGAAATTTCGAATCATTGCGGCCGCAAAGACGGCGTCGCTCTCTTGATCAGAAGAGCCTCGCAGCGGGCTGTTGTGGTGGGATGTCATATAAACACTGGCGGATTACCGGAAATTGTAATGGCCTTTGTTTTATGGCCCAAGCCCGCGCCTAAGCCTTGATGACGGAGGCATGTGAAATGGCGGTGTTTGATCATATTATCTAACCAACCAGCGCAAAACATTGTTTCTGAGGCTTTAATCTTCATAAATTCGGCTGAGCTATGGTTGTTTCGAGTTCCTGTTTGAGTTGAGCAGAGCGGTGGCAATCCCTTACAAGCATGTTCATTTCTCCTCGTGATTTTATAAAATATAACTGAAAAACATAATTTTTCGCTTTTTTTGAGAAGCAGTTTCTGTACCAATTGTGATCACGATATGAGTATCAACGATCAACGGGGCTTCTGTGGAGAGTTTTTACCAAACAATCATTTTAGCTATGATAAAACCTTTCCCGCTTGTGACGGCTACTTCGTTGAAGCCGGAGTTGCCGGGAAGGGGGGGAATAGATTTATTCCTTCCGCCGCGGCATAGCGTTGTTTCTGCGGTTGCGAAAAATCGATTCCTAATCCTGATTCTGTCCTTATTTGAAAAACATTTCTCGCGTTTGGTTTTATGGGCCCAGCTGCCGTTCGTTATGCTGGGGAATTCACTCAAATTTTTTCTGGAAACTCATATGCGACTTTGACCGGGGACAATGTCAGAAGCGGAGCAGCGTTATATTTATAAGTAAATGGCCGAGCAAATCCCAAGAAATTTATTCGGTCAGTGCGTCACACATCTACGGAGATAATCCATGTTACGCGGCACTTCTCAAAACGACACCCTCATCGGAACCGATGATGCGGACATCATTCTGGGAGTGGGCGGCAATGACAGCCTGTCTGGCGGTTTGGGGTCTGACACGGCCTATGGGGATGACGGGGATGATCTGTTGTCCGGGGATGGCGGCAATGACGCGCTTTACGGCAATGGGGAGAATGACACGCTTTTTGGGGGCGATGGGGATGACGCGCTCAATGGGGGTGTTGGCGATGACAGTCTGAGCGGCGATTTGGGCGCGGATGTTCTGACCGGGGATGATGGGGCCGATACGCTTGAGGGGGGCGCGGGGTCTGACACGCTTTTGGGCGGTTTGGGCAATGACAGCCTGTCTGGGGGCGATGGGGCCGATAGTCTCAATGGGGGCGATGGGGATGACAGCCTGTCCGGGGGCTCTGGCGATGACACGCTGATCGGCTGGTCTGGTCAGGATGTTCTGGATGGGGGCTTGGACGGGGATGATTTGCGGGGCGG
>JAOXSB010000304.1 GCA_025800345.1 Mangrovicoccus sp. | reverse complement strand
ATAGCTGTGCCAATTGGTGCCTGGGCGAAAGCCGCGCACTTTCATGGCCGCGCGCAGACGCAGATATTCGGCGCGCAACACGTCGATATAGCGGATGGTGAACATCAGCAGATGCACCAGGGTTTCAGGGCAGCGTAGGCGATGCAGCGCATGGCCCAGGGTCACCGGCTCCATGGTCCCCACCAAAACCATCAGCGCCAGGATCACCGCATTGGCGGTCAGGGCGATTTCAACCGCTTGCCAAAGCCCCTGCCAAGAGGCGCTAAACCCCCATAGTGCAAAAATCGCATCGCCAGGTACCGTAAAGGGCAAGAGCACCAGCATGAACAGGATGAACCCATCCATCATCGCCATGCGCTTCAAGGTGGATTTGATCGGCATTTGCGAAAGGCTGAAAAGGCCCAGGGAAACCGCCAAGGCTAGGATAAGCGCGGGCAAGCTGGACAGCGCCACGGTCACAATGGCAAAGACGCAGGCCATGACGATGCGCATGCGCGGATCAAGCTGGGGGATCAGGCCTCGCAGCTCGCTGCCGCGGGCTCCGGTCAAAGCAGTTTCGGGATGCCCAAGAACATGTGCCATTAGGAGTTCAACTTTCGACGGGCGGCCAGGTAAAAGCCCAGCCCAAAGAGCCCGACAATATAGCCGATACCGCCCAGGATGGTTTGGAAATCATTATGCTCGCGATAGGCGGCAATCTCACGGCGCAGGGGGCGCATTTCATTGCGGATCGCTTCTGCCACCGCCTTCAATTGGGCCTCGTTCAACGCTGCTGTGCTGGCCGCGGTTTGAGGCGCACCGGCCTGTTCCGGTGCAGGTTCCGGGGCATTCACCCCTAAGATCGCGGCAACCTCATCAGCGGGCATGGTCACATCAGCCACATGGCCCGCCCCAAGATCGGCGCGGAAGGTATGGGCCACAGCTGCGCTTGGCTTGAACAAAAAGAACCCATCTTCATCTGTGCGCACCCGGCCCAATTCGTCGCCATCAGGCCCGGTCACGACCACTTCGGTATCCACGGCCATTTCGCCATTGGAAAAGCCAAGCTCGCCCTCGATAGCCTCGCCAGCGGCAAACACCCCGGCGATGACCTTATGGGCCAGGGCGGGCAATGGCGCGGCGCATAGCGCAAGGCTCAAAAACAGATATTTCATGTGGCCACCTGTTTGATGAACAGCTCTGGTTTGACCTTGCGCGTGAGCAAAACCGCAAAACCGGTCAGCACAGCCTCGATCACCATCACAGGGATATGAGCGAAAAACACCAGCTTGGCCGCGGGCAGGAATTCATCCCCCGAAAGGGCCAAGGACAGCGCGACAAACCCGGTTGTGGCAGCGATGGCAAACGCCCCCCCCATTGCGCCCCAGATCGCGCCCTGCACGGGCGTGCCGCGCCCGATCAGACGGCCAAAGATCAGCCAGGCGAGCACCGCTGGCAGGGCAATATTCACCGCGTTGATCCCAAGCACGGTGAGCCCGCCAAAGCCGAAAAACACCGCTTGCAGCAACAGTCCGACGAAAAGCGCGGGGAAAGCGGCCCAGCCGAGCAAAAGCCCGGCCAGACCGTTTAAGATCAAATGTACCGAAGACGGCCC
>JAOXSB010000034.1 GCA_025800345.1 Mangrovicoccus sp. | reverse complement strand
ACATCCCCATGAGAGGGTCGCAACGCAGCAGATGCAAAAGCGCTAAAAGAATAGATAATGCGGGCTGCGACCGGGCAAACCGTCTTAGGCTAAAAGCACCGCCTGCACGTCTTTGCCCCAGCCCAAATAAAGATCATCCCCGAAGGCAATCACCGGCCGTTTCATCAATGCCGCATGGGCCTGAAGCAAATCTAAAGGCGGCAGGGCACGGGCGGGCTCGTCCAAACCGCGCCAAGTGGTGGAGCGCGTGTTCAACAATCCTGGCCCGAGCCTCTCCAACCACAGCGTTAAAACATCGCCCGAGAGCGGTTCGGCACGGATATCGACCAGTTGCGCCTGATAGCCCGCCTCGGTCAAAGCTCGCACAGCTTTTCGGCAGGTGTCACAAGTCTTAAGCCCATAAACCGTCGCTTCTTTGTCAATCATGGTAATTATCCTGCTTCTGACGCTGATGGTCCTTGCTTTTTCGAATCAAGGTACAATCTTTGGCGCAAGCCCTTCGTTAGCTAGTCTTGTCTGAAAATGGCAGCCTGTTCGCGGCGGGCAGCTCTAAGGGCCGCAATTTACGCGGCACACATTATCGAAGGAGAGACCGGATGCCCACTGGCACCGTGAAATGGTTTAACACCACCAAAGGTTACGGGTTCATCGCCCCTGATGACGGCGGGAAGGACGTATTCGTCCATATCTCGGCCGTTGAGCGCGCCGGCATGACTGGCTTGGCGGACAATATGAAGATCGAGTACGAACTGCGCGAAGGCCGGGACGGAAGATCTTCTGCATCGGAGCTCAAAGCCCTCTAATCACCCCCCGTGATTTGTGAATTTTTAGCTTAGCTATTCTGAGGCATCGGGCGGCCCTAGGGTCGCCCAATTCTCATCGCCTTTGCCGGATTAGGGCGTTTTTAACAGCGCACTGAATTCGCGCCATTCCCCTGCGCTCATGCCAGAGCTGTCTTGGGTGACCTCTTCGCCTGCCAACATGCGCCGCAAACAGGCTAGGGCTGGGCCCGAAAGATTTGTGCCGTTCATGCGGTAATCTTCAAAAGCCGCATAGGCCGCCGGCACCCATTGCGCCACGATCTTGCAAATCGCATCCGCATAGACCCGGATTTCATATTGCGCATGGGCATCGGCCCGCAAGCGCAAGAAATGAAACAGGTTGTGCAGATCCACCTTCCAATACCATTGGGTATAGATATTGGTGGGCAGGTTCATCCGGGCCAATTCCCGGGCCAAGCCGCGCTGGCCTTCTTGGCTGAGCATGGATTCGTAATTGTCGTAAGACCGCGCCGCATCATGGCGCAGAATATCCAGCACCCGGGCGGCTTCTTCGCCTTCCAACAACTCGCCGCGCCCTTGGTTATTGGTGGTGGATTGCGCCGCAAGCTGCTCTGGTGCGGGAATATAGAACTCCCGATCCAGGATCGAGTAACGGGCGGAATATTCATTCACATTGGCGGTGCGGTGCCGGATCCATTGCCGGGCCACGAAAACCGGCAATTTCACATGCAGTTTCAGCTCGCACATCTCGAACGGCGTGGAATGCCAATGGCGCATCAGATAACGGATTAAACCCGCATCATCGCGGGCTTTTTTGGTCCCTGCCCCATAGCTGACCCGGGCCGCTTGCACGATGGCCGCATCATCGCCCATATAGTCCACCACCCGCACAAAGCCGTGATCAAGCACGTCATGGCGCAGATATAGCAGCTCTTCCATGGCGGGCACGGTGGCGCGGCGGGTCTGCGACCAGCAGGCGCGCTGCTCGGCGATAGGATCAGATGGGTCTTGGCGCGTTGCGGCGGCGGTCATGGGGCTCTTCCTCATCGAAACGACTCGCACCATACCACATATAGAGTGCGTTGCCAGAACAGACCGCCAAATGTGGATAACTCCCGAAAGATTTTACGCAGCGCGCATTTCCGCCCTCGTCACCCCTACATTGGCGCATTACATCCTAAGAGTTGGAGTTTTAAGGAGTGTTTGATGCCTCTCACCTATCTGCACACAATGGTCCGCGTAAAGGATCTTGAAGCCTCCATGGCGTTCTACAAATTGCTAGGCCTGGAAGAAATCCGGCGCATGGAAAGTGAACAAGGACGCTTTTCCCTGATCTTCATGGCCCCGCCGGATCAACCGGACTGCCCCGTGGAGCTGACCTATAATTGGGATGGGGATGAGGCCCTGCCCTCTGACAGCCGGCATTTCGGCCATCTCGCCTATCGTGTGGATGATATCTACGCCACCTGCGCACATCTGATGGAAAATGGCGTGACCATCAATCGCCCGCCGCGGGATGGGCATATGGCCTTTGTGCGCTCGCCAGACAATATTTCAGTAGAGTTGCTGCAAGCTGGCGAGCCTTTGGCCCCGGCGGAACCCTGGGCCAGCATGGAAAATACCGGGCATTGGTAACCCATCAGAGGGGGCCAAGCCCCCTCTTGCCCATCTTAGTAAATGTAGCGGATCTGATCCGTCCAATACCGTTCCACCCGGCGCAAGGATATGTTGATATCTTCGATCCCGTCCGCGCCTAAAATGCCGCGATCTGCCAATCCATCAGCGTGGCGCGCAAACAGCTCTTCCACGATCTCGCGAATTTTTTGGCCCTTTTCCGTCAGTTTCACCCGCACGGACCGGCGATCAATTTCGCAGCGCTGGTGATGCATGAACCCGGTCTCGACCAGTTTTTTCAGATTATACGAAACGTTGGAGCCCTGGTAATAGCCTCGGCTTTTCAACTCGCCCGCCGTCACCTCGTTATCGCCGATATTGAACAACAGCAGGGCTTGCACCGCGTTGACCTCAAGAATGCCAACCCGTTCGAATTCATCTTTGATCACATCGAGCAAGAGCCGATGCAACCGTTCCACAAGCGCGAGGGATTCCAAATAGGCTTCCATAAAGCCCTTGTCCGTCGTCTCACCCAATTGAGGATGTACACTCATCATTGTCTCCGCCTTTAAACACAGCGGGACAATCAAGGCATTTCACCAATATCGCGTTAAATTGCCTATCTTTGGACGACTACGGCAAATTTTCGAGGTTTTGCCCCGGTTTTATGCGGGGCTGGGGCGAAACTGAGTGGCGATTTTGGTGATCAGATCCAAATAGCGCTCGGGCGTGGGGCCTTGTCCGCTCACCCATTGATAAAGATCGTGATCATTTTCCGACAGCATCAGATCATAAAGATCAAGCTCAGCATCGCTCAGCTCGGCCAGGGCGTTTTCGGAAAACCCGCCCAGGATGATGTCCATCTCTTTGATGCCCCGGCGGATCGAACGCATATGCAAGCGTTTTAGACGGGTTTCACGGGTCTCGATCATGTGACGGGGCTTTCTTCTGGGCGTTCTTCTGCGCGCTCTTGCAACAATTGCTGCAAACGTTTTTCCACCTGGTCGAGGCGATCCGCGTTGCGGATCATTTCGCTGCGAATGCTGCTGAGCTCGCTCAACAGCTCGCTGGCATCACTGCTCAATGCCGCGCCGCTGCTGGGCTGCTCGAGCCCATCGCCTTCGGCGGTCAAGAGCCAGGTCAGCGAGACATTGAGCAGCCCCGCAA
>JAOXSB010000286.1 GCA_025800345.1 Mangrovicoccus sp. | reverse complement strand
ATATGGCAATGTAAAGATCAGTCGCTTTTCAAACTGGTATGACACTTGCCAGCAAAAAGCGGGCGACTCGCGCCCGCTTTAAGGTTTCCCATTGGGGCTAGGTTTAATTCGGGTCGTCGTCTTTGAAGGTCCGCGTGCCCGAAATCATCGTCGAGACCATGCTTTTGCGAGACATGATATCTTCGCGGATCGCCGCATAGATATGGATGATGATAAAGATCACGATGGCCCACATGCCCAGATGGTGGATCTGATGCATCATCTGGCTGCCTCCGACCACATCCAAAAGCGGGCCAAAGATCCGGTCAATCAGGCTGCCCCGGCCCACCCCTTCGGAGTAAAGCGCAAAGCCGGTGAGGATCATAAAGCTCATGCCTACGGTCATGAAAAAGAACATAGCGATCTGAGCCAGCGGGTTATGGCCCACATATTTCTTGGGCCGCTTTTTCAAGAACGCATACCATTTGGCTTCATCCCAAACCTCTGACCACCATTTCCGGTTCAATAGCGGCAGGCGGAAGAGCTGTTTGGAATGGGAATTGCCCACGAAGGACCAATAGATCCGCCCAAAAAACCCAACGGTCATGATCATACCCGCCGCAAAATGGGCAAAGCGGATATAGCCAAAGAAGAACTGATGCGTGGCCTCGGCGGCCTCAAGCGATGGCGGCGGAGAGCCAATCAAATAGCCGGTCAGGCACAGCACCAAGATGGCCGCAGCGTTGATCCAATGCCAAAGTCGCACGGGCACTTCATAAACATAGACCGAACTGTTGCGGGTCAGCGTCGCCATATCTTCGGCGGTGCTGTCGCCGGTCAGGGCTGCGGCGGCTGCCGGGCGGCCCAGGGCCTGCCCCTGGCCAGGATCGGTGCTTTCGGCGGTCATGACCGCCCCCGATAGATCAAGGCCAGCCCCCCAGCGACCAAGACCCCTAGCGCCAGATAGGGCGGCCCATGCGACAGCTCATGCGCGGCTTGGGGAAGGGGGG
>JAOXSB010000282.1 GCA_025800345.1 Mangrovicoccus sp. | reverse complement strand
TCCGATCTGTCGCGCGCCAGACTGGTTTGTCGCGCAACACAATCAAGAAGTATCTGAAGGATGACAGCCCGCCGAGCTATCATCGCCAGGCACCGCCAGTTCGGCACAAGCTATGCAATGGGTTTGATACTCGGCTCAAGGGGCTTTTTGAACAAGACCAGAAGCGCCCGCGCCGGGAGCGCCGGACGGCCCAGAAGCTTTACGAGCAACTCGTGGCCGAAGGCTACACTGGCTCGTATTCGACGGTTCAGAGGTATATTCGCGACCTGAAGCGGGCCGGTGCCAGTTCTGGCGAGGCATTTATCCCGCTCCATTTTGCGGCGGGTGATGCGCTGCAGTTTGATTGGAGCGAAGAGTGGGTTGTGCTTGGCGGCGTCGAGCAGAAGATCAAGCTGGCCCATTTCCGTATGTGCCACAGCCGCAAACCCTTTGTGATTGCCTATCACGGTGAAGCCCAGGAGATGGTTCTGGATGCTTTTGTGCAGGCACTGTCTTTCTTCGGCGGGGTTCCTCGCCGGGTTATTATAGACAATCCCAAAACAATGGTGACCTATGTCTCTCGTTCAAAGGATCGGATATTCCATCCCCGGTTTCTGGCGCTGATGAACCATTATGTGATGGAACCGGTTGCCTGCACACCAGCTTCGGGCTGGGAGAAGGGACAGGTTGAGAACCAGGTCCAGTT
>JAOXSB010000279.1 GCA_025800345.1 Mangrovicoccus sp. | reverse complement strand
TTACGACCGGTTCAAAGCCTGGGCGGATGAGTATTTCTTTGTGCCCCATCGGGGCCGGGCGCGGGGTGTGGGCGGGATCTTTTACGATGATCTCAACACCGGGGATTGGGAGGCGGATTTCGCCTTTACCCGCGCCGTGGGGGAGGCATTTTTGCCCGCGTTTTTGCCGGTGACGGAAAAGCGCGGCGACACAGCCTGGTCAGAGGCGGATAAAGATGCGCAGCTGGTCCATCGCGGGCTCTATGCGGAATATAATCTGGTCTATGACCGGGGCACGAAATTCGGCCTGGAGACCGGTCATGATGCCAATGCGGTGCTGATGAGCCTGCCGCCTTTGGCGAAATGGGTCTAAGCGCCGGAAAGTGAACCGCCCGGCGTGATGGCGGGCGGTCGGCGATGGGTCAGGGCAGGCGGATGGAATAGCCAGTCTCGAACCAATGCTCTTGCAGATTATCGCCCGGCCCGACCCGGTCGATCACCGCAAATATCCCCGGCGCGTGCAGCGGCGTGAGCACCCCATGCCAGCAATTGCGGTGATAATTCACCGCCTGGCCCGGCGCGGTCAGAAAGGCTTGCGGCTTGCCCGGCGCACCGCCCGCATCGGCGGCGACGATCACCAAGAACGGATGGCGGCTCATGGGCACGAAACATTGGCTGCCCTCGGGATGACGCTCCATCATATCCAAATGCAGGGGCAGGGCGCGGGGCTCGGCCTGAAAAACCGAGACCCCGGCACGACCCTGGGCCCCGAAATCAAGCTGCGCACGGTCGTGAAACCGCCCGCAAAGCCCTTGATTGATGATCTTATCCGGCGCGCCTTGGGCTTCTAACACATCTCCGAATGGCGCGAAGGCCTGGGCGGAGAGGGGCTCGGCGATGATCAGTTCGGGCGTTGCCATGCTCAATCCGGGCGCCCGAACAGCCGCAAACGGCTCACCCCGCCATCGGGATGGATATTGAACCGGATATGGGTCACGGGTTCATGGCGGATGATCTCATCGGTATAGGTATGGATCGCATCCGGGCCGAGATATTGTTCGGGCAGCAATTTCGGCCAGAACATGGAATCGGTGACCAGCGCATCGGTGAGCCCATCGCCGAAGTTTTTCATATCGGCGGCCTGGATGGCGCAGCGATCCGGGAAATTGCCTTTGAAATGGGCGGTATCCACCACCACCCGATCAATGATGCCCCGGGCGCCGAGGGCGATCACGATCCAATCATAACCAGGTTCGCGGCGGCGGCGAGTTTCCCAGCCATCGCCCATATTATAGCCCCGCCCAGGGGCCAGAAGCCGGTTGTAATCGCCGTAATGGGCATCGGAAAAGGCCAAGATCCGTCCGCCATTCAGCGCCGCGGCCAGATCGATATCCTCGCCGGCGCTTGTTGGGTCCAACTCGGGCACCCCATAGGCGCGCAGCCGGGCAATGCCCCCATCGGGATAGATATGCAGCCGCAAATGGGTCCAGCTTTCATAGCTGTCGCATTTGAGAAAATGGCTTTTATCCGCGTGCAAAGCGCTGTGAGGCAGCACTTGTACCCAAGAGGTGCTGTCATCGGGCTCGGCATCTGCAGGGATGGAGGCCGCTTCGATTTTGCAAGCTGGGGCGTAGTTTCCGGTGAAATGGGACGTGTCCACATTAAAGCCTAAAAGACGCCCTGGCGCAGCCAGCTTGATCACCGCGTGATCATGGCCCCCATCGCGGCGACGCTGGGTTTCCCAACCATCCATCCATTTGCCGTTATCGTCGAAACGGTCCGGGTAGAAAACCGCCGGGCTGTCCTGCAGCATCCGCTCTAGCGGGGCAAAGAACTCATTGCTGGCCGAAATGGCCCGTGCGCCCAGCCCTTCCGAGGCCAGATTGATGCCGGTGCGGGCAAACAAGGGCACATCGGGGTTTAGGTTTTCGATCGTGGGCATAGGGCGGTTTACTCCGGCAACAGGGTGTTCAGGCGCAATTGGGCAATCCGTTCTACCTGGCGGCAAGCTGTTGCGAACTCTGTGGAGCGATCATTCTTAACGCGCTGTTCAAAGGCGGCCAGAATGCCCGCTTTATCATGGTCTCGCACCGCGATGATAAAGGGAAAGCCAAAGCGCTCTGTATAGGCAGTGTTAAGCTGAGTAAACCTCGTGTGTTCAGCTTCGGTTAAAGCGTCTAGCCCGGCGCTGGCTTGCTCGGCGGTGCTGTCGGCGGTCAGCCGCTTGGCTTTGGCCAAAGCGCCCGCAAGATCGGGATGGGCCGTGATCACGCCCATGCGCTCGGTATCGCTGGCGCTGCGGAACATGCGGGTGAGGGCGCTATGCAGGCCGGTGGCGGTGTCATGAGCCGGGCCGAGCTCGAGATCATAGGCACGCTCAGAGATCCAAGGGGAATGCTCAAACACCCCGCCATAGGCCGCCACGAAATCCTCGCGGTTCATTTCGCTGGGGCGCTCAAAGCTTTTGGGCGGATGGGTTGCTGCCCAATGTTGGGCGATCTCCAAACGGGTTGCGAACCAAACGCCGTCATGGCTTTGGGCATAATCCAGAAAGCGGCGCAGCGCTTGGGCGCGGCCAGGGCGCCCGGCCAAACGGCAATGCAGCCCGATGGAAAGCATTTTCGCCGCCCCCTCGCAGCCTTCGGCATAAAGCGCGTCGAAACTGTCTTTGAGATAGGCAAAAAACTGATCGCCAGAGTTAAAGCCCTGGGGTGTGGCAAAGCGCATATCATTGCAATCGAGCGTATAGGGCACCACCAATTGATCGCGCCCGGCCAGGCGGGACCAATAGGGCAGATCATCCGCATAGCTGTCAGCGATATAGGCAAACCCGCCGATCTCCGCGGCCAGGCGCATGGTGTTCATTGAGCAGCGCCCGGTATACCAACCCCGCGGGGCCTGGCCGGTGACTTCTGTGTGCAGCCGGATCGCTTCGAGCATTTGGGCGCGCTCTTCGGCCTCGTCCATATCCTTATGCTCGATCCATTTCAGACCATGGCTGGCGATTTCCCAGCCTGCCGATTGCATCGCGGCCACTTGATCAGGGCAGCGGGCCAAGGCGGTGGCGACGCCATAAACCGTGAGCGGAATGCCCATGCTGGTGAACATGCGGTGGAGCCGCCAAAATCCGGCCCGTGCCCCATATTCATAGATCGATTCCATGTTCCAATGGCGCTGACCGGGCCAGGCCGCCGCCCCGACGATCTCGGAAAGAAACGCTTCCGAGGCGGGATCGCCATGCAAAAGGCAGTTCTCGCCGCCTTCCTCGTAATTCAGAACCACCTGAATGGCGATTTTCGCATCGCCAGGCCATTGGGCTTGAGGCGGGTTGGCCCCATAGCCCTGCATGTCTCTTGTGTAACGCATGAAGATGTCTTGCGCCCGCATAGCCGCAGGCGCAAGCCTTGTCCCGAATTTACGACTGAGATTGCGAGGCGAGCCCGCCAGTGATCTCTTCGGTGGCCACCTCATCCAGAGGCTCGGGCAGCACCAGGTTCAGCACGATGGCGATGGCCGCAGCGGGCAGCAGGCCGCTGGTCAACAGCGCGCCGAGCGTGTCGGGCATATGCTGCAATGCGCCAGGTTCAAGCTTAAGACCCAAGCCCACGGAAATGGCGATGGCAAAGATCACCATATTGCGCTTGTCCCATTTCACATCCGACAGCATCGAGATGCCCGCGGCCACAACCATGCCGAACATCACAATGACGCCGCCGCCCAAAACCTCGATCGGAATGGTGCGGATCACAGCGCCCACTTTGGGCACCAGTCCGCAGATGATTAGGAAGATCGCGCCGATGGTGACCACATGTCGGCTCATGACCCCGGTCATGGCGATCAGACCCACATTCTGGCTAAAGGAGGTGTTCGGCATCCCGCCGAAGATCCCGGCAATGGCCGAGCCCACACCGTCGGCATAGGTGGCGCCTTCGATTTCCTTTTCGGTGGCTTCGCGGCCAGCGCCAGCGCGGGTGATGCCCGACACATCGCCCACGGTTTCCACCGCCGAGACAAAGGCCATCAGGCAGAAGCCCAAAACCGCCGCGACGCTGAATTCGAACCCATAGCGGAAGGGCTCGGGCAGGGCGAAGCTGGCGGCGCGCTCCCAGCTGCCGGTGATCGAGGCAACGGGCAGCATGCCCACAAAGATTGCATAAATATAGCCGACGATCAGGCCCACCAGCACCGCCGAGACCGACAGCATGCCTTTGGCAAAGAATTTCAGGCCGAGGGTAACAAAGATCACCACCAAGGCCGCGGACCAGTTCAGCAAGCTGCCATATTCCGGCGTGCCAATGGCAGGAACACCGCCTGCTGCGTATTGAATGCCCACTTTCACCAGGGAAAGCCCGATCATGGTGACAACCAATCCGGTGACCAGGGGCGGCAAGGCAAAGCGGATTTTGCCGATAAAGAG
>JAOXSB010000269.1 GCA_025800345.1 Mangrovicoccus sp. | reverse complement strand
GACATCTCCCCCAGGGCGAGGGTTTCCTCGATCTCAGCGGGCGGCAGGATTTCCAGCGCCGAGAGCAGCGAGAGCGCAATGGGCAGATCGAAATGCGAGCCTTCTTTGGGCAGATTTGCCGGGGCGAGATTGATGGTGATGCGTTTTGACGGCAGGGCGATGGCCATGGCGGTCAGGGCGCTGCGCACCCGGTCGCGGGCCTCGCTCACGGCTTTGTCCGGCAGGCCCACGATGGAAAAAGCGGGCAAGCCGGGGCTGATGGCGCATTGCACCTCGACGGGGCGCGCCTCAATCCCGTCAAACGCCACTGTAAAGGCCCGCGCGACCATTCACGCCCCTGGGTTGCAAGCTTTCGCTCTGGCTGAATTGGTTAATTCTGCGCGCAGAGCTCTTACGGCTTGGTTAACTCCCCAAGGGCGTTTGCAGGCCGGTTAGTCCGCCACAGGCCAGGGGCGCGGGGTATAGGGCCGGCGATAGGTTTCTTGATCGGGGCCGTCGGCAAGCCCCTCGGCCCGCCAAGCCTGGAAATACGGATCTTCCAAATGCGCCGTCACATAAGCTTGCGCCTCTGCCCCCACAGGCAGTCCATAGCCCGCGATGCGTGCGGCCACTGGGGCAAAAAACGCATCGGCAATGGAATACGCGCCGCAAAGCCAGGGGCCTTGCTGGCCAAATTGCGCTCTGGCTGCGGACCAAATCGTCTCTAGCCGGTCAAGATCGGCCTGAACCTCGGGGCTGACCGGGAAATCTGCATAGGCTTGGCGCAGATTCATCGGGCAGGCCTCGCGCAGGGCAAAGAACCCCGCATGCATTTCCGAGGCCAAGCCGCGGGCCATTGCGCGCGCCGCGGGATCTGCGGGCCAAAGCCCCTGATCGGGAAAGCGCGTGGCGAGTTCCTCGGCAATGGCCAGGCTTTCGGTCACTGTCAGCCCCTCGGGGGTGCGCAGGGCCGGCACCGTGCGGGCAGGGGGGAAATCGGCCAAAAGCGCGGGAAAAGCGTCTGTGTAAAGACGGGCGAAACGGCAAGTGATGGGCAAATCATAGCGCGCCACCAGCAAGCCGATGCGAAGAGACCAGCTAGAATAGCTGCGATCACCAAGGGCAAGTTCATAACTCATGGGCCCAGCCTAGCGAGGCGCACCGCTTGGGGCTAATTCCGAATTGTGCATATTAGCATCACGGAATGTGATCGAACCTAGGCATTTCCAGCATAGGTTGAAAACGGATCTCTGTCAGCGAGAGGTTGCGCACTTTGCGGCGAAAGACCTCTTTGCTGCTCTCGCCGGTGGCGCGCTGCACTTGGGTCAAGATCACCCCGAAATGGGCCACAGCGATCAGCCCGCCGGGATGGGCGGCCATCAGCGCATCAAGCCCCGCATCCACCCGCGCGCGCAGGGCATTCCAGCTTTCGCCGCCGGGCGGGGCGGTCTCGCCTGGCTCGTCCCAGAGCTTTTTGGAAAGCTCTGGTGTGGTTTCCCAAACCTCATCGAACTCTTTGCCCTCCCAATCGCCGAAATGCATCTCGCGCAGGCTGGGATCATCGCCAAGGCGGGCGCGATTGCCCTGGATCGCATCGGCTGTGGCGCGGGCCCGGATCAGATCCGAGGAAATCACCGGCAGATCCTCGGGCAAGGCCGCCGCCAGCCGCGCCAAGGCTGCATGATCGGACAGATCTGCGGGAATATCGTTCCAGCCATGCATGCCGCTGCGATGGGTGGGGCCATGGCGGATCAGCCAAAGGGTGCTCATGGGCGGGTGTCCTTCAATACAAGCGGCAGCCCAGCCATGACGGCCACCACATGGGCGGCCTGGGCGGCAAGGGCTTGGTTCAACCGGCCTTGGGCGCTGCGAAAGGCGCGGCCCATGGGGCTTTCGGGCACCACGCCTTGACCCACTTCGTTCGAAACCACAACCACCGGCGCGGCTGTCTTGGCCAAGGCGCGCAGCAACCCATCGCTTTGGGCGTCTAGATCATTGCCTGCCAGCAAATGATTGCTCAGCCAAAGCGTGGCGCAATCGAGCAAGATCACCTGCTCTGCCGTAGCGCTGGCCAAGGCCGGGGCCAGATCCAGGGGCGCTTCCACCGTGTGCCAATCGGTGCCGCGGCTGTGTTGGTGGCGGGCGATCTTCTGGCGCATTTCATCGTCAAAGGCCTGGGCGGTGGCGATATAGATCCGCGACAGGCCCGATTGGCAACAGAGCGCCTCGGCATAGGCGGATTTGCCGGAATTCGCGCCGCCTAAGATGAGAGTGAGATGAGGCAACATTTTTTCTACTTTCTTTGATCCGCTTTGCTGCACCCTGCGTAACCCTTGCAAAGATCACAGCAGCGCAAAGGCGCGCGAGAACCAGGGGATCGCCACATGGCTTTGGATACGCATTTCGATAAATCGTTGTCGCGCCAAGCGATGCAAGCTGAATTGCTGGATGCAGAGACGGAATTGCAGCTTGCTTATGCCTGGCGCGATCAGCGCGATGAAGCGGCGCTGCATCGGTTGATTACCGCCTATATGCGCTTGGCGATTTCCATGGCGTCCAAGTTCAAACGCTATGGCGCGCCCATGAATGACCTGATCCAAGAGGCAGGTCTTGGCCTGATGAAAGCGGCGGATAAATTCGATCCTGACCGGGGTGTGCGGTTTTCCACCTATGCGGTCTGGTGGATCAAAGCGTCGATCCAAGATTATGTGATGCGCAATTGGTCCATGGTGCGCACCGGTTCTACATCCTCCCAGAAATCGTTGTTTTTCAACCTGCGCCGGGTGCAGGCCCAGGTCGAACGCGAGGCCATGGCCGATGGGGTCGAGCTAGACCGCCATCAATTGCATCAGATGGTGGCCAGCGAATTGGGCGTGCCGATCCATGATGTGGAGATGATGGAGGGCCGTTTGGGCGGCTCGGATTTCTCGCTCAATGCCACCCAATCTGCGGATGAAGACGGGCGCGAATGGATTGATCTGCTCGAAGATGACACGGCGCAATCCTCGCAAATCGTCGAGCAAGACCAGGATCTGGGCACATTGCGTGGTTGGTTGGTCTCAGCGATGGACGGGTTGAGCGAGCGCGAGCGGTTCATCGTGCGCGAGCGCAAACTCGCAGAGGCACCTCGCACATTGGAAAGCCTTGGCCGGGAATTGGGCCTGAGCAAAGAGCGGGTGCGCCAGGTCGAGGCCGCCGCCTTTGGCAAAATGCGCAAAAGCCTTGAAGCCCAATCCAGTGAGGTGCATCACTTTTTAGCATGAAGATTTCATGCAAAGATTGGGCAATTGGCGCGGCTTTTGCGGGGCTGATGCTTATGGGCGCGGCTCAGGCGGAAGAGGTTCCTCCAGAAGCCCTGGATGATCTGCCAGCGGCGCAGATCTATATTCTGGGCGAGGTTCATGACAATGGGATGCATCACGACAATCAGGCCCGCGCGTTGCACGCGCTTGCGCCTGCTGCGGTGGTGTTTGAGATGCTCAGCCCAGGCCAGGCGCAAATGGTCAATCAAGCTCCGATAAAAGACGCGGCTTTGGGCGCAGAGCTGGGTTGGGAGGCCCATGGCTGGCCCGATTTCGCGCTGTATCTGCCGGTGTTTGAGGCTTTGGGCGCGGCCCAGATCTATGGGATGGACCTGCCGCGGGACAAGCTGCGCGAGGTGTTTGGCTCCCCCTTGCCCGAGGTGTTTGGTGAAGATGCTGCCCGATTTGGCCTGGATCAGCCTTTGCCCGAGGATATGCAATCGGCACGCGAGGCGTTCCAATTTACCGCCCATTGTGACGCGCTGCCCGAGGATTTGTTGCCAGGCATGGTCGATGCCCAGCGGCTGCGCGATGCCCATTTTGCGCGCATCACATTGCAAGCGCTTGCGGAGACCGGCGGGCCGGTGGCGGTGATCACCGGCTCGGGCCATGCGCGCCAAGATTGGGGGATGCCTGCCGCTTTGGCCCTGGCCGCGCCCGATGTGACGGTGTTGTCCATTGGTCAGGTGGAAGAGCCTGGCCAAGAGATCCCGCCCTTTGATCTTTGGCTGGTGACAGCCCCGGCTGAGCGCGAAGATCCCTGCGCCGCCTTTGCTAAGAGCGGTTGAGTTCATCGCCCGCCCTGCCTAATGCTGGATCTGAGGGAGACCAGGCATGTTGGCGGGCAAACGCATACTTCTGATTATTGGCGGCGGGATCGCAGCCTATAAATCCTTGGAATTGATCCGGCTTTATCAAAAGGCCGGAGCGTCGGTGGTGCCGGTGCTGACCCGCGCGGCAGAGGAATTTGTCACCCCTCTCAGCGTCGGGGCTTTGGCCGGCGCTAAGGTGCATCGCGATCTCTTTGATCTCACCGCTGAGGCAGAGATGGGTCATATTGAGCTGTCGCGCGCTGCTGATCTGGTGGTGGTGGCCCCGGCCACGGCGGATTTGATGGGCAAGATGGCCGCTGGTTTGGCCAATGATCTGGCCTCTACCTTGCTGATGGCCACAGATAAGCGGGTGCTGATTGCCCCGGCTATGAATGTGCGCATGTGGGAGCACCCCGCCACAAAGCGCAATCTGGCGCAATTGACCCAGGATGGCGCGCTGGTTGTGGGCCCCGATGAGGGGGATATGGCCTGCGGTGAGTTTGGCTTTGGCCGTATGTCCGAGCCGCCCGCGATTGTGGCCGCCACTCAGGCGGCCTTGGGCGAGGGGCCATTGGCCGGGCGGCATGTGCTGGTCACCTCTGGTCCCACCCATGAGCCCATCGATCCGGTGCGGTATATCGCCAATCGCTCTTCTGGGGCGCAAGGGGCGGCCATTGGCGCGGCATTGGCGCAGCTTGGGGCACGGGTGAGCTTTGTCACCGGCCCGGCCAGTGCCCCGCCGCCCCAAGGGGTGGATGTGATCGCGGTGGAAACCGCGGCGCAAATGCTGGCAGCGGTCGAAGCCGCGATGCCCGCGGATGCGGCGGTGTTTGCCGCCGCCGTCGCCGATTGGCGGGTGATCAGCGAGAGCCGCTCTAAGGTGAAAAAAGCCCCAGGGGCCGCACCGCCGCCGCTGGAGCTGGCGGAAAACCCCGATATTCTGGCGCGGATTTCGCAGATGGAGGCCGGGCGGCCCGGCCTTGTGGTGGGCTTTGCTGCGGAAACCGATGATGTGATCGCCCATGCCACGGCCAAACGAGCGCGCAAAGGCTGCGATTGGATCCTGGCCAATGATGTCTCGCCGGAAACCGGGATCATGGGCGGGGTTGAGAATGCGGTGACGCTGATTTCCGAGAAAGATGCAGAGACCTGGCCGCGCATGAGCAAAACCGATGTGGCCAGCCGTTTGGCGGCGCGCATCGCGGCGGCACTGCAAGAGTGACGATAACGAGGGGCCTGACGGGCATGATGGCAGAGATCAAATTCAAACGTGCTGCGGGCAATGCGGACCTGCCTTTGCCCAGCTATGCCAGCGCCGGGGCGGCAGGGATGGATCTGCGCGCCTTTCTACCCGATGGGCCAATCACCTTCACCCAGGGCCAATTCGCGCTGATCTCCACGGGCTTTCATGTGGAATTGCCTCAAGGCACGGAAATGCAGATCCGGCCGCGCTCTGGCCTGGCTTTGAAACATGGGTTCATCGTGCCCAATAGCCCTGGCACGGTGGATGAGGATTATCGCGGTATCGTTCAGATCGGGCTCATGCTGCTCGGGCCAGAGCCCTTCACCATTCAGCATGGGGACCGCATCGCCCAAGCGGTGATCGCGAAACTGCACCGTTTTGAGCCCATCGAGGTCACGGAATTGTCCGATACAGCGCGGGGCAGCGGGGGATTCGGCTCCACAGGCGTGGCCTGATCTGGGAGCGTATTGCCCAATTCTGCCGTGCGCTTTCGCAGATGCAGAAAATGGGCGCTTCCAAAGCGCACGAATATTAAGCAGTATTTCGAATTATTGTTTAGATCCGCAGCGGCCCTAAGGTCGCTTGGGGCTATCTGCAAGTGATGGCAGAAAAACTGCTTCTCAACCACGGGCCGGCAGGGTTCCTTGGTTTCAGGCAATGGAGCCTACCCATTTCGTAATCCGGCAATGGCGCCGCGTGAGCGACCCGCAGCATTGAATGCTGACGCAGCATATTCGGCCACGGATACCGGGAAGACTCTATGACCGCTCTCATCCCATCGGAGAGGCTCGCGCCTGTTTCTGACACCACATTGCCCGTTTTGGTCATCGGTGGTGGCCCTGTGGGCATGCGCGCCGCACAGCGCCTTGCGGCAGCAGGTCAGCCGGTGCGCGTGATCAATGCGGAATCGGTGCTGCCGTATAATCGGGTCAAGCTCACGCCATTGCTCGCCGGAGAGGTGGGGTTTGATGCCATCACCCTGCATCGCCCCGAAGAAAGCGCCCATAGCGATCTGATCACCATTCATAATGGCTTGCGCGCCGAACGGATTGATCGCGGCGCGCGCCAGGTCATCACCAGCGATGGGGGCAGTTGGCCTTACGAGACGCTGATCCTGGCCACCGGGTCCAGCGCCCATATGCCTCGGATCGCGGGCAGCGATCTGCCCGGAGTGTTCACCTTTCGCGATCATGCGGACACGGAATGGTTGATCGCCCGCTCGCTATCTGCCCGCCATGTGGTGGTGATCGGCGGCGGGCTGTTGGGGCTGGAAGCCGCGCGGGGCATGCAGCGCCGGGGCGCGCAGGTCACGATTGTGGAACATGAAGGCCGTTTGATGCCGCGCCAGCTGGATCGGGCGGGGGCGGCAGAGCTGCAAGCGCGGATCGAAATGCTGGGCGTTCAGGTGCTCTGCGGCCAGTCGGTTACGGGCATCTCGGGCCTGGGCCGTGTGGAAAAGGTGCATCTGCGCGATGGCACCGAAATGGCGGCGGATACAGTGATCATCTGCACCGGGGTGCGCGCCAATACTTGGTTGGCCAAAGAGGCCGGTTTGGGCGTCGGGCGCGGCGTGGTGGTGGATGATCAATTGCGCAGCAATGACCCGGCGATTTTCGCCGTGGGCGAATGCGCGGAACATGATGGTCAGGTCTATGGGCTGGTGGGCCCTGGCTTGGACCAAGCGGATATGGCCGCTTCGGTCATTGCCGGCGGTCAGGGCGGCTATCACGGCTCGCTGCCTGCCACGCGGCTAAAGGTTTTGGGCGCGGATGTGTTCTCGGCCGGGCCGGTGGAACAGCTAGATGCGGCGCGCCATATTGAATCGCTCAGCTATCATGAAGGGTCGTCTTATCGGCGGCTGTTTTTGCAACGTGGCCGTTTGGTGGGCGCGATTGCGGTGGGCGCTTGGGATCAAGCCAGCCGGGTGCAACAGGCGGTGGCCGATCAAATCCAGATCTGGCCCTGGCATATTCGCCGCTTCACCAAAGAGGGCGAGCTTTTCTCCGTGCGCGATGGGGGCACGGCCGCTTTGCCCGCAACGGCGCTGGTATGTACCTGCACCGCCACATCCTGCGGGCAATTGCGCAGCGCCGTGGCCCAAGGGGCTGGGGATGTGCCGTCCTTGCAAGC
>JAOXSB010000232.1 GCA_025800345.1 Mangrovicoccus sp. | reverse complement strand
CCCGGTCACCGAGCATGAGGGCAAAGAGCTTAGCCAAGATGCGGTGATCTGGATCCGCGCTTGGGACATGGAGTGATCCATGCATATCGTTGACGGCGCGCTTTCCAACCCTGTGGTGATCGGCGGTGCCATCGCTGCGGCCGGCGGGATCGCCTTGGGGCGCAGATCTTTGGATCTCGACCGCATTCCAACTGCTGGGGTGCTCTCGGCCGCGTTTTTCGTGGCCTCGCTGATCCATGTGCCTATCGGGCCGTCTTCGGTA
This sequence comes from Mangrovicoccus sp., assembly GCA_025800345.1. Taxonomy (GTDB): domain Bacteria; phylum Pseudomonadota; class Alphaproteobacteria; order Rhodobacterales; family Rhodobacteraceae; genus JANSYP01. The sequence goes on along the minus strand of JAOXSB010000232.1, from coordinate 652 downwards.
CATTTGATCTTAAACGGTCTGGCCGGGCTTTTGCTCGGCTGGGCCGCTTTCCCCGCGCTTTTCGTTGGGCTTTTGCTGCAAGCGGTGTTTTTCGGCTTTGGCGGGCTCACCGTGCTGGGTGTGAATACTGTGAATATCGCGCTGCCTGCGGTGCTGGCTTGGCTGATCTTTGGCCGTCTGATTGGGCGCGGCACGCCTGTGCAGGGTGCGATCTGGGGCGCTATGGGTGGGGCTTTTGCCATTGCGGCCACAACCGGGCTCGTGGCCCTGTCTCTGGCCCTGTCGGGAGACGAGTTCCTGCCCGCAGCCAAGCTTGTGTTTTTCGCCCACATCCCCGTGATGGTGATCGAGGCTGTGCTGACCGGTTTTGCGGTTCTGCTCGCCCGCAAGGTCAAACCAGAGCTTTTTGTTAAAAAGGTGGCCGCATGAAATATCTGATCTTGATTGCAGTGCTTTGCGCCGCGCCATTGCCGGCCCTGGCCCATAAGGTCATCGCCGGGGTATTTCCCGCGGGCGAGGCCATCGAAGGCGAGCTTGGCTTTTCAAATGGCGAAATGGCCGTGGATACCGAAGTGGTGGTGGCCGGGCCTGATGGCAACGAATTGGGCCGGGTGCGCACAGATGAAGATGGGTTCTTTTTGTTCAAGCCAAG
>JAOXSB010000205.1 GCA_025800345.1 Mangrovicoccus sp. | reverse complement strand
GGCGATGATCTGGCCTCCATGCACCCCGGCGCCTGGGCCAATATCAAGCACGTAATCCGCCTCGCGGATGGCCTCTTCATCATGCTCCACCACGATCACGGTATTGCCCTGATCGCGCAGGTTTTTCAGGGTGGTCAACAGTCGGTCATTGTCGCGCTGATGCAGCCCGATTGAGGGCTCATCAAGCACGTAAAGCACGCCTGTGAGCCCCGAGCCGATCTGACTGGCCAAGCGGATCCGCTGGCTTTCGCCCCCTGACAAAGTGCCCGCATTGCGCGAAAGCGTGAGATATTCCAGACCTACATTATTGAGAAATCCGAGCCTTTCGCGGATCTCTTTCAAGATCGCATGGGCAATCTCGTTTTTCTGCTTGCTCAGAGTTTGGGGCACGCCCGCGCACCAATCGGCCGCATCGCGGATCGACATTTGCACCACTTCACCCACATGCAGCCCAGCGATTTTTACCGCCAAAGCCTCAGCCCGAAGCCGGTGGCCGCCGCAGGTGCCACAAGAGCGGTTGTTCTGATAGCGTTCGAATTCCTCGCGCACCCAGGAACTGTCGGTTTCGCGGTAGCGCCGCTCCATATTCGGGATCACCCCTTCAAAGGGGCGGCGCACCTCATAAACCCGGCCGGCTTCGTCATAGCGAAAATCGATCTCGTCCTCGCCAGATCCATATAGGAAGACCTGCTTCACATGGGCGGGCAGGTCTTTCCAGGGCAGCTTGGCATCAAATTCGTAATGTTTGGCGATGGCCTCGATGGTTTGCAGAAAATACGGCGATTTACCCTTGCGCCAGGGGGCCAGGGCCCCGTCGGCCACGGGCAATGCCGCATCCGGCACCACCAAGCGCTGGTCAAAAAACAGCTCCACCCCAAGCCCGTCACAATCGGGACAGGCCCCAAAGGGCGCGTTAAAGGAAAACAGCCGCGGCTCGATCTCGGGAATGGTAAATCCTGAAACCGGGCAGGCGAAATTCTCGCTAAAGGTGATACGCTCTGGATCACCTTCTTTCGGAGCGGTTTCTAGGATCGCGATGCCATCGGCCAGATCCAGCGCCGTCCGCAAACTGTCCGCAAGGCGGGTTTCAAGACCTTCACGCACCACGATCCGGTCCACCACCACATCAATGTCATGGCGGAATTTCTTGTCGAGTTTCGGGGGCGTGTCGAGCTCGTAGAACTCGCCATCCACTTTAACGCGCTGAAAGCCTTGCTTGCGCAGCTCCAGCATTTCTTTGCGATACTCACCCTTACGATCGCGAATGATCGGCGCCAGCAAATAGCCGCGCGTGCCCTCTTCCAGCGCCATGATCCGGTCGACCATGTCTTGCACTTGTTGGGCCTCGATGGGCTGGCCGGTGGCCGGGCTATAGGGCGTGCCCACGCGGGCAAAGAGCAGACGGAGGTAATCATAGATCTCGGTGACGGTGCCCACAGTGGAGCGCGGGTTTTTTGAGGTGGTCTTTTGCTCGATGGAAATCGCCGGGCTGAGCCCAGAGATATGATCCACATCGGGCTTTTCCATCATATCCAGGAATTGCCGCGCATAGGCCGACAGGCTTTCCACATAGCGGCGCTGGCCTTCCGCATAGATCGTGTCAAAGGCCAGCGAGGATTTACCCGAACCCGACAGGCCAGTGATCACCACCAGCTCATCTCGGGGAATTTCCACATCAATATTTTTCAGATTGTGCTCGCGCGCGCCGCGCACTTCGATCTTTTTCAGCTCGGCCATGAAATGCCCCTTGGACCCATCGGCCCAACTTAGTGCGCAAGGGGCGAGTCGCCAACTGCAAAACGTGAACGAAGCATGAACTTCTACGCAAACCAGCGGCGCGATTGGGCAAAGACTTGGCACATAACGGCTTTTGCCATGATGGCGGCTATGGTGCGTGGCAGCCTGCTGTTGAATTGAGCGGGACTGTCTTCGATGCAGGAAACTGTGCCAGGCTGCTGTGCTGGCTCTGGACGATTCAGCGCGCTCTATCTATATTACCTGACAGTTTTGTAAGGGAAATGCCCATGTCCGCGCCCGAAACCGCGCCCACAGTTCAGATCCAAGATCTTGAAGGCGCGCCGCTGATCAAACCGTCGAGCATTGATCACCCGCTATATGACAGCGTGGTCGAGGCCTGCCGCACGGTGTTTGACCCCGAAATTCCCGTGAATATCTATGATCTTGGTCTGGTTTACACCATCGAGATCAGTGACGAGAGCGATGTGAATGTCATCATGACGCTCACCGCGCCGGGCTGCCCGGTTGCAGGGGAAATGCCCGGATGGGTGGCCGACGCGATCGAGCCTCTGGCTGGTGTGAAAACCGTGAATGTCGCACTCACCTGGGAGCCCCCCTGGGGCATGAATATGATGTCGGATGAGGCCAAGCTCGAACTGGGCTTTATGTAACCGTATATTTCGACGCGCTTTCAGATCTTTGCTTGCCTCATGGGCCCGGCTTGGCCAGGTTGAGAACATGGCGGCAGGATAGCTCAGAATGCAGGCGGCGGTACTTACAGGCGATCTTGTTAAATCGACCCGGGCATCCCCCGAGGCGGTTCATGTCGCATTTGCCAGTTTGCAAAGCGCAGCCGAGATTTGCGCCATATGGCATGGGGCAAGCCTGCGCTTTACCCGGTTTCGTGGCGATGGCTGGCAAGTGGTGTTGGCACGGCCAGAATTGGCTTTGCGCAGCGCGCTTTATCTACTGGCCACATTGCGGGCCAGCGATTGCGGGCTAGAGACCCGGCTGAGCCTTGGGCTGGGTGAGGCAAAGATGGGCAGTGCTGAGGATCTCTCCAGCGCCGAGGGCAGCGCCTTTCAGCGCGCGGGCCATATGCTTGATAACATGCCCCGCAATCGCCGCTTGATCATGGCCGCAGACGGCGCCCCTGCCCTTGGCCCTGGCCTTTGCGCCCTTTTGGATGCGGTGCAGCAAAACTGGGGCCGTGAACAAGCCCAAGCTTTGCTTTATGTGCTGCCGCCCGCCCCCAAAACGCAGATGCAAATCGCAGAGCATATCGGCATACGCCAACAAAGCGTGGCTGATCGCCTGCAAGCGGCCCGGTTTTGGGCCGTAGAAGCAGCCTTAACCGATTTTGAAACCACCCTTACCACCTTTTTATCCGACACGAAGAAACAGGCGTCATGACCTGTTATTTAAATTACAGGCTCAAAGACCTGTTGATAAACTCCTATGATTGAGACCTTTACCGCCCTGCTTCTGGCCCATGTTCTGGCAGATTTCCTGTTTCAAACCGGCGCGATGATTGCGGCCAAACATCGGCTCTCGGGCCTCGCCCAGCATATTATGATCGTGGTGCTCACTGCCTGGATCATCACCGGTGCCGATCCACGCGCGCCCGAAACGCTTTTGGCCCTGGCCGCTCTGGCGGGACTGCATTTTTCAACCGATTTCATAAAAATGCGGGTCGGGGATCAGCTTGGCCCGTTTCTTGCCGATCAAGCCGCGCATCTTTTGGCGCTGGTGATCCTCGCCGCTTATGCCCCTGCGCTTTGGCAAGCCGGGCTATGGCCCACCATATTGCCCCCTGAACTTGCCGCGCTTGCCCCTGCCGCTATGGCCATCACCGCAGGGGGGCTGGTATCAGTGCGCGCAGGCGGCTTTGCCATTGCCAAACTCATGACCCCTTATCAGGCCAATTGGGACAATGACAAAATCCTGCAGCCGCAAACCAGCGGGCTGGAAGGCGCCAGCCAACGTATTGGGGAATTAGAGCGCGGCTTGGCCTATTTGCTGATCATCGCAGGCCATCCAACGGGCGTGGCCTTTTTGATCGCTGCGAAATCCATTCTGCGTTTCAACGCCTCATCCAATGACCGGCGCATCGCAGAATATGTGATCATTGGCACCCTAGCCTCCATGGGCTGGGCCATGGTGACAGGCTTTGCCATCTCGCACTTGCTGGGGGCGCTGCACTGACACCGCAGCCAGCCCCCCCAGGCGCGGGGATTTATGCGCCCGCTTGCGCCAATGCGGTCACGATCTGACCAAAGTCAGAGGCTTTAAGCGATGCCCCTCCAACCAAAGCCCCATCCACATTGGACACCGCGAAAATCTCGGCCGCATTGCCGGGTTTCACTGACCCGCCATAAAGTAGCCGCATATCCGCGGCAGCCTCTGCCCCTGAGTGTTTACCCAAAGCCTCGCGCATGAAATCATGCACTTCAGCGATTTGCTCTAGGCTCGGCGTGCGGCCCGTGCCAATGGCCCAAACCGGCTCATAAGCGATCACAGTATTGGCCCCGCTGGCCCCTTCGGGAACCGAGCCAGTGATCTGACGGCCAATGATATCCAATGTCTCGCCA
>JAOXSB010000198.1 GCA_025800345.1 Mangrovicoccus sp. | reverse complement strand
CCGCAATCACACCAGAACCCAGGCGCAAAAAAGGGCAGCGCAAATGCACCGCCCTATCGCAAAACCAGGAGAACTGCCCTGAAGGGTTAAGAACGCGGACGCGTCTTGCCAGGGTCGTAATGCGCAAAACCGGTGACTTCGGCAGGTAAGCGTTTTTGCTGACCATCCAGCTTGCCAACCTCCAGCGCCGTGCCGATCTCGGCGCAAGTCACATCCACGCGGGCCAGGGCGATATTCTTGCGCAGCAGCGGCGAGCGCATGGAAGATGTAACCTCGCCGATCTGGGCCCGGCCCAGATGCACCGGATCGCCATGGGCCACATCCACCGCACTGTCGATCACCAGCCCCACCAGTTTGCGCGCGGGCGTTGTCTTGCGCCGGATCAGGGCCTCGCGCCCGATGAAATCCTCTTCTTTGCTCTTGAGCGGCACGGTAAAGCCGATACCCGCCTCAAAAGGATCGGTCTGTTCGCAGAAATCATAGCCCGCAAAGATCAGCCCGGCCTCGATCCGCACCATATCCAAAGCTTCAAGCCCCATGGGGCGCAGACCATGGGGCTTGCCCGCGTCCCAGATCGCGTCAAACACCACTCCCGCATCTTTGGGATGGCAGAACACTTCATAGCCCAGCTCGCCGGTATAGCCCGTGCGCGAGACCACCACTGGCACCCCATGCTCGCCGCCAATGCGGCCCACGGTGAAGCGGAACCAATCGATCTCGGTCAAACCCGGCTGATGCGGCGGGGTCCAGATAATCTGTTTGAGAATATCGCGGCTTTCAGGGCCCTGCACCGCCACATTATGCTGCTGATCCGTAGAGGAGCGCACCAGCACGTTCAGGCCCAGCTCTTGGGCCTTCTCGCGCAGCCATTCCCCGCCATAATCGCAGCCACCAATCCAGCGGAAGTTATCCTTGCCCAAACGGAACACGGTGCCGTCATCAATCATCCCCCCATGGGGGTAGCACATGGCGGTATAGACCACCTGGCCCACAGCAAGTTTGCGGATATTGCGGGTCATACAATATTGCAGGAGCGCTTCGGCATCCGGGCCGGTGACCTCGAATTTGCGCAATGGCGAAAGATCCAAGATCACCGCCTTTTCCCGGCAAGCCCAATATTCTTCGATCGGCCCCGCATCCGCATAGCAATTGGCCAGCCAATAGCCGTTATACTCGACGAAATTGCGGGTGTGTTTGGCAAAGCTCTCGTGGAAGCCGGTCTGTTTGGTCATTTGAGGATCGGACTCCGGGGTTGGGCGCCAGGCAGAGGCGCGCTGAAAACGCTCTTCACCGGAATAGCTGCGCACATGAATATCAGAAGGGTTCCAGCCATTGGCTGCAGAAGTGTCATCAGGGCAGGCAGAACTGACACAAACAATATCCGTGAGCGCCCGCATCAGCACATAATCGCCCGGGCGCGACCAGGGCTCGTCGGCATAAAGCACCCCGTGGTCGTCGATCCCAGTATTGAAGAAGAAATTGGCCGCCATCCAGCCGGGCCGCGCGGGCACGCCATGCTTTGCCAAAGCCCCATTAAAGTTATCGGTGCAATTGATATGCCCCGGATAGCCCATATCGTCATAGTATTTCGGGGCACAGGCTAAGGCGAACGCATCGTGACGCCCGCAAGTGTCTTGGATCACCTCCACCAAGGGCAGCATCTCGTGATCATAATATTTCGCATGCAGCCCTGGCATTGGATAATCGCGGTGCTGCACCGTGCGGGTGGTGGTCACATCCAGGGGATGGACAATGCCGCGATCAAGCTTGCGCGCATCGAAACACTGAAAATCGGTACATTGGCGCCCATCCACATCGATGATCTGGATATATTCGCCCGCCCGCACCAGATAGCTTTCGGCGGTGGAGGATCCCACGCGTATATCTTGCAGCGGATCAGCCAAGGGTTCGGGCAAAGGATGGCGTTGCCCGGCCTGCACCTTGGCACGGTATATATAGACCGTCAGCGAGGTCAGCGTGTCTTGGCGCTCAAAATCCATCGGCGCGCCGGGGGCAGCGATCACCACGCTGCCATCCTGGCCTGCGGTGAACTCGGCGCGATCCCCCGCGGGCGAGGCCCCGCCAAACACCCCGATAGACCGCAACGCGCTCAGATCCACACCGCGCCGGGCCATGCCTTTTTGCAACCGGGCCAAGCTGTCATTGCCGCTGGCGAGCAAAGCTTGAAGCCCCGCGCCGGTGCCATCGCCTGAAACGCCAAGCAGGCCCGGATCACAGCGCCCCTCCATATCTATGGGCACGATCTCACCCGCTTGTGCGCCCTCAAGGTTGAGGATCTCAAGCCGGTCGCCTGCGCGCAATGTCAATAAGATCGCCCCAGCACCGGGCACTGCATAGCGCTCGCATCCGGGCGGCAAGGCCATGGCCCCGATCTGGCGGATAACACTGGGTCGCGGCGGGCCGGGAACCACTTCGGGATAAATCGACATAAGGCGCGTCTCCAAACGCAAGGCGGAAAAGGCAGGCGGTTCCCCGCCTGCCCTTGTCGATAACTGAGCGGCTCAGTTTTTGAGATAGGCTTCCATGGAATCGTCCAGCGCATCCTTCCAAGGCGTGTGATGCACAGGCGCCATGGTGCCCGTGATCACCGATTTGTAGGAATTGTTCCGGAAGGCCATGATGTCTTCGGCCTTATGGCCTTTCCACTCAAAAAAGGCCTCGCATGCGCCATCAATGTCAAAGCTCGGGTAATCGGTCTCGGCCACCAGCTCTTTGACATATTCAGCCTGGTATTTGATGGCGTATTTCACGTCATCGCTGGCTTCTTCGCGCTCTTCACGTTCTTTCACATCCGCCAGTAGGGCTTCTTTCTCGGCGGGCACCTCGATCTTGCCCAAGATGATGTCGCGCACATACCAAGCTTGGGCGTCAAACATGTTAAAGGTGAACCACTGATCCTGCATGCCCAGATAGAACATGTTGGGGTTATTGGCATAAACCACACCTTTATAGAGATCCGCTGCGGCCAAGCGGTTGGCGGTTTTCAGGCGCAGATCATCGGGCAGGAAGTTGAAGAAGTGCTTATAGCCGGTGCAGAGGATGATCGCGTCCACATCCTTGGTGGAGCCATCAGCAAAATAGGCGGTGTTGCCGTCAACTTTCTCCAGCGCGGGCTTTTCTTCCCAGTTTTCCGGCCATTTGAAGCCCATGGGCGCAGAGCGATAGCAGGTGGTGATGGATTTCGCGCCATATTTCCAGCATTGTGAGCCGATATCCTCGGCCGAGTAAGACGCGCCCACCAACAAGATATCCTTGCCTGCAAATTCGCGCGCATCGCGGAAATCATGGGCGTGCAGGATGCGACCGTTGAAATTGTCGAACCCCTCATAGAAGGGCACATTCGGGGTCGAGAAATGACCTGAGGCCACGATCACATGGTCAAACACCTCTTTATAGGTGCTGTCTTTTTCATGATCATGGGCGGTGACAGTGAATTTCGCGGTCTCTTCGTCATAATCGACCCAACGCACCGGCGTGTTGAACCGGATCCAATCGCGCACATTGGCCTTTTTCACACGACCTTCGATATAATCCATCAGCACGGCGCGGGGCGGATAGGATGCGATCTGTTTGCCGAAATGCTCTTCAAAAGAATAATCGGCGAATTCCAGACCCTCTTTGGGGCCATTGGACCACAAATAGCGATACATGGAGCAATGGTTGGGCTCGCCATTCTCATCCAGACCCGTGCGCCAGGTATAAAGCCAAAGCCCACCCCAATCATGCTGCTTTTCAAAGCACACGATCTCTGGGATCTCTTCCCCTTTTTGCGCCGCCGACTGAAAGGCCCGCAATTGCGCGAGGCCCGATGGCCCGGCGCCGATAATGGCGATGCGTTTGGTCATGTGAGTCCCTTCCGATTTGGTATGAACCAATTTACAGCTGTGGTTCCTTTGGCTTATACCAATCACAGACAGGCTCTTATCCTGCAGTCAATATTTTTTCTTTCCAGGAATAATTCTCTTTTGACCTGCCGGTCAAAAACCGCCAAGATCTGGCCATTGAGGTCAAAAAATGAGCAAAACAACAATCGCCCAACGTCTCGCAGTCACCGGCGCCCTGCCCCAGCTGCGCAGCCAAAGCGTGCAACCGATTCACATTGGGTTTCTGGCACCGCTTTCGGGCAAGCTGCAATCGTGGGGGCAGCCAGGGCTTGAGGGCTGCTTGCTTTGGCAAGATCGGATCAACCGGGCGGGGGGGCTGCGCATTCGCGGCCAACGGCATCGAGTGGAAATCCTGGCCCGCGATAGTGCTGGTGGGCCGGGCCAGACCCGCGCCGCCACCCAGGATCTGCTAGACCAAGATATCAAACTGCTTTTGACCCTGGGCGGAGAAGATCTGCGCGCAGCGCAAGATCTGCTGCATGAGGCAGGGCTGCTGTGTTCGACGCTTTTGCCCAGCGATCTCAGCCCGGATATGCCCTATCTCATCGCGCCCGCCGAGCCGCATCCGATCTATAACGTCACCGGCGTGGCCTGGATGGCGCGGCACCGGCCCGAAATCCGGCGCATGGCCCTGTGCAGTCAAACCGACCGGCTGGGCCTGCCATCCCTGGCCAGTTACCGCGCCGCCTGCGAGGTGGAAGGCATCGCGATCACTGGTGAGGTGCTATATGATCTCGACAGCGCCGATCCCGAGACCATCGTGGCGCAAATGCTCAACGGCCGCCCAGATGCCCTATGTTGGTGCACCAGCCCGTCCCCTTTGGTACATGCGCTGACCCAGGCCGCTTATGCCCATGGCTTTACCGGGCAGATCCTGTCCTGCACCGCCGATGGCTATGACAAGCTTCTGGCCCAGACCTCGCCGGAATTTATGGAAGGCTTTTTGTTCCAATTTCCCGATTTCGATGATCCGGCCCTGTCGGAAACCGGGTTCTTCTTTAACCAGCCTGCGGATTTCTATCGCGAATACACCGCCCGCTTTCCTGGGCAGTGGAGCGCGGTGTCCTGGGAATACCCCGCCATTCTGGATCTATGGCACGGCGCGGTGGAAGAGGCCGACAGCACTGATCCGGTCTCGGTCCTAGCGGCGATGAAACACGGGCGGCAGGAACATGCCTTTGGCCCGGCGCAATGGTGGGGCGCAGATCTGTTCGGGATTGATAACGCGCTGGTCAGCGATTGGCCTGTGGTCGAGATCCGCGATGGCAAAGCCCGCATCGCCGGGTTCGAGCCCCTATTGGATTGGCTGGCCCAACATGCGCCCGTGTTGCAACGCCATATGGGCGATCTCGAACAGCTTTGGCATCAGCGAGCATAACGCTTCGCCGCGCTATTCCTCTTGCAGCAGGATTTTCTGATCCTCGATCAGGTTGAGCTTCATAAATTCCACCGCCGCCTCAATATCGCGGGCCGCAATCGCGTTGAACAGCGCGTTATAGCCCCGTTGATAGGTCTGAATGCGCGCGGGCGTCAGATGGCGTCGATTGATCGCCGCGCGAAAGCTTTGCCGCCGGGCATCAATGATCAGGTTATAGCAGGCCACCAATAGTGGGTTGCCCGTGCCTTGCGCCAGGGAGCGGTGGAACTCCTCTTCCAGCCGGGCAAAGCGATTGGCATCATTGCGCACCGCCTCCATGGCGCTGAGGATCCGGCCAAGCTCATCAATGGCGCGTGGCGGCATGGAGATAATCGCCAGGCGCACCATATCAGGCTCGATAATCCCGCGCATGGCTTGCAGATGCAGCGGCCCGGTTTCCGCCGCCAAAGGCGAGACCGCCTCGCTTTCCGCAAAGCCGCGATAGGTCACGAAACTGCCGCTGCCCGCCCGACGCAGGATCATCCCCTGGCGTTCCAGCACATCCAGCGCCATACGCACCGTGTTGCGCGCCACACCCAGATCCGTGGCCAAGCTACGCTCTGAGGGCAAGCGCTCATCGGCGGCAAATTCTTCGGCCACGATGCGCATTTTCAGCGTGTCCACCACATATTGCACCGTTGAACTGGCATTGGCGGCCTCGCTGGCCGGGGGCGTTTGCAGGTGATCAGGGCGCATAGGCGTCTTCCAAAGCTTCCAAGCGATGCTGATCCCAAGCGCGCCGGGCTGCAAGCCTCTTTCCCCGATTTATCTGAAAACACAGCCATATATCGGCAATGCCAGTGCATCTGCACCTCTGCTGAGCAGGTGCGAACCCATTGGCGCGGACGTCCGGACAGGTTGGATGCGTCGATCGCTGCAGAAAAACTCGGTCAAAACAGCCCCAGTTCAACGCGGCTCGGCCGGTCCCGAGCCCTTCACTGGAAAGATCGAAAATGACTGTGTTCAACCCAACCGCTCTGAAAGCTCCCGTGGCAGATCTGGCCCAAGCCATTGCCCATTACGGCGCGCCCAGCGCGCTGGTCTCGGCCTTTGATGGCACCCGCATGGCCCAGGCCGCAGGCGGCTTGAGCGATCTGGAAACCGGAACCCCTGCCGAGGCGGGCCAAAGCTTTGAAAGCGGCTCGCAGACCAAAATGATCACCACGGTGATCTTGTTCCAACTGGCCGAGGCGGGGCTATTGGATCTGGATCAAAGCTTTGGCGATTACCTGCCCGCCGAGATGCTTGCAGGGATCGCAGGCGCATCAGAGGTCACCCTGCGCCAAGCCATGCAGATGCGCAGCGGCATTCCCAATTACACCGCGCTTGAAGATGAAGATGGCAATGGGCTGTTTTTGACCCTTGTGGCGGAAAACCCTGATCAGGTGATCGGCACCAATGAAGCGCTGGATTTGGTGCGCGGATTGCCCGCCAATTTCGCGCCTGGCACGGCCTATGAGTATTCCAACACCAATTTTGCTCTGCTGGGCCGGGTGATCGAGGCGGTGACCCAGGCGCCCTTGGGCCAGGTGATGGAAGATTTGGTCTTTGCCCCTTTGGGAATGGAGAACAGCTTTCTGAATGATTTCCGCGACGATCCTTTGCGGCTTTCGAGCTATTATCCCACCGATGAGGGGCTGCTGGAGGTCACCGAAGCGCTGCAAGATGCCTTTGCCGAAGGCGGCGTGGTCTCGACCACCGCGGATATGACCAGTTTTGTGCATGCGCTTTTGGTGGAGCAATCCTTGGTCTCACCCGAAGCCCTGGCGCAAATGGCCGATTTCTCACCCACGGATCTGCCCGGTCTGTCCTATGGCATGGGGCTGACCTTGATCGATTTGGGCGAGATGGGCAGCCTTGTGGGGTTCTCCGGCGGCAAATTGGGCAGCGACAGCGCCACTTATCTGCATGTGGAAAGCGGCCTCATCCTAAGCAGCGCGGTGACGCGGCCGGATCTGGATATCGGCGCGGTCAGCGGCATCATCGCGACCTTGCAAACCCTGCTCGACACCCCCGCTTGGACCACAGATTTCGAGCCCGGCCCGATCACCATCGAAGGGGTGAGCGCGGCCGAGCTTGACGTGAGCGAGGATGCCCTCGGGCTAAGTATCACTGCGGATGGCGCAGGGCTCCACCTTGACGGATCCTTAGCCGATCTGACCCGCGCGGATTTGCAATTTGCCGATGGCTCCACGCTTTTTGCGGGCGATGAGGGGGATAATCGCCTGACGCTCTGGCGCAAAGATGCCGCGTTTTACAGCGACAACCAGCTCATCGGTCTTGAGGGCAATGATGTTCTGCGCGGCGGGGCCGGGGATGATCGGTTGATTGGCGGGGCCGGTCGCGACTGGCTCCATGGCGGTGATGGGGCAGATATCTTTGTCTTTGGCGATGCCACCGAGAACGGCATTCGCGAAGTGGACCGGGTCCGGGATTATGAGCAAGGCCAGGATCTGATCGATCTGGGCGGGGCCGAGATTGCCCATATCCGCGAAGGCGACGGTCGGGTTTTTATCCGTCTTGAAGGCGATGGCGATCTGATCGTGTTCCGCGGCATTTCCGATGCCGATGATCTGGCCTTTCTCTGAGCCGTTTTCCCAAAATTTTACATATTCGAAAGGACTGCCTGATGGCTTATCGTCTCTCTATTGCTGCTATGCTGCCTGCCATGGCGCTGGTGTCGGCCTGCGCCGGCACCGGGGCTGATTACGTGCCCATCACCGATGGTGCCCCCAGCATGAGCTTTCAATCGGATCTCAGCGCCTGCCAAATGGTGGCAAAGCAAAGACCCCTAGTGGATGGCCAAACCCGCGAAGATGCTCTGATCGGGGCTGGGCTAGGTGTCTTGGCCGGGCTGGCCGATGAAGAGGCCAGCACTCTCGAAGGCGCGCTGGCCGGGGCGGTGATTGGCGGCGCGGCTGGCGGCAGCGCCGGGGCGCTGGAGCGGCGCGAAGATCGGGCCGAAATCGTGGTCGAATGCATG